>JASJCN010000006.1 GCA_030065975.1 Myxococcota bacterium
CGACTACGTGGCCGCCCTCGAGGCGGCGGCCCGGGCCCTTCGCGATCCCACGCTCGGGATCCGTCTCGGTCTCGACATGGAGCCCCGGGACTTCGGCGTGCTCGGCTTCCTGGTGATGAACTCACCCACCCTCTCCGAGGTCGTGACCAACGCCGCCCGCTATCTGAAGCTCCACCAGACCCGGAGCGAGATCGCCCTCGAGCCCCGGGGCGGGAGCTGGGCGATCACCTACCGGGTGCCCGAGTCGACGGCGGCCGGCCGCTACCAGGACGGCGAGGTCACCATGGCGATCTGGGTGAGCGGTGCGCGCCGCTTCACCGGTCGGCCGGATGCCGTCGAGGGGGTCGAGCTCCGACGGGACGAGCCGGAGAGCCGGGCCGAGTACGAGTCCCTGCTCGGCGCGCCGGTCCGCTTCGGGGCCTCGTGCGACGCGGTGGTGGTGAGCGACGCCGCGCTGCGGGCCGAAGTGGTCGGAGCGGACCCCGGCCTTCTCTCGGTGCTCGAGGCCCACGCGCGCAACCTGCTGGCGAGCCTGCCGGGCGACGACCCGCTGCTCGACGCGCTGCGACGTGCGGTCGCCGATGCCCTGCCTTCGGGGGCTCCGCGTCTCGAAGCGACGGCGCGCCAGCTGGGCATGAGCGAGCGCACGCTCCAGCGAAGGCTCGACGAGCGAGGTTTGTCCTTCCAACAGGTCAGCGAGGAGATCCGTTCGGGCCTGGCTCGCGAGTACCTGACGCGGCGCGAGCTCTCGTTGAGCGAGGTCGCCTTCCTGCTCGGCTACTCCGAGCTCAGCGCCTTCGGCCGCGCCTTCCGGCGCTGGACCGGCCAGACGCCCCGGGAGTTCCGGAAGCTCCAGTTCCGGAAGCTCCGGAAGGCGGCCACGACCTCCTGACTTCCCCGGGTGCGAACCGATCGCAGCGCGTGGTAGGGTGCCCGCGGAGGGACGTTCGATCTTGCCGTCACAGACGTGGGTGGTGGTGGGCTTCCTGCTTCTCGTGGGCCTCGCCGCGCAGAGCGTGGAGCCCGCGTCCTCGGAGCTTCATCCCGTCGAGATCCGCAATCCTCCGCTCCTCGGCAAGGTCGACAGCGGCCTCCGGGACGCCTCGGGAGTCGCGATCGGCATCGAGTGCGCGACCTGCCACGGCCCGAGTGGCTCGGCCGCGCTGGCCTCCGAGGGAGACGAGTCGATCCACGGCGAGATCGCGCTCGCCCACGGTGCGCTCGCCTGCGCGAGCTGCCACGACCCGACGGACCGGACGCGGCTTCGGCTCGCCGACGGCCAGGCGATTCCCTTCGCGGAGGTGATGACGCTCTGCGGTCAGTGCCACGGGCCGGTGCTGCGGTCGTTCGAGCACGGTGCACACGGCGGCGGCCGCGGCCATTGGGACCGCAGCCGCGGGCCCTTCGTCCGCAACAACTGCGTCGCATGCCACGACGCGCACCAGCCCGCCTATCCGCTGGTCTCGCCCGCCCCCGGGCCGAACGACCGGTTCCAGCCCGCCGCGCAGAACGGCGCCCCGGGACGCCACGGGGCGGAGGAGGCTTCCGAGCATGAGTGACGTCACCCGCCGCACGGCCATCGCCGGGATCGGCGCCACCCTGGGTGTGGCGGCCTTCGCCAAGGTGATGGAGCCCGTGCGCGAGTTCACCAAGGACCTCTCGCTCGACCAGTTCCTGCAGCGCCACTACCGCGAGCTCTCGCCCGAGGACATCCAGGGCGTCCTGCGTCGCATCGAGGAGGACACGCTCCGCGAGCGCGGAGCCAGGGTGCAGGTCGCGGACGACAAGCCGATCCCCGGCGTGCAGTTCGGCTACGCCCTGAACCTCTCGGTGTGCAACGGCTGCCGGAAGTGTGCCGAGGCCTGCCACGAAGAGAACAACCACGACCGCGCCACCAACCAGTCCTACATCCGGGTCTTCGAGATGGAGCAGGGCAGCCTCGACTTCGAGCACGCCTCCGCGACCTACGACCACGCCGTCCCGGCCCCGGGCAAGTACTACATGCCCGTCCAGTGCCAGCAGTGCGACGACGCGCCGTGCGTCTCCGTCTGCCCCGTCGAGGCGACGTGGAAGGAGGAGGACGGCGTCGTGGTCGTCGACTACGACTGGTGCATCGGGTGTCGCTACTGCGAGGCCGCGTGCCCCTATCACGCCCGCCGCTTCAACTGGACCAAGCCCGAGATCCCGGCAGAGGAGATCAACCCGGACCAGGGCTACCTCTCGAATCGCGTCCGGCCTCAGGGCGTGGTCGAGAAGTGCCACTTCTGTCTTCACCGCACGCGGCGGGGCAAGCTGCCGGCGTGTGCGGAGGCCTGTCCCACCGGCGCGCGCGTCTTCGGCAACCTGCTCGACCCCGAGTCGCCGATCCGCTGGGTGCTCGCCAACAAGCGCGTGTTCGTGCTCAAGGAAGAGCTGGGAACGCGCCCGCGATTCTTCTACTTCTTCGACTCCTGAGCCGGGAGCCCGATGAGCACGACGACGGCCGATCAAGCGCCCCCCGCCGGCGACTCCCATCTCGTCACCTACCCGCGCTTCCTCTGGGAGTGCGTCAAGATCTCCGTCGACGGCGGGCTGCTCTTCTACGCCTGGATGTTCGCGCTGACGGCGATGGCGCTGGTCGGCGCGAATGCCTGGGCGCAACAGCTGGCCCAGGGCATGGCGCTCACCAACCTGAACGACCACGTCTCCTGGGGCCTCTACATCGCGAACTTCACCTTCGGTGTCGGCCTCGCCGCGGGCGCGGTGATGATGGTGATTCCCGCCTATCTCTACGACGACGAGGAGATGCACGAGGTCGTGATCGTGGGCGAGCTGCTCGCGATCGCGGCCATCATCGTGTGCGTGGCCTTCGTGATCGTGGACATGGGGCGCCCCGACCGTCTCTGGCACATGGCGCCGATCATCGGCCGCTTCCACTGGCCGATGTCGATGCTCGCGTGGGACGTGGTCGTGCTGATCGGGTACCTGCTGCTCAACCTGCACATCTCGGGCTACATGATCTACTCGCGGTTCGTCGGGAAGCCATTGAATCCGAAGTGGTACGTGCCCTTCGTGTTCCTCTCCGTGGCCTGGGCGATCTCGATCCACACGGTGACGGCCTTCCTCTACACGGGACTCGGCAGCCGACCCTTCTGGAACGACGCGATCATCGCTCCGCGCTTCATCGCGTCGGCCTTCGTGACCGGCCCCGCCTTCCTCATCGTCGCCCTCACGCTGATCCGCCGGCTGATGAAGCTGGCGATCCCCGACGGCCCCATCCGCACCCTCGCCCGGATCCTGCGCGTCACCGTGTGGGTGAACCTCTTCCTGCTGGGCGCCGAAGTCTTCACCCAGCTCTACACCGGCGGCTCCCACGCCGCGGCGGCGCGCTACCTGTACCTGGGGCTCGACGGCCACTCGGCCCTCGTCCCCTGGATCTGGAGCGCCATCGCGCTCAACGCGACGGCCGCGGTCGTGCTGCTCCTGCCCGTCTCCCGCCGGCGTCCCGGGCTCGTCCTGCTGGCCTGCGTGCTCACCTTCGTCGGCGTCTGGATCGAGAAGGGCATGGGGATGATCGTGCCGGGCTTCGTACCGAGCACCCTGCACGAGATCGTCGAGTACGCCCCCAGCCCGACCGAGTGGAAGCTCACGGTGGGGATCTGGGCGGTCGGGCTCGGCGTCTTCACGGTGGCGGTCAAGATCGCGGCCCAGGTCCTGACGGGTCGCTCCGGCCTCGGGCCGCCGCGGACCCGGGAGGCTGGCTGATGCCCGTTCTCGGCCTCGTCCTCGTGCTCGACGACGCGTCGGACGCCACGCGGGCCTGCGCCCGTGCGGGGCTCTCGGGCTTCCCGCAGCTCGAGCTGGGGAGCTGCAGCCAGCACCGCTGGCCCGCCACCCTCGACACCGCCACCGACGCCGAGGTCGAGGCCCGGGTCGAGGCGATCCGGGCCGTGCCGGGAGTCGCCGGCGTGGAGGTCGTCTACGCCGACTTCGAAGATCTGCTGCCGGAGGGCGCGTGATGGAACTCGATCGAAGGAGCTTCGTGAAGCTCACGGCGATGGCGGCCGCCACCGCCGCGGCGGGCAGCGGGGAGACCGCCGATGCCGCGCCCGATCCCCAGGCGGGCGTCACGTGGGACAAGGCACCGTGTCGCTTCTGCGGAACCGGCTGCCACGTCCAGGTCGGCGTGAAGCAGGGGCGGGTGGTCGCCGTGGCCGGAGACCGGAAGGCCGACGTGAACCGCGGCCTCCTGTGCGTGAAGGGCTACCACGTGGGCCTCGCGCTCTACGGCGAGGACCGGCTCACGACGCCGCTCCTCAAGCAGGGCGGCAAGCACGTGCCCATTTCCTGGGACCGCGCCCTCGACGTCATCGCCGAGCGCATCCTGGCCGACCCCGGGGGCTTCGCCATCTACGGCAGCGGCCAGTGGACCATTCCCGAGGGCTATGCGGCGCAGAAGCTCATGAAGGCCGGGCTCTCCAACAACCACATCGACCCGAATGCACGGCTGTGCATGGCGTCCGCCGTCACGGGCTTCCTGGCTACCTACGGGGTGGACGAGCCCGCGGGCTGCTACGACGACCTCGACGCGTGCGACGTGCTGATCAACTGGGGCAACAACCCGGCCGAGATGCATCCGATCCTGTTCTCGCGGGTGATCGATCGGAGGTCGCGCGGGGAGGAGGTCACGATCATCGACCTCTCCACGCGGCGAACACGAAGCACCGGCTACGCGAACCACTACCTCGAGTTCCGCCCCCACACCGATCTCGCGGTCGCCAACGGGATCCTGCACCTGCTGATCGCGAACGACACCTGGCACCAGGAGTTCGTCGAGCAGCACTGCGCGTTCAAGGCCGACTCGGAGCCACCGTCTCTGCACGGCCGGTCCATTTCGTTCGAGGAGTTCAAGGCGGGGATCGCCGAGTGGACGCCCGAGCGGGTCGAGGAGGTCTCCGGGGTTCCGGCGCGCGACATCCGCATGCTCGGCGATCTGTTCGGAAGGCGGGACCTGCGCATCACCAGCCTCTGGTGCATGGGGATGAACCAGCACACCCGCGGCACCGCGATCAACACGCTGGTGCATGCGTGCCATCTGCTCTCGGGCCACTTCGGTCGCCCCGGGGACGCACCGACCAGCCTCACGGGGCAGCCGTCGGCGTGTGGCACCGCGCGCGAGGTCGGGACCCTCGCGCACCTGCTCCCGGGCGGGCGTCTGGTCGAGAACGCCGAACATCGCAAGCAGGCGGAGGAGATCTGGGGCCTACCGGCCGGGCGCATCCGCGACAAGATGGGGTACCACACGGTCAAGATGTTCGAGCAGTGGAGCAAGCCCGCTGCCGAAGGGGGCGACGTGTCCACGCTCTGGGTGCAGGTGACGAACCCGGGCCAGACGCTTCCCAACCGCCACAAGCTCTTCGACCCCGGCGTCGCGGACCCCGACAAGTTCCTGATCGTGTCCGACGTGTATCCGACGGCCACGACCGTCGGGGCCGACCTCATCCTGCCCTCCGCCATGTGGGTCGAGAAGAACGGGATCTTCGGCAACTCCGAACGTCGGACGCAGCAGTGGTTCAAGATGGTCGACCCGCCGGGAGACGCGCGGGACGACGTGTGGCAGGTGATCGCCGTCGCGCGGCGCCTGCACGAAAAGGGTCACGAGGGCATGAAGGACGCGTCCGGCGCCTTCCTCTTCGATGTGCGCGACGCCTCGGGCGAGGCCGTCCCGGTCTGGGACTGGAAGCGCTTCCGCGACTTCAACGTCGACCGGGCGCTCTTCGACGAGTACCGGAGCTTCTCGCGGCTGAAGCACAAGGACCTGGCTCCCTACGACGTCTACGTGAAGGCTCGCGGTCTGCGCTGGCCGGTCGTCGAGCAGCCGGACGGGAGCTGGCGCGAGACGCGTTTCCGCTTCTCGGGCTTCGACGACCCCTACGTGGCCGAGGGCAAGGAGTTCGACTTCTACCACTCGCCCACGAAGGACGGCCGCGCCCAGATCTGGCTTCGCCCCGTCGATCCGCCGCCCGAGTCGCCCGATGCGGAGTGGCCCCTCTGGCTGTGCACCGGGCGCGTCCTCGAGCACTGGCACACGGCCTCGATGACCATGCGGATTCCGCCGCTTCGGCGGGCCATGCCCAACGCCTACGTCGAGATGCATCGCGACGACGCGCGCTCGCTGGGGGTCGACGACGGAGAGGTGGTGGTCGTGGAGACGCGCCGCGGCTCGATCGAGCTGCCCGTCTGGATCGGAGGCCGCGGGGATCCGCCGGTCGGAACGCTCTTCGTGCCGTTCTTCGACGAGGATCGCCTGATCAACGACCTGACCCTCGACGCCCACGATCCCTTCTCGAAGCAGCCGGACTTCAAGAAGTGCGCGGCGCGGGTGCGCAAGCGCTCGCCTTTCGCCGAGCCGCTGCGAGAGGGGGCGGATGGCTAGGCAGGAGGCGGGAGGCCGCCTGGTCGGCGTGGTCGCGGCGGTCGGAGTCGTGATCGCCGGAATCGGACTCGTGACCGGGACCTCGGGCGGACGCTACGAGCCCGTGGTGCCCCCGGTGGTCGCGCGGCCCGACCCCGGCCCCGTGCCGCCGGCCCGAAGCCACGCGGAGCTCGAGTCGAATCCCTGGCGCAAGCGGGGCGTCCCGCCCGGGCTGGTCGCGGCTTCCGCCGACGGGGACGGCGAGCTCGCGCCCCGCGAGAGCCGGCGAGCCTTCGACGGCGCGCCGCCCACGATTCCGCATCCGGTGAGCACCGGCTCGGCGGGCGAGTGCCTGGCGTGTCACGGCCAGGGCGTCGTGCTGGGCGGCCGAAGGGCCAGTGCGCTGCCCCACGCGGAGCTCGCCAGCTGCACCCAGTGTCATGCGCCCGAGCAGGCCGGCTTCACCCGGCTCGCCGCCAACGCCGCCGCCGAGGTGGGGAACGACTGGCGGGGCTTCGCATCGGAGGGCGGAAGCATCGCCTACGACGGCGCGCCGCCTTCGGTTCCCCACGCGGACTGGATGCGGGAGAACTGCGACGCGTGCCACGGCCCGGGCGGACGCGCGCCGTTGCGCACATCGCACCCGGGGCGGCAGAGCTGCCTGCAGTGCCATCCGCTGGCCGCCGCGACCGCCGGCCCGCCGGGGCCCTGACGTGTCCCGCGGCGACCTGACCCGACGCGAGCTGCTGCGCGGCCGTGCCCGGCGCGAGGAGGCGCGCCCCGACCCTCGCCCCATCGTGCGCGAGGGGGAGACGCTACCGGGCGTGATCTCGTGGCTGGATCCCGAGATGCGGGCGACGCCGCGTCGGGGCACCGCGAACGGCGCGTTTCCCCTGCTGCGCCCGCCCGGGGCGATCGCCGAGGAGGCCTTCCTCGCGGCGTGCACGCGCTGTGGCGATTGCGCAGGGGCCTGTCCCCACGACGCCATCGTCTCGGCGCCGCAGAGCCTGCGCGATGCGGCGGAGACCCCGATCATCGACCCGATTCGAAGTCCGTGCCGGATGTGCGAGGACCTGCCGTGCATCGCGGCCTGCGAGCCGGGTGCGCTCCGCAGCGAGGCGCCGGCGGCCCTGGGAACGGCCTCCGTGCAGGCCCTCGACTGCCTGAACCGGCTCGGATCCCCGTGCAGCCTCTGCTCCGAGCATTGCCCGGTTCCGGGCGTCGTCTCCCTGGGCGAGGGCGCGCCCTCGATCGATCCGCACCTGTGCACCGGGTGCGGCATCTGCCAGCACGTCTGCCCGGCCCCGCACAACGCCATCGTGATGCTGCCCAACGCCGATCGCCCGACGCCCGCGGCGCTCTCGTCCGCGACGTCGACGTCCTCGCTCGACCCCGAACCGCGGGAGCCCCTACCGGATCTCCATCAGGCCGTCCTCGACGAAGCGGGCCTTCACGAGCTCGTCCGGGATCTCGGGCGTGCCGCGCGCGTCCTGAGCGTTCGCCTCAAGGCGGGAGCGGGGCGCCGCGCCGAGGGAGAGGCGAGCCTCGAGGAGGCCGCGCGGCAGCTCGTGTCCGGCGCGTTGCGCGGGGTGCAGGTCCGCTACGGATTCGAGGGCCGGGTCTGGTGCGACACGATGCTGCGCGTCTCGGAGGGCTACCGCGTGGTGCGCATGGAAGAGCCGACGCGACCCGAGGAGCCGGCCTCGAGCTAGGCGTCGTGCCGGGGCCGACACTTCGGCCGAGGCTCGACCACATACACCCGATGCGTGGCGTCGCCTTGCTCCCCGTCCTGCTCGGCCTGCTCCTCCCGATCTCCGCCTTGGGGGGCGCTCGCGACGTCACCTTCGAGACCCTCTACGCCACAGGCGGGTCCGCACCGGGATCGGGCGGAGCCTCACTCACCACCCTGGCGAGAACGCGTCTCACTCCCGATGGGGGGCTCGCGTTCTCGGCGTCGTTCGAGCCGGGTGATCCCGGGGATCACGGGAGCTGGTGGGTCTCGCCCTCCGGTGACGTGGAGTGGGTCGCGCCGGGTGTGTTTCCCCCGCCCCTTCCGGGCGAGCCGGGCTTCGTGGTCGGATTCGATCCGGTTCGCCAGGAAGATGGAGCCACCCTGCTCCAGGGCCAGGTCATCGATGGGGACTCGCGAGGGGTCTTGTATCGCGCTCCCTTGGGTGGGGCGCTCGAGCCGCTGCTGCAGACGGGCGATCGGCTTCCGGGGGGTCCGGACCTCGACCTGTCGGGCTTCGGCTACGACGCGCGCCATCTGAGGGCGACCTTCGGGAGTGAGGAAGAGTCGAGGACGGGCATCTGGTCGATCGGCTCCCAGCTCGAGCCGCTCCTCGTTCCCGGGGACACGCTGGCTGGCCATCCCGGTCTCGTGGTCGAGAGCGCGCAGCCGGCCAGCACCAACCCCTACGAACCGAGCTTCCTGGCAACCGCACGGCTCTCCGGGACCGGTGTCGACGAATCGAACGACAGTGCGCTGCTGGAGCGGGTTGCGGGAGGCTTCCGGATCCTCGCCCGTGAGGGAGAGGTCGCCGGTCTCGGCGAGATCGGATCCGTGGCCCGTGTCCCCGGCGGCGAGACCTGGCTGCGGGCCGGCGCCGGCCTGTGGTCGCTCGGGCCGGGGGGGCCGACTCCCGTGTACGAGGAGCTCGATGGGGCCATCGGCCGCTTCGCGCTGGGGCAGTCCGGCAAGTCCGCGGTGTTCGGCGCGCCGGAAGGTTCGGGCAGTGGTGGCTCCGGCTTCAACGCGGGCTTCTCGTTTCCCCCTGGATCCGGTTTCCTCCCCGATCCCCTCACTCCGCTCTCGATCGACCCGCTCCCGGACCTCGGGCTCTACGTGTCCGCAGACGGCGAAGACATCACCCTGCTCGCGACGGAAGGGGATCCCGTTCCGGGGCTGGATCCATCGCTGACCTTCCTCTTGTTGAGTTTCGCGCTCCCCGTCGTCGATGCGGACGACAACGTCTGGTTCACCCCGTTCGTCGGACCCGAGGACGGCAACGTCTTCGACACGCTGGCGCTCGTGCTCGCGCCCGATGGGAAGCCCCTGGTCACCGTGGTCGCTCCCGGCTCCTTGATCGAAGTCGCGACTGGTGACGAGCGAGAGGTCGAGTCGCTCCGGTTTCGCTTCCAGGACCCGCCCATCGTTCGAGGCGGGATCCCCGTCCATGTCGACTTCACGGACGGAACCAGCGCCCTGCTCCTCGCGCGGGCACCGGAGCCCGCGCTGCTCGGTGTCTTCGCGCTGCTCGCCGCGGCCGGGCTCTCCGCCAGGGGCCGCTCCTCGGCTCGAGCGAGGAAGCTCTAGGCCACGAAGAGCCTGTGATCGCGGCGTTCGATCCGCTGGGCGAGCTTCGTCTCGATCAGCGCGAGCCCCCCGCAGCGCTCCATCAGCTCCCGACAGTGTTCGCGGTCCGCGCCCTCGAGGCTCGCGTAGTGGTCGAGCGCCCGCTGGGTGACCCAGGCGAAGTGCGGGTTGCAGCCGTCGAGGACGGGCTGGTCGGTCTCCTTGGAGAAGGCGTCGCCCGCCGACAGGCCGTTGCGCTCGACGTACTCGTTCACCGCCACCACGTTTGCGCGGAAGCCCTCGCCGTAGCGCGTGAGCAAGTGGCGGAGGACGTCCTCTGCGGTCGGCGGGATCTCGTCGTTCGCCGGGTACTCGATCGGCCGGTCGAAGAACTCCGGGGACTGGACATCGGGGACGAGCATGTGCTCGACCCAGCGGAACACGCGGGGTGCGGTCTCCTGCATGCGGCGCCGGGGCAGCGGGTCGCGGCCCAGGTGCGCGAAGAGCGCGCCCATCAGCGAGTAGTCCGCCGCCGAGGGGTGCCCTCCCAGCAGGTAGGGATGCTCGATGAAGTGGGTCTCGAGTCGCGAGAGGAGGGCGGTGTACTCCTCGTCCATGGCGTCGAGCGTCTCCGGGCTCGCCTCGGTGCGTCCGTGGCTGAGCATGCGGTCGGCGATCCGGCCGCCGTAGTGGAGCAGCTCCTCGTCGCTGCCCTGGGGCCGGAACGAGCGGCCGAAGTCCATCTTCACGAAGTGGAGGTTCTCGTCGGGATGCAGCCAGCGGAACTTCCACGCGAGCCCCACCAGGCCTTCGCTTCCGAGCAGCTCGAAGAGATGGACGAAGAGCCGCTGCCGGGGGCCTTCCGGGAACGAGGGAAGCTCGGGGTGTCGCGCCTCGAGGAAGTCCGCGATCTCGAGGGAGTCCTGGATGACGGTGCCGTCGGGGGCCTCGAGCTGGGGGATGCGGTGGCTCCCCGTCGTGGGCCGCACGACCTCGCGGAAACGCGGCGCGCTGGGCAGGCGCTCGACGAAGGGAATGCCCTTCTTGCGCAGCAGGGCGCGGGGCCTGGCCGTGTAGTAGGACGCGTGGGAGCCGTAGAGGACGTAGGGTTCGCTCATCGCGGGCAACGTAGTCCAGGAGCGCGCGAGACTACGAGCCGGACAGGATCACCGCGATCGCGGTGACCCAGGCCGGGATCAGGGTGGCCCAGTAGGCGACCATCCAGGTCAGGCCGATCCAGCCGCCCCAGGAGGCGGCGTCGGTCCGCCGATTCCGCTCGCGGAGCGCGTCGCCCAGGCCGCTCGCCCACGACACGTGCCCCGGCGTCGCCTCGGCCCGCAGGGATCGCAGGTGGAGCACCTGCCAGGGCAGGTAGAACGCCCCGAACCCGACGTTCAGCACGAGCAGGACGCGCCCGTCTCCAAGCTCGCCGGCGGTCGCGAGGAGGACGGCGCTCGCGAGCGTGTTCGCGGCGAAGATCACGAACCAGCCGAGCTCTTCGTGGAAGTAGAGGCCGAGGCGGCGGGTCCCGATGGCGGTCCACACGAATCCCTGGGAGACGACGACCTGCACGACCATGAGCCACGAGAGGGCGTCGATCCATCCGGCTCCGTCGACGTTCAGCACACGGATCACGTGGGAGAACTGGTAGATGTAGGCGACCTCCGAGAAGGTCGCGAGCAGGCGGGTCAGGAAGATCGAGCTGAGCGGCGTGTCGTGGAAGACGACGTTGTGGAGGTAGCGATTGGGGAACAGGCATCGGAACGCCGAAACGCAAAGCAGGATCCAGGCCGGGATCACCGCATGCGGGTCCGGCGACTCGAGGCCGAGGGTCCAGTAGAGCAGCGCGAGGTTGACGGCGGCGCCGAGCTTCAGGCCAAAGAGCGGGAGGGAGAAGTCCTTCGGCATGATCGCGGCGACGCTACACCAGCCCCGCCGATCCCGTCGGCCGCCTTCGCGCGGTTCAGGCCGCAGCGAGCCCCGCGACTCCCGGATACCCTCGGGCCGCGAATTGAGGGAGGGCGGGGTCATGGGTCGAGTCGAGGGGAAGGTCGCCATCGTGACCGGCGGCGCATCCGGCCTCGGAGCCGCCGACTCGCGCCTCCTCGCGTCCGAGGGCGCCTCGGTGGTGCTGACGGACGTGGACGTCGCGGGCGGGGAGGCGCTTGCCGCGGAGATCGGCGCCGAGTTCGTGCATCAGGACGTGGGCGAGGAGGAGAGCTGGCCCGCGCTCGTGGACCACGTCGTGGATCGCTACGGAGGTCTCGACGTCCTGGTCAACAACGCCGGAATCGCCGTCATCGCCGACGTCTCGCGCACCACCACCGAGATCTGGCGCCGCACCCTCCGCGTCCACCTGGACGGGACCTTCTTCGGCTGCCGGGCGGCGCTCCCGGCGATGAAGGCGCGGGGCGGGGGCTCGATCATCAACATGTCCTCGACGGCGGCGCTGGTCGGGATCTCGCCCTACTTCGCCTACTCGGCGGCAAAGGGCGGAATCCGCTCGCTCACCAAGTCGCTCGCCGTCTACTGCAAGGAGCGTCGCAACGGGATCCGCTGCAACTCCGTGCACCCCGGGAGCATCGACACGCCGATGGTGGAGGCGGCGCTCGAGGGTCTGCAGGACGTGCGACTCTCCGAGCAGCCCGATCGCGAGGCCGCGCGCACGGCGATGGGGCTGGGGGAGCCCGACGACGTGGCCTACTCGGTGCTGTATCTGGCGTCGGACGAGTCGAAGCACGTCAACGGGGCCGAGCTCGTGATCGACAACGCGGACACCGTCGTGTGAGCGGGAGAGAGGGGAGGTCGCGCCGATGAACGTCCAGGGCCTGGTCCACGTGAACGTCAACTGCAGCGACTTCGACCGGTCGCGCGCCTTCTACGAGTCCCTCGGCTTCGAGCTCTTCCTCGAGGTCCCGCCGACCAACACGGCCGAGGTCGCCGGGGCCGTGGGCTTCTCCGACTACCGGCTGCGCGGTGGCCTGTTCCGGCTGAAGGGCCACCCACCCCTGGTGATCGATCTGCTCGAGTGGCGGGAGCCGCGGGACGACGAGGCTCCCTACTCCCGGCTCAACCACCTGGGGATCGCGCGCATCGCCCTGGCCACGGCGGACCTCGACGCGGACCTCGCCGAGCTGCGCGCCGCCGGTGTCGAGGTGGTGGGCGAGCCGGCGACGGTCGTGTGGGAAGGCCGGCCCAGCTCGCGCTTCGTGTGCTTCAAGGATCCCGACGGAACCGTGCTCGAGCTGGTCGAGACCCTCTGACGAGCACCCGCTCCTAGCTCCTAACTCCTAGCTCCTAGCCGTCTCGGAGAGGAAGCCCTCGACGGCCGTCATGAACTCGTCGAGCTGGTCGTGGTGGACCCAGTGTCCGGCCTTCTCGATGTTGACGAGCCGCGCGTCCTGGAAGGCGCCCATCCGGCCGTCCTTCTCGGGGTCGCGGGCCCAGCTCTCTGTGCCGCGCAGGAGCAGCACGGGGCAGGGGATGCGCGCCCACAGCGACTGCGTGTCGCCGGGATGGAAGCGCGCGGGTGCGAAGGCGCGCACGTAGTTGTCGAACTTCCAGCTGAAGGTGCCGTCCTCGTTGCGCGCGACGCCGTGCTGGGTGAGGTGCCGGGCGAGCTCGGGAGTGAGATGCGGATTGGCCTCGCGCATGCGACCGGCGGCCTGCTCGATCGACTCGTAGCGCCGCGGCGTGCGCGCGGCGAGCCCGCGCATGGAGCGCACCCAGCGCTGGATCCGCTCGTGGGCCGGGGTCTCGGACATCTGCTTCTGCATGTCCGGAGGCGGTCCCATCCCCTCGATGGCGACGAGCCGTTCGACCCGCTCGGGGAAGGTGCCGGCGTAGTGGAGGGTGACGGCACCGCCGAGGGAGTGTCCGATCAGGGTCACCGGCTCCGGCCCGAGGGCCTCGATCAGCTGGGCGAGATCGAGGACGAAGTCCCAGATCGCGTAGGTCCCCCCGATCGCCCAGGCGCTGTCTCCGTGGCCGCGCAGGTCGGGTGCCACCACGTGGAAGCGGTCGCGCAGCCTGCGGGCGACCTGATCCCAGTTGCGGGCGTGGTCCTTGCCGCCGTGGACGAGCACGACGGTCGGGGCGCCCTCGTTGCCCCAGTCGGCGTAGTGGAGGCGCAGACGCTGGGAGACGAAGAAGCTCGAGGTGGGTCCGATGATCTCGGTCATCCGGAGAGGGTACCGTCGGCGCCGGATCCTCGTCCCGCCTCCTCGAGCACGTCACCGAGGAGCCGGATGGCGGCTTCGGTGAAGCGCTGCATGTTCTCCGCGCGGTTCGCGCTGCCCGTCTCGATCGTGATCGCCCGGGTGATCGGGCCGCTCACCGCGATCGCGCTCGTGCCCGCCTCGTGGCCGTAGGGCGAGCCCGTCGGGCCGGCGATGCCGAGCTCGCCGATGCCCCAGGTGGCATCGAGGATCTCCCGGACCCGGGTCGCGAAGTGGCCCGCCAGGGGCTCGAGGCCCGGGTCGAGATCGGCCACGACGTCCTTGTCGATCTGCAGCAGGGCATGACGAGAGCGACGGGTGTAGATCACCGTCCCGCCCTGGAAGTAGGCGGAGGCGCCGGGGACGGCGAGCAGGGACGCGGCGATCAAGCCGCCCGTCGACGACTCGACGACGGCGACGCTCTGGCCGGCGGCCTTCAGGCGTTCGCCGAGCGGGGCGGCGGCGGACGAGAGATCCATGGCGCCTCGCAGCGTAGCGTCGCCCCACGCGAATCGACTGGTAATGGCATAGTCAATGCCATATTTTCCCGGGATGCACCGCAACCACACCGACGCTCCCTACGTCCTCCACGGCTTCGAGGTCTCCTACTTCACGGCCAAGGTGCGTCCCGCCCTGCGCTACAAGGGCGTCTGGCTCGACGAGCGTCGCGCGGACATGCCCGAGATCATGCGTCGCACGGGCCTCGGCTTCATTCCGATGGTGGTCACGCCGGAAGACGAGACCTGGCAGGACTCGACCGAGATCTACCGGCGCCTCGAAGAGCGGCATCCCGAGCCGCCGCTGTTCCCGACGACGCCGCTCCAGCGCGTGGCGGCGCATCTCGTCGAGGTCTACTCGGACGAGTTCGCGCTGATCCCGGCCATGCACTACCGCTGGGGCAGCGAGCTCGGAGAGGCGTCCGCGCGTGCCCGCTTCAGCGCCATGACCGGGAGCGAGGCGATCGGCAACATGGCGGCCGATCGCATGACGAAGGCGCGCTTCGCCGTCGGCGCTTCGGTCGAGGCCGGCGAGGCGATCGAGGCGCATACCCACGACCTGCTGGCGGCACTGTCCGCGCACTTCGCCGAGCACCCCTACCTGTTGGGAGCTCGGGAATCCTTCGCCGACTGCGCCCTCATGGGTCCCCTCGACGGGCACTTCTTCTGCGACCTGGTGTCTCGCAGGCTTCTGCTCGAGACGGCCTTCCAGGTCGTGGGCTGGATCGAGCGTTGCAAGTTCCCGAACGCCGAAGACCAGGGGGAGTGGCTCGACGACGATGCGCTCGCGCCCTCCTTCATCGAGGTCCTCGGCTGCATGGGTCGCGACGCGGTGCCGCTGCTCCTCGAGGTGCTGCGGGAGCTCGAGAGCTGGGCCGACTCCCGGCCTGCCGATCTGGCCGAGCTGCCTAGGGCGGTGGGCCTGTGCAAGAGCTCGCTGCGCGGAACGCCCATCGAGCGGGCCGTGATGCCCTACACCCTGTACAGCGTCCAGGGTCTCCTCGACGCGTTTCGAAGCTTCGACGCCGCCAATCGCGACCGCATCCAAGGGTCGCTCGCCGGGACGGGATGGCCCGAGCTCCTCGCCTACACGCCTCGGCACCGCCTCGGCAAGGACGGGTTCCGGCTCGTCTTCGAGTCGTCCTAGGGACGCTTCTCGGGAACGAACTTCCGCGCCGCCTCGAGCAGTGCCTCGTTCTCGGGGCGCACGCGGTAGTCCTCGTTCGAGTACACCCAGAGGATCTCGCCGCCCTTCCCGACCAGGAAGACGCTCGGCACCGGCAGCTGGTGATGGGCCCTCCCGGCCGCCGCCTCGAGGTCGATCCCGAAGCCCTCGTAGCGCTTCACCGCCTCGGCATCGAGCTGGAACGCGATCCCGAAGGCGCGCGCAGCCTCCATGCTGCGATCGGAGTAGAGCTCGTAGCCCAGGTCCTCGACTTTCAGGCTGGCGAGCATGCGCTCCGGTCGATCGGGGCTGATGGCGACCACGCGGAAGCCCAGAGACTCGAGCTCGGGCTCGACCTTGCGCAGCTCGCCGAGCTGCGTGTTGCAGTACGGTCACCAGCCGCCGCGATAGAAGACGAGAAGCACGCCCGATTCGCGCGCGAGCTCGGTGAGATCGACCCGCCCGCCGGCGAGGGTCTCGACCTCGGCGGAGGGGACGGACGTTCCCACGGAGAGCGGGCGCGTGTCGGCGGCGCTCGGGTGCACCGGACCGGCGTGGGCACCCACGCTGAGCCCGCCGAGTGCGAGCCAGGCTGCCGTCGAGAAGGCGATCGAACGGTATCCGCGCGAGATCGGCATGGCTGCAGGCTAGCGACCGGGCCGTCGAATCTGGAGATCGGCGTTTCGTTCTGCAGTGCTCCGTTCCCGGCGCGGCCCCTGGACGCCGTTCAGTCGCGGCATGGGCCTTGCACCCGGCTTCCGGCATGGCGCCCGGAGATCCGGATCCCAATCCTGACCCCGAAGTCGAGTTCGAGATCGGCCGCGCGAAGAGCGGTGGGGCGACGCTCTGCATCGGCGGGCGCCGGGCCCACAGCGCCTACGACCCCGAGGCCGAGGCGGAGCAGCGGGCCGAGCAGATCCTGCGGGAAGCGGGCGCCGCCTCCGCCTTGAGCCTGATCGGATCCGGAGCGGGACACCTGGCGCGCGCGCTGCGTCTCCGCGCGCCCGTTCCCGTGTTGGTCTGGGAGCCCTTCGCGGGCGTACACGCCGCCGTGTGCCGGGAGCTCGGCCTCGAGCCGGAGCCGGTGACGAGTGCACGGGAGTACGCCGACGCGCTGAGGCGCGCGCTGCCCGGGCCGGGCTTCGCGCATCCCGTCGTCCATCCCGGATACGAGGACCTGACCCGCTTCGAGCAGCGCCATGCCGTCGCGGCACAGCGAAGGCGCGCGCGCGCGAACGGCGTCCGCTCGCGTGCGCCGAGGATCGTGAGCGAGCGTGCGCTCGCGGCCCTCGAGCGCTTGCCCTCCCTGCGCGCGATCACCGAGCTCGACGGCAGCCTCTGCGGCCGGACCGTGGTGATCGCGTCCGGCGGGCCCTCCCTCGATCTCGTCCTGCCCGCCCTGCGAGAGGCACCCGACGTCGCGGTCGTCGCGGCGCCCCAGGCCCTGCAGCGCCTGATCGACGCGCGAGTCCGCATCGACTACGCGATCAGCGTCGATCCAAAGGACCTGCTGACCCCGGTGCTGGGTGAGCACGATGCGCCCTTCGGTGCGCTCCTCGCCGACACCTGTGCGCACCCCGCCACGCTCGACCGATGTCCGTCGCGCTGCTTCCTCTTCCAGCTACGCAGTCCGCAGATCGTGCAGCAGGCGTGGGAGGCCGCGGGCCTGCCGGTGATCGACGAGGCGCTGATCACCGTGTCGGAGCTCGCCGTCCATCTGGCGCGGACCCTCGGTGCGCGTCGGCTGCTGCTGGCGGGGCTCGACTTCGTGTCGGACGGAGGGACCTACGGCGAGTGCTTCCGGGCGCGCGGGGTCGACGGCAGCTTGGTCTCGACCCACTCGCACTACTTCCACGCCGCCCGCTACCTGGCGACCGCGCTGTCCGGGCTCGACGTCGTGCGGGTGGGAGACGGGGTCGCGGTGTCCGGGGCCCTCCCGATCGCGCCCGCAGAGATCGGGGGCTGGCTCGCGGAGGCCCGGCCGGGCTGCTTCGGCCCCGTGGGCGCCACCACCTCCGAAGCGTTGGGCCGTTCGGTGAGCGCACTCCTCGCGGGCCCGGCCCCTCGGCCTGCGGAGAATGCCGTGCCCCTCGGAAGCGTGTGGGACGACTTCGCCCCGCTGCCCGAGGACGAGCTGGCGTCGCGCTGGGAGGCCTTGCGGGGCGTCGTCGGCTAGTAGCCGAAGCCCCGGATCTGCTTCACCAGCGCGTCGACCACGAGCGGCTCGTTCGCGAGCTCCGGATTGGGAGGCATGCTCGCCGCTCGTCCGACGGCTTCTCCGCCCTCGACGATGATCTTTGCGAGGAACGCGTCGTCGACCTCCCGCTGCCAGTTCGGGTCTTGGAAGTTCCGCGGCCTCGGCACGAGCTCTGCCGAACGGGAGCCGTTGCCCGCGCCATTGGTCCCGTGGCACTCGGTGCAGGCCGCCACGAAGACCTCCTTGGCCCGCGTCTTGGCCGCGGCCTTGGCCTCCTTCTCCGCGGCTCGGGCGGCTTCCCGCGCCGCCTGGTCCGCACTCGGCTCGGCCTGGGTCGCCGGCTCACCGGACCCGCAGCCGAGCGCCAAGGCGAGCGGCAACAGAGCGAGCAGGTGGACTCTCCGGGTTCGGGTCTGGGCCATGGCGTCCCCCTTTCTGCCGGGCCGACGGCACGCGGCCCCACTCGACCGGGGAGCAAGAAGCGGGCCGAGTGCTGGGGGGCACGGAGACTCGCCGCGAGCGGGCCCGGTGCGGAATCGCGACCCACTGGCTGGCCGATTGCGCCCCGCCTCCGAGGTCACGATTCGGTGTACCTTCCCGGGAGCGACAGACCGAACGGTCGCGCCCGTCGAGGCCTCGGCCGTAGGAGACGCTGCGTGTACCAGACGGTGCTCGTTCCCCTCGATCTCACCATCGATCACGAGCGGGTGTTCGAGACGGCGCTCGGACTCGTGAGCCCGGACGGTCGGCTCCTGCTCCTCCACGTCATCGAGGCGATTCCCGGTCTCGGCGCGGACGAAAGCGAGGAGTTCTACCAGCCCCTGCGGACCCGCGCGGAGGAGCTCGTCCGCGGCTGGGCGAAGGATCTCGGCGCCCGGCACCCCGCCGTCGAGTGGACGGTCCGGACCGGCAAGCGCGGTCCCGAGGTCCTGCGCTTCGCGGCGGAGGAGGGCTGCGACCTGATCATCACCACCTCCCGGAGGCCCGACCCGAACCGCCCGGGCTGGGGGATCGGGACGACGAGCCCGCAGATCACCCTGATGGCTCCCTGCTCGGTGCTCGTGGTGCGTTAGCGGCGTCGGCGCCCCGGCCGAGGCGCCCCGGGCGCCGCGGTATGCTCGCCCGGATGAGCGTCGATGCCCTCCCTCGCGAGTCGGATCCGGAGGCCGTCCCGCCCCCGTGGATCCTGCGCGGGCCCGACTGGGTGACGAGGCGACCCTTCCGGGCCGGAACCGTCGCTGCGATCATGCTCGTAGGCATCCAGGTGTCGTCCTGGATGCTCCTGCAACGGGCGATGGGAGAGGAGCCCGGCCTCGTCGAGCGTCAGCTTCGGGCGATCCTCTTCTTCTCGGTGGTGATCGGGTTCTCGCCGGTGGCCTTCGCCCAGTGGCTGCGCGCCGTGCGCCGCGAACTCCAGGACCTCGGGCCGCTGCTCGAAATTCCACGAGCCGAGCTCCGCGAGGGGCAGGCGCGGGCCGAGTCGGTTCCGCTGCCTCTCTCCCTCGGCGTCGCAGCCGCCTTCCAGCTGCTGGCGTTCGCCAGCATGGAGGCCAACGTCGGGCGCATCTCGACCCTCCTCTCGCCCGACCGGACGACGTTCGACGTATACGTTCTCGGGATGTCCTTCCTGGTGATCGCGACGATCACCGTTCCACTCCTGCTCCTGCTGCGGGTCTCGCTCTTCGTCCGCAGCGTCGGGCTCCATCACGTCCGCGTCCCTCTGCTCGAGCTCGACCGGCTCGCGCCATTCGGCCGGATCGGTGTTCGTGCAGCGGTGGTCGTACCTGCCGTCCTGGGATTCGCGATGATGGTCGGTACGGACATCCGCATCGGGGCCGTGATCGGCGCGAGTCTCTTCGCTGCCGCCGTTTCGTTGGTGGGGTTGCTGGTCCCCTCCCTGGGGATCCGGCGACGGGTGAGCGAGGCGAAGCAGGACGAGCTCGCACGCATTTCGAGCGCTCTGCGAGGAGAGCCGGGCGCCCTGGCGGGCTCTCCGCTGGCCCCGGAAGCCGATGCCATGCGCACGGTCGATCTGCTTCACTACCGGAGCTTCGTCAGCGAGCAGCGAGACTGGCCCATCGCCTATGAGCAGTGGCGTCGCTTCGGGGCATTCCTGCTCATCCCCCTGCTCACCTGGGCGGGGAAGGCGCTGGTCGGGGCGGCCCTCGAGCGCCTCCTCGCGTAGAGCGCGAGAAGGGGCCGGTGCGTGCGCAACCGCGTCGAGGCGGTTAGGAACCGGGGATGAGCTTGAACGGCGATCTCTCGCGGCGCCTCGCGGTGGACACCAACGAGATGGAGTGGCAGCCGAGCCCGTCCGGGACCGTGCTGCGGAAGCGGCTGCACCTGGTGGGCGAGGTGGAGTCGGGCCAGGTCACGAGCCTGGTGCGCTACCTGCCGGACTCCTCGTTCCCGGAGCACGAGCACCCCGAGGGCGAGGAGATCTTCGTCCTGGAAGGAACCTTCTCCGACCACCTCGGGCATGCGCGGGCCGGGACGCACCTGCTCAACCCCGAGGGCTTCGCCCACGCGCCCTACTCCGAGGAGGGCTGTCTCATCTTCGTGAAGCTCCGCCAGTACGACGCCGTGGCCGGCGTCCCTCGTCCCCAGCGGCGGACCGCGACGGAGGAGATGGACTGGGAGCAAAGCAGCGTCGAAGGCGTCGAGCACAAGCCGCTCTTCTCCGACCCGCACTTCCCGGACACGACGCGACTCGAGCGGTGGGCGCCCTCTCCGTCGGAGCGCAGGCACTCCCATCCCGGCGGCGCGGAGATCTGGGTGATCCATGGCGAGCTCCACGACGAGGCGGGCACCCACGGGCCCGGTACCTGGCTGCGCCTTCCGGTCCGCACGAGCCACACGGCCACGGCGCCTTCGGGCTGCACCCTCTACGTGAAGACCGGCGCCCTCCCGAGCCTCCGCAGCGAGACGTCTCAGCGGGGCGCGTACCAGATGGGCGAGGTGTAGGCGCGCTCCTGGGTGACCATGGGCACCTCGTCGGGCATGTCGACTCCGAAGCGCAGCGCCTCGTAGGCGGTCCACCGCGGGGTCGGGATCTCGATCACGCGCGCGTAGTAGAAGGCTCGCTGCTCCGGGTCGAAGTCGGGGTCGCTCCAGTAGCCGATCAGCTCGGGCGCGCCGATCGTGTTGCTCCAGATCGCCTTCTCGACGTTCACGGTGTTGCCGACCGGCGGGAGCTTGCCGTCGGGTCCCGGCTCGCGGTCCCCGCTCCAGGCCACGTCGACCACCTTCTCGTGCAGCTTGCCGCGGCGATCGAGCCAGCCCTTCACGATCTGCAGACGGTCGAGGTTGCCCGAGAGGGGGTCCTTGAGAGCGGCCACCAAGAAGCTCGGGGCCTTCCCGGCCGGAGCGGCGGGTAGGTCACCGCCCATGGGGACGCCCTTGGCGTAGCCGACGTTCGCGGGGAGCCGGGACTGTACGTCCGACTCCACGAACTCGAAGCCGCCGAAGAAGCGCACCAGCATGCGGGAGCCGGTCGTGGCGTAGGTCTCCTTGCGCTGCATGGCGTCGAAGATCGCCTCACGCGTGTTCTCTCGCGCCCACACGGCCGCGTAGCCCGACGAGGCCTGCTGCCAACCCATCACGGCGAGATCCGGGTCCAGCGGCGAGGAGATCACGAGGTGCTTGTAGCGGTTCTTCTCGGGCTCGACGCCCGAGTGCTTGCCGAAGAAGTTCTCCTCCTCGACGGCGGCCAGGGCGGTGTGCGCGTCGGTGCTGCCCACCATGCCGAACTTGTAGGGGTTCACACCGATCTTCTCTTCGAGCAGGAGCCCCGTCTTCAGCGCCTCGCGGGCGTACTCGTAGCGGAGCATCCAGTCTTCCTTGAGCTCGGTGCCGTCGAGGTTGGCCCGGTCCCAGGTCTCGTAGTCGGCGAACTCGTCGTCGGGAGACAGGAAGGGATGGGCCTCGCCGTCGCCCTTGATCTGGGTCACCTCGACGAGCGGCTCCATCCGCGCCCGGAGTCTCGCCACGTCGGCGTTCAGCTTCTTCCCGCCGAAGGTCTCGACCGAGAACATGCGCCCGTTGCTCAGGTTGCCGTTGTGCGGGATCGCGAGAACCTCGGCGCCGGTCTCCTTCTGGAAGGCGTCGAGCGCGCGCCACAGATCCTCGGGGTTCTGGGAGTCGAACTGCGAGAAGGGGAGCGTGCGGTTGGCGACGCTGGCGTCGCCTCGGAAGACCACGTTGCGGTGGAGGTTGAAGCCGCCGATGGCCGTCCACTCGTAGCCGATCAGCGCGGTGAAGCGCCCCGGCTCGTTGTAGCGATCGGCGAGCTCGGTGTAGGCGTGCCAGGCCTGCCGGACGGCCCGCGTGCTCTCGAGCGGCGGATCCTTCTGCTGCAGCGACGCCACGATCTCCATGGCGGCCTCGAAGATCGTGTCGCGGTCGCCCGTCTTCAGCATGTCGTACCAGCGGCGACCCTTCTCGGTCGCGAGGATCTCGGGATCCCCCTTCAGGAGCTGGGGCATCATCCCGTACATCTCGGCGTGGTCGGAGACCACGATGAAGTCGAGGGGGCGGGAGAGCTTCGCGCGGAGCCCGTGGGTCGTGGTGATCTCCTCGCCGCGCGCGAAGCGGAAGGCGTCCTCCTGGCCGACGCGGCACATGGTGCCCGCGTCGACGGACACCGACGTGTGCAGGTGCGTGTCGCCGAAGAAGACGCGGGTCGGGAAGTCGCGTCCCGCGTAGGGGGAGAACTCCGGCTGGCCGAGCGTCTCGAGGATGCCGTCGCGCGTGGGCGTGTGGTCCTGGGCGAAGGCGGGGCCGGCGAGGAGCAGGGCGAAGACGAGGGGCGCGAAGCGCGGGAACATGGGGCTCTCCGGGCGAAGGAGTCGAAGGACCCCATTCTATGCGCTGCCGCGGCCCCGGAATGCGGCGAAAACCCGAGACGCGGCGGAACTTCCCCTGCCCTTGACCTACCGTGGGGGCCGGCCCGCGGCGGGCCGCACGCGAGATGGTCGAATTCCTCCTCATCGTGGTCGGGCTCTTCGGGCTCTGGGTCGGCACCGAGCTGGCGCTGCGCCACACGATCGACCTCACCGAGCGCTACGGGCTCTCTCAGGGGTTCGTCGGCCTGACCGTGCTCGCCGTGGGAACCGATCTCCCCGAGCTCATGGTCGCCATCAACGGGGGCATCCATCAGCTCCAGGGCATCGAGGCCTCGGGAGTGGTCGTGGGCAACGCCGTCGGCAGCGCCATCACCCAGGGCAGCCTCGTCCTCGGCGTGGCCGGAATCGTCGGCCATCTGCGCCTGGCCCGGCGGCTGATCTCACGCGACGGGTTCGTGCTGGTCCTCGCGACCGGCCTGCTGGCCTTGCTCGGGCAGGACGGCCAGATCACCCGCACCGAGGGCGGCGCCCTGCTGGTCGTGTACGCGCTCTACTATGCGATGTTGTTCCAGGCCGAGCGGGGTCGGCCCAAGGCCCCCGAGTCGCGGGGCAACGGCGCCCGCATCGCACTCGGCATCAGCGGCGGCATGATCGCCGTGCTGCTGTCGGCGGAGATCGTCGTCGACAACGCGCTGGCGCTGGCCGAGCTCTGGCGGTGGGACCAGACCGTCGTCGGCGTCTTCCTGGTCGGAGCCGGAACGAGCCTGCCCGAGCTCGCCCTCTCTCTCGGCGCGGCCGCACGGGGCCGCACCGGTCTCTCGGTCGGCAACATCCTGGGGAGCAACATCTTCGACCTGCTCGTTCCCGTCGGAGTGAGCGCGGTGATCCATCCCCTCTCGATCCAGCTCGAGACGCTCTTCGTCGACCTTCCGGTCCTGCTCCTGGTGATCCTGGCCGGCCTCGCCGCCTTTGCCCGCAATCGCGGGCTCCATCGACCCGAGGCGATCGGCCTGATCGTCATCTGGACCGGCTACGCCGTCATTCGGCTGGGCTTCTTCGGAGGGCACTGACTCCGTCAGTTGTGGCGCGAAGAATGGGCCTGGCACGGGGCCTGCGTAGTCGAGGCGCATGCCTCGGGCTCCTCGCAGCTGGCAGCCGCCCTTCTGTCCCAACCCCACGTGTGATTCCCACGCGCTTCCGGGACCTTGGCGCTTCAAGAAGAAGGGCTTCTACACCCGCCTGCGAGGGCCCCGGAAGGTCCAGCGGTACAACTGTCGTTCCTGTGACCGGAACTTCAGTACACAGACCTTCTCCCCCACCTACTGGCTCAAGCGACCCGACCTCCAGAAGCCCCTCTTCTGGCGCCTGATCAGCTGCTCGGGCTTGCGCCAGATCGCCCGGGAGTTCGGACTCAGCCACTCGACCGTCCAGCGACAGACCGAGCGGCTCGGCCGCCACTGCCTGCTGTTCCACGAAGCCCTGCGGCCAAGGGTTCCGGCGGAGCCTCTCGTCCTCGACGGCTTCCGGACCTTCGAGCACAGCCAGTACTGGCCGTTCGACCTGAACCTCCTGGTGGGGAGGTCGTTCTACGTCTACGGCTTCAACGCCGCGGAGCTGCGGCGCAGCGGCACCATGCGACCGGCTCAGCAAGACAAGAGAGAGCGTCTCGAGGCCGAACACGGCCGGCCCCATCCCCGGGCGACCCGGCGAGCGGTGACAGAGCTCGTATCTCGGATCATTCCCGCAGGCGCGGAGGCCGTGATCGACTCGGACGAGCACACGGCCTACCCCGAGGCGTTCGCCCAGCTGCGAGACCGTCGGATCACTCACCGGACGACCTCTTCGAAGGAGAGCCGAACCCCGCGGAACCCACTCTTCCCCGCGAACCTCTCGGACCTGCTCCTCCGCCACGGCAGCGCGAACCACAAGCGGGAGACGATCGCCTTCTCGAAGCGGCGGCAGGGGGCGCTCTACCGGGCCGCCATCTGGGTGGTGTGGCGCAACTACATGAAGTCACGCTCGGAGAACCGGCGGGACGATCCGCCGGCCGTCTTCCTGGGCCTCACACCCAAACGCCTGAGCGTCAGGGAGATCCTTCGGGATCGCTGCTTCCCGTGGCGAGTCGAGCTCCAGGGGTGGCTCGCGGACTGCTACGCGGCTCGGATTCCGACCCGGAGGCTGGCCCGATGCCGGACTCACGAGCTCCGGTATGCGTTCTAGCGTGGGTTTGCCTGGTGGGGTGCGGGGTTCGGCCCACCGAGGCCCATTCTTCGGTCCACAACTCTCAAGAACCGGCAGCTCGGGCCGAAGAGTCCCTCATGGGCGCAGGAAATCGCGCCCCGAGAGGGAGGCCGACCCGTGACGACCACCGTGCCCGAGCCGATCGACGAGACCATCCTGACCCGCATGCTGCGCTTCGGACTGCGAACCGGAGCCGACCGGGTCGAGTTCCAGCCCGGCCGCCGGCCGTGGGTCGACGGCATGGGCGGCCCCCGCGAGCTTCGGCATCGCCAGCTCACGGGCGAGGACACGGGCGTCGTGGTCGACTACTTCCTCGGCAACGGTCTGGTCAGCTCGCGCCTGCGCGGCGCCGCGTCCGGCGGGGCCTCCTCGCTCCCGCTCCTGGTGGAGTGGAAGGGCGAGGCGCTGCTCGACGCGCGGATCACCAGCGTGCCCGGCGGCCTGCGCGTGTGCGTGGACCTGGTGCGCCCGCTACCGCCGGCCCAGCGCAAAGCGCTCGAGCAGGAGCTCTAGCCGAAGACGCCCTCGCGGGCCGCAAGGCCCTCGGCGATCAGGTCGCGGATCGCGTCGCGTACGCGCTCGACCTGCTCCTCGACCTTGGCGTCCTCGTCGTTGGCGTCGCCGTCGAGCCAGAGCGGCTCCCCGAAGTGCAGCCGGAACTGCACCGGCAGTGGGAGGGCTCCGAGCATCCCCAGCCAGGGGAAGCCGAAGGTCAGCGGGAAGACCGGCGCGCCGATCAGCTTGCCGAGCCAGCGCGAGCCGCCGAAGCCCGGGTTGTGCTCCTCGCCCCCGACGATTCCCACCGGAACGATCGGAACCCGGTTCTCGAGAGCCAGGCGCGCGAAGCCGTAGCCGAAGCGCTGGAGTTGGTAGCGCTGCGAGAAGGGCTTGACGAAGCCCCGCGCGCCTTCCGGGAACACCATGATCGCTTCGCCCTGCTCGAGGAGCTGCTGGCAGTTCTCGGGCCGTCCCACGACGGAGCCGCCTCGATGCATCAAGGTGCCGAACCAGGGAATCGAGGGCAGGTAGTACTCGGCCATGCCGCGTGCGATGCGGGGGGGCTCGGCCTCGAGCATCATCGCCGTGCCGAGCATGGCCGCATCCCAGGCGAAGGTGTTGCCCGCATGGTTGGCGATCAGGAGGAGCGGGCCTTCGGGCAGGTGCTGCAGGCCGACCGTCTGGCAGCGGAACCAGTAGCGGTAGGCCAGAACGAAGGGGATCGCCGTGCGTCGCAGCACGGCAGGGGATGCGCCGAAGGGATCGACGCCGTACTCGTTGACGGGCGTCGGCACCCGGGCGAGCCGAGCGTCGATTTCCGCCTGAAGGCTCTCGAAGAACCCCTCGGAAGACTCCTCCTCCTCCGGGTCCTCGGACGGAAGCGCGACGAGAGCGCGTGCGCTCAAGCGAGCTCCCGTCGCAGGAAGGCCAGGGTGTCCGCCAGGGCCCGCGCGGCCGTCTCGGGATGGTGCACGTCCGGGCGGGTGTCGTTCATGAAGGCATGGTCGACGTCGGGGTGGATCGTGAACTCGCAGCGCACCCCCGCGCCCTGGAGCTCGCTCTCGAGCTTGCGGGCCGCGGCCGGGGGCACGAACTCGTCCTTCTCGGCGAAGATGCCCATCACCGGCGCCTTCAGGTTCGAGAGGTCCAGCGTGACGTTCGGGTGGACGCCGTAGAAGTCGACCACCGCCCCGATCCGCGGGTCGAGGGTCGCGGCGTAGAGGGCGAGCTGGCCGCCCATGCAGAAGCCCATCGCTCCGACCTTGCTGCCGGTGACGGCCTCGTGGCCCAGGAGCGCCTGGACGGCGCCCTCCAGGTCGCGAGCGGCCCGGGGGATCTCGAGGTCCATCATCAGGCGCCCGGCGGCGTCCGGATCCGTCGTCGACTCGCCGCGATAGAGGTCCGGCGACAGCGCGACGAAGCCTTCGCGGGCCATGCGATCACAGAAGTCGCGGATGTGGTCGACCAGACCCCACCACTCCTGGATCACGATCACACCGGGCCCGGAGCCCGAGGCCGGCAGGGACAAGTAGCCCTTTCCGCTGTCGTCGCCGCTCTCGAACTGGATCTCGGTTCCTGCGAAGCTCACGGGGGTGCCTCCTGTGCTGGCGTGGATCGCGCAGCAAGGTAGCCGTCGCTTCGGGGAACGCTCCCGTCGCTCGAGTGCCGGGTGCCGTGGCCCTTCCCTAGGGGCAGGGGAAGCCGGGCGCGCCACACGGAGCGACCGGGGGCGGCACGATCACGATCGGCGGCGCCGGAGCCGGCGGCGGGGGCAGCATCGGCGGCGGCACCGGGGGCGGCACGGTGGGCGGCACGCTCTGGGGGCAGACCCCCGTCGCGTCGCAGGGGCGGCGGGCGATGTTCGACGCCACGTCCACGCCCGGGAATCCGGAGAGCGGCGGGGCGGCCACGTCGGTGGGGTCGAAGCGGTCGGCCACGGCGGGAAGGCCGCAATCGAGGGGGCTCCCCACCTCGATCTCGGGATCGGCTCCAGCCAGCACCTGGGCGGAGGCGCGGTCGGTCTCGGCACAGCTCGCGCTGCCCGCGACCACGGCCGTGCCCTCGTGAGGGAACACCCCGACGTCGCCGAAGTGGGTGCAGATCCGGGTGAAGGGGCCGGCCACGCGCGACCAGAGCGACACGTCCGCGTCCACGCGGGTGGCGTGGAGGGTGGCGTCGCGGGTCGAGACGAGGAGCTTGGCGTCGTCGCTGCTGCGAGCGTCGAGCAGGCGGAGGGCGCCGGCGTCCAGGTACAGGTGCGAGCCCTCGCCGTCCTCGCCCACGCGGGCGTAGGTGTCACTGCCGAGGAGGGTGTACAGATCCTCGTTCAGCAGACCCACGCGGCCGCCGGGAGCGGTGATCACCGTCTCGCAGGCGCGAACCACGTCGTCACAGGTCAGCGCGCGGCGGTCTTCTCCGGGGGCCTGGGCCCAGGCGGTCCCGCCTAGCGAGACGACCTGCGCGACGACGCCGTCACCCTGACAGGGGGTCTCGGCGAGCGCCGCCGTACCCGAGAGGCAGAGGGAGAGGCTCAGCAGCCCGATCAGGGCCACACTTGCGGGGAACTTGCACATGGGGGAACTCCTGCGCGTCAGTCATCTGGTGAGTTACCCCCCGAAGCGATACGTGACGTAGATCCCCAGGATTTCCCGGTCGAAGGCGAAGAGCGTGACGTTGGAGTCCTGATCCGTGTAGCCGTAGCGGATCGACGTGGACAGGCGGCCCGTCCAGCGCTTCTCGAGCTCGACCAGGAGGTCCCAGGACTCGTCCCGGCGCCGACGCTCCTGCAGGGGGTACTGGCGGTTGAACAGGAGATCGGCCGGATCCGGGAAGGTCGAGGCGTTGTCGTAGGGACGATAGGTGTAGAAGGCCTGGAGCCGCAGCAGCAGGTCCCACGGCAGCTTCGTGCGCGACTGGATGAACCACTGGTGGGCCAGGTAGCTGAAGTCGGCCCCGTCCGCGTCGAAGCGATCCAGGCGGTAGCCCGTGGTGAACTCGGTGTTGATCGCCTGGACGGGCAGATCGTGCTCCACGCCGAAGCCGATCCCGAAGCCGTCCCGGTTGCGCGACTCGCGCTCGTCGATCCCGACCGGACCGCAGATGATGTCGCGGGGCGAGTTGCAGAAGGCTCCGGGCGTGCCCGGCCCGTCCGGGACGTCGTCGTCCTTCGAGAACAGGAAGTCGTCCCAGTAGCCGCGCACGAACAGGCGGGAGCGCCCGAGCTCGGCCCAGTCCTGGAAGATCGTCCCGGTCAGGCCCTGGGTGAACAGGAAGGGGGCGTCGTCGACCCACGAGTAGCCGACGTCGTAGCGGAGGCGGAAGGTCGTGGTCTCGCGCAGGCGCCGGTCGAGCCACAGCCCCAGCACGGGGAAGTGCTGGTCGAAGTCGTCGAGGTCCTCGTAGGCGCGGCCGTAGTAGTCGAAGGAGACTCCCGAAGCCCAGTCGCGGTCGCGCCAGACCTCCGAGCCCGCGTGGAGCTCCCAGACGCCGCGGATGTCATGGGCGCCGCTGATGTCCTCGGGCAGCTGGGAGCCGCGGGAGAGCAGGACGACGTTGTCGTCGTACTCGATGCCGGCCTTCACCCACGCCCACCAGCGCTGGCCGCCGTCGATCCGGTCGAGCGCCTGGCGCGCCTCGTCGGCCCAGCGGCTCCCCGGGTCCATCTCGATCACCTTCTCGAGGGCCTCGATGGCGTCGTCGCGCTCCTCGGCCGTGGCCCAGGCGATGCCCTCGTAGTAGAGGGCGGCCTGGTCGACGCTCGGGCCGAGCCCCCGTACCCCGTCCAGCGTGTTGGCCGCGCCCAGCGCATCGTTGCCCTGGAGCAGCAGTAGGCCGGTATAGAGCTCGAACTCGGGACCGGAGGCGCCCTGCGCCTTGGCCTCGTCGAGGGCCTGGCGGGCGCCGTCGAGGTCGCCCTGGTGGTAGCGGGCAACGGCGAGCTGCAGGGACACGCCGCGCAGCGTGGGGTCGAGCCGCCGGGCCTCCTCCAGGGTGGCGACGGCGTCCACGTAGCGGCGCAGCTCGATCTCACAGCGTCCGCGCAGCAGCTCGAGCTCGGCGTCGGGGGCCCCGGAGCGCGAGTCGATCAGGCCGATCGCCTCGGTGCACTGGCCGGCCCGGGCCAGCTGAGCCGCGCGGACGCCGATCACGCGATCGCGACGCGCGGCGTCCTGAGACGCGCTCGCCGCAGGCACGAGGACTGCGGCGAGCAGCAGGAGCAAGGCCGGGCGCAGAGCGCGCCGGCTGGAAACGAAGCTCAGCGTCGCCGGATGGCGAGCAGCGACATGAACGCGGGCAGTACCCAAACCAAACCCCCTGCTTCAGGCGTGATAGCCGCATCCTGGAAGCCGATCCAGAGCTGGGGCAGCTCGAAGGTCGGCGGATCGGCAGGGGGGTTACCGGGATCGACCAATAGCAAAGTCTGCGCGACGCGGTAATCGACCTCGATCTGCACCGAGTTGCCCTGGAGCAGCTCGCCGAGAGGCAGGGTCAGGTAGTAGAGGTCCGGCAGACCGGACGGATCGGGTCGTACCAGGCCCCAGCCGTCCGCCGCGTCGACCTCCAGGCCGAGCAGACCGGGCGTGTAGAAGCTGCCGGTGGGATCGACCGGGCTCTTGCCGAGCACGACCAGCGTGAGGTCCTCGTAGTCCTGATCGAGCGCCGTGAACTGGAACAGCGCCGTCGCCATCACCGGATCGCCCTTGGAGGGCATGGTGGGATTGCTGTCCGGCGTGATCGGGTTGTTCAGCACCTCGGCCATGATGCGGGTGCCCTCGTCGTCGGAGAAGAAGCCGGTGTTCGGCCCCTCGACGAGACCCGCCGCCATGGCGTTCGCGACGTCGGCCGGCTCCCAGCCGAAGGCCCCGACGCCGAATGCGTTCGCCGGATCGTCGTCCACGAAGAGCGTGACGGAGACGGCCAGCGAGGGCGCAGCCAGCCCGAGCGAGGCGGCGAATGCCACCGCGCAGAGCGGTCGAAGGGTCCAGTTCAGCATGTTCCTCATCTCCTCCGGGTGCCGTCACCCAGCCTCGGATGGCGGCGGATGCTCCGGTCCTGCCGGCCTCTCGCGAATGAGTGACCGGCCGGCGCGGGAGGGATCCGTGCCATCCACGGGGGTGTGGCTCGGGGGAGGATGGATGTGTCGAGGAAAACTCCGAATTCGCCTCAGATTCCCCCTTGGGGCGGCAAGTTCGAAGTGAAAACCCCTCGTCACTGGCTGAGCTGTAGCCAGAAGGCCTCGAAGGGATCCCCCTCCACGAAGCCCCGCAGGGACGGGAAGTCGGGAGGGATGGCCCCGGGCTCGATCCGGATCGGGCCCCGCCCTGCGGCACGGGCCACCTCGGCGAGCTCGCGACCCAGGCGCCCTCTCCCCTTCCGGTCGTTCCGCGAGACGTAGAGCCAGCCGCCCGGACGCAGCAGGCCGAGCGCGGACTCGACCAGGCCGAGCAGCTCGCGACGCGTCGCGAGGAAGCGCCGGCCCGCCGAGGCGGCGGTGGGAGGGTCGAGCACGATGCCGTCGAACCCGTTGGCCGGAGCCTCGGCCCGCGCCTCGGCGAGGAAGCTCCGCACGTCCCGCTGCACCGGACGGTGTCGCCCGTCGAGGAGCCCGTTGCGGGCGAGGTTCTCCTCGAGCCACCCGAGGTAGGCGCCGGACAGGTCCACGCTCGTGACCAGGCCCGCGCCCGCCGCCAGCAGCACCGCGCTGAAGGCGCCCGTGTGCGCGAAGAGGTTCAGGTAGCGCCCGCCCGGGCGTGTGCGCTCCCGGGCGACCTTCCTCGCCTCGCGCTGGTCGAGGAAGAAGCCCACCCCCGGTCGCGGTCGGTCCCACTCGGCCAGGCCGAGGTCCGCGCGGAAGACGAGGCCCGCCTCCTCGACCTCGATGCCCGCGGCCAGCGCGTCGCGATCCTGCGGGCTCGAGAGCCCCTCGGCGAGACGCACACACTCGAGGCGCCCCGGTGGACGCCGGCGCAGATGGACGACCTCGACCACGAAGCGCGGAGCGAGGCGGGCCTGGAGGGCGCCGATCACGCGCTCGCGCAGGGGCAACGCCGAGCGCGCGACGATCTGAACGCGGAGCCCAGAGCCGAGCACGTCGACGTGCAGGCCCGGAAGCCCGTCCGCCTCCCCGTGAATGGCCCGGAACGGCTCGCCGGCGCCGGCGAGCGCGGCCCGGCGCGCGAGGGCGCGGGCGACCCGCGCCTCGATGCTCTCCGCGTCCCGGGCCTGCTCCGCATCGCGAGCCCACACGCGAGCCGCCACGGGCTCGTCGCCGTCGAGGCGCGCCAGCCCGTGCAGGCGCCCGCCCGGATCCACGAGCCGGACGAGGGCACCCGGGGGCCAGCCGTCGGTCGCGCCCGTCTCGGGGTCCCAGAGGATCCAGGGATGACCCTTGCGCAGGGCGCGTGCGCTGGCCCGGGAGATCGTGAGGCGGCCATCGCGCAGGTCGCGGGAGGTGGCGTCGCGTCGAAAGGGCGTGGGCCAGCTGGGCGGCTCGTCATCCGGCGCCCCCACCCAGACGGGGCGGGTGTCGCCCTCGGCCTCGAGCGGGCGGAAGCCCGCCGCGGCCAGCCAGGCGCGCACCGGCCCCTCGAGGTCGCCCGGGTCCCCGGCCCCCGAGAAACGGACGTGGGAGACCCCGCCGGTGCTCGCACAGACCTCGAATCGGGAGCGCTCGCCGTCCGGCAGCGCCGCCTCGCCCCGATGCCAGGGAAGCTCCGGCGTCAGCACGTGGAGAGCCCGAGCGTCCGGCCGCCTAGAATCCCCGTCCATGTCCGATCCCTGGAAGGAGGTGCCCGCCGCGGTCCGTGCCGTGCTCGAGCGGCTGGTGGCCGAGGGCTACGAGGCCGCCCTGGTGGGCGGCTGCGTGCGGACCCTCGTCGCCCGGGGCGACGCTCCGCCCGGCCGGCCTGATTCGCCCGACTCGCCTCGATTGCCCGCATCGCCCGAATCGCCCGAATCGCCCGACCCGCTCGATCCGCTCGACTGGGACGTGACCACCGACGCCCCACCCGAGCGCGTGCTCGAGCTCTTCCGTCGCGCAGTCCCGATCGGCCTCCAGCATGGGACCGTCATGGTGCCGACCGCCGGCGGGCCCGTCGACGTGACGACCTGGCGGGCCGAGAGCCTCGAGGGCGACCTCGCCCGGCGGGACTTCCGCGTGAACGCGATGGCCCTGCCCTTCCCGTCTCCCTCATCGTCTCCCTCGTCGGCCGACGCCCCGCCCTGGCTGCTCGACCCCCACGGCGGACGCGCGGACCTCGAAGCGGGTCGCCTGCGCGCCGTCGGAGATCCCGACGAGCGGCTCTCCGAAGATCCCCTCCGCGCGCTCCGCGCCATCCGCTTCCAGGCCTGCCTGGGCCTCACTCCGGACGCATCCCTCGCCGACGCCCTCCGTCGCGTCTCCCTCGCCTCGGTGGCCGCGGAGCGCAAGCGCGCCGAGCTCGCCCGCCTGCTGCTCGGCCCGAACGTCGAGGCGGCCCTCGTGCTCCTGGCCGAGAGCAGCCTCGGCGCGCAGCTCGCTCCAGAGGCGCGCCCGGACGCGCCGGCCGTCGTCGCTCGCGTCCCGGCGCGGCTCGACGTCCGGCTCAGCGCGTGGCTCCGCGGAACGCGGGAGCAGAGCGTGCTCGCGTCCCTTCGCTTCGGGCATGCGGTGGGGCAACGGGTCGCGTCCCTGCTCGCACTCCACCCCATCGACGAGAGCGCCGCACCCAGTGGCCCGGCGCTTCGCCGGGTGCTTCGACGCGTCGGCGAGCAGGGGCTCGACGACCTGATCGCGCTGCGACGGGCAGAGCTCGATGCGGGCATCGCGGGCGGAGCCGAGCGTGCGCGCTTGAACGCGATCGACGTGGCGCGAGGCCAGCTCGCCCGCCAGGGGAAGGCGGCGCTGGTACGCGCCGACCTCGCGATCCAGGGCCCCGAGGTGATGAAGGCGCTCGACTGCCGGCCGGGCCCCATCGTGGGCCGCGCCCTCGCCTACCTGACCGAGTGCGTCCTGGACGACCCCGAGTGCAACACCCCCGAGGCCCTCCTCGAGCGCCTCGCGCGCTGGGAGGACCCGGGGCCCCGCGCCCGCGCGCCAAGGTCTCGGGGGGCGGGCACGGAGGACGGCTAGACTCGGCGCGATGCAGCAGAAGGCCCAGGGCAGCGACCGCACCATCCTCACCCTCGTGCGCCACGGCGAGACTCCCGCCAACGTGGAGGGAGTCTGGCACGGCTCGACCGACAGCCCGCTCACCGAGCGCGGACACGAGCAGGCCGAGCTCGTCGCCGGCTACCTGGCCCGCGGCCGCGCCGACGCGAGCGCGCTGTACGCGAGCCCGCTCGAGCGCACGCGCCATACCGCCGCGCGGATCGGCGACGCCCTCTCCCTCGAAGCAAGCCTCGAGGAGGACCTGCGCGAGTACCACCTGGGCGACCTCGAGGGCGTCTCCTACGACGTCCTGATGCGCGAGCACCGGCTCTTCGAACGCATGCGCGAGGAGCCCGACTACGGCCCCGGCGGCGGCGAGTCACCCCGCGCCGTGGCCCATCGCTTCGCCGGTGCATTGCGTCGCATCGCGGCCGCGCACCCGGGAGAGCGGGTCGTCGTGGTCGCCCACGGCGGCGCCATCACCCTCGCGCTCGGCTTGCTGATCGACGACGACGTCACGTCCTGGCGGCGCAGCATGGACAACTGCGCGGTCAGCGATCTCGTCCTCGAGCCGCAGCCGGAACTCCTCACCTTCAACGAGTGTGGCCACTCCCTGCGCCCAGAGCAGCTGGCCGACCGCGTGCTCGAGTTCGTGCACCGCGAGGACTGGGTCACCTTCGCCGCCCTGCACAAGAAGTTCGCCGGCGACGCGCGCGAGGAGACCGAGATCGCCCTGGCCGGCAACCGGGTCGTCTGGAGCGGGCTGCCCCGTCCCCTGGTGGACGCCATCCTGATGCTGCTCGACGCGGGCCGGCTGGCCGCCATCCCCGGCCACACCTCGGCCTACAAGAAGGACGGGCGCTTGCTGTCGCTCCCGGTGGAGAAGGCACCGCCGGCCGAGGCCCACACGACCCCGCACTGGTTCCCGGTCGTGCTGCGCAGCATGGAGACGGTGCGCAGCGAGAGCTGAAGCGCGCGTTCCTCGGGAAACGCTCCTAGGGGAAGAAGTTGGCGGCGGCGAGGAGCAGCGCAGCCGCGGCCCCGACCCCCCAGCTCACGCGGTCGCGCACCGTCCAGAGCACGGGGTCCTCTTCCATCCGACCCTGGTGGGCGATGCGCCAGGCCCGGCTGATCCAGAAGACCAGGAGCGGCACCAGGCCCCAGAGCAGCAGCGGCTCGCTGTAGAGATCCGCGACCTTCGCGCTCTCCAGGTAGAGCGGCACGATCAGCGTCGCCATCACGCCACTGGCCGGGCCGAGGGAGAGCAGGAGCGGCGCGTCGTCGAGGTCGTAGTCGCGGCCGGGAGCCCGGTCCTTGCCTCCGCCGGCTGCCGCCAGGATGCGCAGGTCGGCGTAGCGCTTGAGGAAGGCCAGGCTCATGAAGAAGAAGAGCGAGAACCCGACGAGCCACGGCGAGGTCCCGACGCCGGTGGCCGCGGCACCCGCGAGGATCCGGATGCAGTACAGGAGGGCCAGGATCACGACGTCGGCCATCGCGATCCGCTTCAGGTAGTTGGAGTACGCGGAGGTGGTCACCACGTAGAGCAGCAACACGCCGCTGAAGGCCGGCGGCAGCAGGATCACCGCCATCCCGAAGGCGATCGCCAGGAGCGGCGGAATGGCCAGCAGGCCGGCCACGATCGGCAGCCGCCCCGAGGCCAGTGCGCGCTTGCTCTTCGTCGGATGGGCACGGTCGTCCTCGAGATCGACCAGGTCGTTGATCAGGTAGATGGCCGAGGCGCAGAGCGAGAACGAGAAGAACGCGACCAGGCCGCGCCCCCACAGCACCGGGTCCTGCAGCTGTCCGAGCAGCACCGTCATGAAGACGAGCACGTTCTTCAGCCACTGATGCACGCGCAGCGCGCTGATCCAGGTGCGCAGGCCGGACGACGGCGCCTCGAACTCGCGAACGATCGTGGTGCCCGCTCGCTCACGCGCGAGGCTCGCAGCCCGGGCCCCGACGCAGGAGGCGGCGCCGGCGCCGGCCCAGACCGGCACGTCGGCGGCGGAGTCGCCCAGGTACTCGTAGCCGCCCGCGCCGAAGCGGGCCTCGAGCCCCTGTCGCTTGGCGGCGCCCTTGAGATTGCCGTTCTCGTCGCTGGCCAGGACCTCGTCGAAGAGCCCGGCCTGGTGCTCGGCCACCGCCCGGGCGATGCGCCCGTCGGTCGCCGTGGCCAGCACCACGGCGCGCCCCTGGGCCCGCGCCTCGCGCGCGTACTCGAGCACTTCGGGCCGGTACGGCAGGGCCGAGGCATCCACCGGTCCGATCGCCGCCACCCGCGCCTTGAAGGCGCTGCGCCCGCGCGGAAGCGCCGCGAAGGCCATGAGCGCCTGGAGCGGATGGTTCCGCAGGGCCGAGACGAAGCTCTCGTGCAGCGTGTCGGTCATGACGAGCGTGCCGTCGAGATCGATGCAGAGGGGCAGCGACGAGCTCACGCGAGCGATCCGCCGGGCCCGTCGAACTGCAGGTCGAAGCGCTCGACGTAGCGCGACAGCCGCTCGCGCACGAGCTCCGGCCCCAGTCCATAGGTCTCGAGGGTGTAGTCGTGGGAGCCGTGCCGGTTCTGGGGATGCGCCTCGCAGTGGGCGCGCAGGCGATCCGCGGTCTCGCCCGGGAGCGGCAGGTCGAAGTGGGCGTAGATGCGCTCGGCGACGGCCAGCCGGTCGGCGACCAGCTCCCGGTAGTCGACGTCGAGGAAGCGCGCCTCGTCGCTGCGCTCGCGCGCGTCGAGGCCGCGCTCCATCGAGCGCGCCAGGTACTCGAGCACCACGGGTCCGACTTCCGTCTTCTTCTCGTAGCCGATGCCGTCGAGCAGGGCCCACACCATGCTGCAGTAGGAGCCGACGCTCTCGCACGGGTCGCGATGCGTGAGCACGATCCCCACGTCGGGGAGCTGCTCCACGAGGATGTCGAGGGCCCAGAGATGCGCGGGCGACTTGAGCAGCCAGCGCTCGCCCGGCCGCTGCCAGTCGAGGAGCCGCAAGAGGTCGAGGTAGTAGGCGTAGGCCGGGCGCAGATCCTGGGCCTGGAACCAGCTCGCGTAGGGCTCGATCAGCACCTCGATCCCCATCTGCACGTCCCGGAACGTGTGGGCCTGGAGCATCACGCATTCCTCGGGCGCATCGGCCCGGGCCACGTGGATCTTCGAGAACTCGGGGTTCTTCTTGGCGCCCTCCTCGTAGTAGGCGCGCAGTGCCGTGAGCCGCGGATCCTCGGCTCCGGGCGGAACGTCCGGGTTGGGGTCGGGGAATACGCCCTCCCACAGGAGCAGCGGGCGCGCCGCGGCGTCGGCGCCCAGCAGGTTGAAGAGCGCCGAGGTACCGGTCCTCGGGAAGCCGGTCAGGTAGAGGGGCGCCCGGATCGGCCGCTCACGGATCTCCGGGTGGGCCTGGAAGGCGGCCTCCACCTTCATGCGCGTGGCGAGCAGCTGCACCAGACGCCGCTTCTCGCGGCGCATGCGCCGCTCGTCCGCGCCGCTCCGCGCGTACGTCTCGAGCAGGACGCCGAGCCCTTCCTCGAAGTCGCGGACGCCGGGATCCGTGAGCCCGCACTGCGCCTGCGCCTCGGCGAGGAGCCCCTCGGCAGTCAGCTGGGCGTCGGTCACGTCAGTCCTCGTAGCGGATGCGGCACGGGCCGCCGACCACCCGCGCCTGGCAGGTCAGTACGTGGCCCCGGGCGACCTCGTCCTGGGTGAACACGTCGTTGGCCGTCATGACCACCCGGCCCTCCTCGACCCGCCCGGCACAGGAGCCACAGTAGCCCTCGGTACACGCGAAGGGGGGATCCATTCCGGCGGCCTGGGCGGCCTCGAGTACGGTCTTGCCCGGGTCGTAGTCGATCTCGCGGGTCTCCCCGTCGAGGGACAGGGTGATGCGCGAGGGCGCCGCCGCCGCCTCCTCCTTCGAGAGCGCAACCTCCGGAGCCTCTCCGTCCGCCGGCGAGACGAAGCGTTCGATCCAGACGCGATCCTCGGGCACCCCCGACTCGCGGAGCGCCGACTCGACCACGTCCATGAAGGGGCCGGGGCCACACACGTAACAGTCGGCGTCGGCGAAGCCGATCACGTGGTCGCGGGCCGCGACCGGAGCGAGGAAGCCCTTCTCCGAGTCGAGATGGTGGTGCAGCTCGAAGCGCCCGGCATGGGCCTTCGCGAGCTCCGCGAGCACGGCGTCGAAGATCACCGAGTCGCGGTCGCGGTTGGCGTACACGAGGCGCACGCGACGCTGCGTGTCGGCGAGGGCTGCCTTCAGGATCGAGAGCAGCGGCGTGATGCCGCTGCCGCCCCCGAACAGCAGGAGCGGCGCCTCGCTCGCGCGCAGCACGAAGCGCCCGGCCGGAGCCATCACCCGGATGCGTTGGCCCTCCACGAGCCGATCGTTCATCCAGTTCGATACCCGCCCCTCCTCGATGCGCTTCACGGTGACGCGCGGCAGGGGGTCGAGCCCCGGCGTGCTCGAGAGCGAGTAGCAGCGGATCAGCCGCGTCTCGCCGAGGGGCACCTCGAAGGTCAGGAACTGGCCGGGCCGGTAGCGGAAGCGTTCGGCGAGGGGCTCGGGGACGTGCAGCTCGTAGCTGCGGGCGTCCGGCGTCTCCTGGATGACGCGGGCGATCTCGAGGTCGTGAAACTCCATCAGGGGATTCTCGGTCCTTCGGGCGGGGTCGGCCTAGGAGCCAGGCTGGGCGGCAGCGTAGGCGGGTTCTGGCCGGAAGCCACCCAGCTCATCGAGGGCCGCCCGGGCGAAGGCCAGGGTCGTGCGGTCGGCGTAGGGGGCCCCCACGATCTGGGCTCCCACGGGAAGGCTCACGCCCTCCTCGGGCACGCGTCCCATGGGAATGGCGGTGGCCGGCAGCCCCGCCATCGTGACGATCGCGGGCCAGGCGATCAGCTCGAGATAGGGATGGGCCTCGCCGCCGATCCGGACCTGCCGCTCGAGCACGTCGCGGTCGTCGTGCCGGATGGCCGGCACCTGGTTCACCGGGCAGACGACGACGTCCACGTCGTCGAAGAGCGCGAGCCAGGCTCGCTTCACGCGCAGCCGGTCCTCGTCCGCCCGCAGCCAGTCGCGGTGGGACAGCGTGTGCGCGTGCAGGCCGCCGAGCGCGAGGCTCCCGTCGTCGGGCAACCTCGCCGCGGCATCGCGCATGGCCTCCCACTCGGGGTCGGACATCGTGCGGGTGTTGAGCGGCATCAGGAGGTCCATGTACGTCGAGACCGCATCCTCGAAGTCGACCTCGAGCCGGACCTCACGCACCGGGGCTCCCGCCTCGGCGAGCCGGCCGAGCGCCCCGCGCAGGCACTCCGCGACCCTCGGGTCCGGGGCGAAACGCGGGTCGTCGATCCACACGCCGACGCGCAATCCTTCGAGGCTCGTCGCGCGCGGCGGCGGCAGCTCGAGCCGCCAGCCCGGCGCCTCCTCGGGGGTGGGCCCGCACAGCACCGACAACGCGAGCTCGAGATCCTCGACCGTGCGCGCCATGGGCCCCACCACGTTCAGATCGACCTCGGCGAGGGCTCCCGGCGGGCCGGGCAGATGGCCGCGCTGGGGGACGATCCCCCAGGTCGGCTTGTGACCGCAGGTGCCGCTCCAGTGGCTCGGCACGCGGATCGACCCGCCGATGTCGCTTCCCAGCTCGAGCGGCGTGAGCCCCGCGGCGAGCGCCGCGGCGGACCCGCCCGAGGAGCCGCCGGGCGTGCGCTCGGGATCGCAGGCGTTGCGCGTGCGACCGAAGATCGGGTTCGTCGTCTGCCAGTCCCCGGCCCAGACCGGCGTGTTGGTCTTGCCGAAGAGGACGGCTCCGGCCGAACGCAGACGCTCGACCGCGATGGCATCGCGATCGGGGACGTGGTGGGCGAGCTCCGGAGCCCCGCCCGTGCTCAGCATGCCGGCCGTCTCGAAGACGTCCTTCACCGTCATGGGCAGCCCGTGCAGCGGGCCGCAGGGGGCACCGGCGGCGCGTGCAGCGTCGGCGGCATCGGCGGCCTTGCGGGCGCCCTCCGCGTCGACGGTCACGACCGCGTTGAGCTCCGAGAAGCGCGCCACGCGATCGAGATGCAGCTCGAGCAGCTCGCGGCTCGACACCGCCCCGCTCGCGAGGTCGTCCACCAGCCGGGACGCGGACTGGAAGGCGCGCTCCTCGCCCACCGCCAACTACGCCGCCGCCTGCCCCGAGCGCCGGGGCGCCGGCGTGAAGCGCACGGGAAGGCGCTCGATGCCGGTGATGAAGTTGGAGGGGCGCATCGGCGGCCGCTCGTCGCTCCCGAGCACCATGTCGGGCAGGCGCCTCAGCAGCTCCTCGAACATCACGCGCAGCTCGAGCCGTGCCAGCGAGTGGCCGAGACAGAAGTGCGGCCCGTAGCCGCCGAAGGCCACGTGCTCGTTGGGGCTTCGCGTGACGTCGAAGCGGAAGGGCTCGTCGAAGACGGTCTCGTCGCGATTGGCGGAGGGGTACAGCAGCAGGATCTTCTGCCCCTCCCGGATCTCCCGTCCGTGGAACGACACGTCCCGGAGCGCGGTCCGGGCCATGTTCTGGATCGGGGTCACCCAGCGCAGCATCTCCTCGACGGCGGTGGGGATGCGGCTCGGGTCCTCCTGGAGGAGCCGGCGCTGATCGGGGTGGCGCAGCAGCTGGTGCATCCCGCCGCTGATCACGTGGCGGGTCGTCTCGTCGCCCCCGACCAGGATCAAGAGACCCTCCTGCAGGATCTCCTCGTCGCCGAGGCGCTCCCCCTCGATCTCGGCATGGACGAGGATGCTCATCAGGTCGTCGCCGCGCGGCCGGCTCCGGCGGTCGGCCACGACCCGCCGGTTGTACTCGGAGTACTCCTGGAAGGCGCGGGCCGCGTTGGCCATGACCTCGGGAGGCGCCGACGCGTTCTGGCCGAGGATGAGATCGTCGGACCAGCGCAGCAGGTCCGCGCGGTCCTCGGGCTCGACCCCCAGCATGTCGCCGATCAGGATCATCGGAAGCGGCGCGGCCAGGTCCGCGACGAAGTCGCACTCGCCGCGCTCGCAGACGGCGTCGATCAGCGCGCCCACCACGTCGCGCACCCGCGGCTCGAGGTCCGCCACGCGGCGCGGCGTGAAGCCCGAGTTGACCAGGTTGCGACGTCGCTTGTGCTCGCGGCCGTCGAAGTTGATCATCGACGGGATGGCCGGCGCGTCCGCCCGCATCCCGTGCCGGTTGCCGAAGCGGTCCGGACTCTTCGCGGCCTCCATCACGTGGGCGTGGCGCGTGATGCCGAAGACCCGACCGTTCGCGTCCCAGTACACCGGCTCGTGCTCGCGCATCCAGGCGAAGGCCGGGTGGGGATCCCCGGCGTAGAACTCGCCGTCGAGCAGGTTCACGCCCTCGAGGGCAGGCGCTGCGGAATCGGACACGATGGACCTCGGGATCTCGGGCCCTCGACTCTAGCCGAGCGCCTCCTCACGAGGCCGCGCCACCGGGCGCGGCCAGGCCCGAGAGCTCGGTGATGGGCACGTGGCCCGGCTGCCCGGCCACCCGGTCCAGCCAGGCCGAGACGGCGGGGTAGCGGGAGAGCTCGAAGCCGCCGTCCTCGCACACGTGGGTATAGGCGTAGAGGGCGATGTCCGCGATCGAGCAGGCGTCGCCGACGAACCAGTCGCGGTCGGCCAGGTGCCCCTCCATCACCGCGAGCGCCGCCTCGCCGCCGTCACGCTTGGCGGGCACCTGCGCCGCGTTCTCCTCGAGCCTGCCGGCGAACGTCCAGAAGCGCAGCACCGCCACGTAGGGCTCGTGGCTGTACTGCTCGAAGAACATCCACTGCAGCACCCGGGCCCGGGAGAGCGGATCGGCGGGCAGCAGCGGGGTCCCCTCGGCCAGGTACCAGAGGATGGCGTTCGACTCGGCGAGGCTCTCGCCGCTCTCGAGCTCGAGCAGGGGGATCCGGCCGTTCGGATTGCGGGCCAGAAAGCTCGGCGTTCGCGTCTCCCCCTTCAGGATGTCGCACTCGATCCGCTCGAAGGGGATCCCGAGCCGATGCAGCAGCAGGCGGACCTTGTAGCCGTTTCCGGACTCGAAGTAGTCGAACAGGCGCAGCATCGCGGCCCAGGCTAGCAGCAGCAGCAGCCCCCGAGGGAATCGGCGCAGCGTGTGCCCGGCTTGCGCCACTTCCGGGGCTCTCACGCCACACCTCTTCGGGCCGGCTCGCACCGGGCGCGGCCCGTGTCCGCTGCCCGTGCCTCCGGAGGTCGATGATGCGCTCCCCGATCCTGCTCGCTGCCGTTCTCGCAGCCCTTCTGGTCCTCGCCTCCGGAACCGGCTCGTTCGCGGTCCCGGTCACCCTGGTCGACCGCAACAGCAGCGTCGAGGTGGAGACCGGCGATGGCGCCTTCCCGTCCGAGGCCTTCTCGTGGCAGGTCGACGGCACCGAGCAGCTCACCTCGAACCAGCTCTTCGTGAGCATCGACGGCGGCGCCTTCCAGAACGTGGCGTCCCTCGGCTTCGTCGGCTCCCAGGTCAGCGACACCAACGGCTTCGTCGATCCGGGTGACGACGCGCTGGCGCTGCGCTTCGGCCAGGGCCCGCTGGTCTTGGACTGGAGCCTGCTCCTGCGCGGCGGCCAGGACGGAAGCGGCGCCTCGGATCTCGCCCAGATCATCACCCTGGACAACACGGGGATGGCGGACTTCGACGTCTCGATCGTGCAGTACGTGGACCTCGATCTAGGCGGCACCGCCGAGAACGACGCCGTGGCGCTGGTGAGCCCGGGCCAGATCGAGCAGAGCGACGGCAGCCTGGTCTTCCAGGAGGCGTTCACGCCGGCCGACGCGATCGTCGAGCTCGGCATCTTTCCCGATCCGCTTCAGGCGCTCCTCTCGGGCCAGGGCCTCGTCTCCGCGCCGGACCTCGTGGCCGGCGACGTGTCCTACGGAATCCAGTGGGACTTCACGCTCACGCCCGGGGATACCGTCACGCTGTCCAAGGACCTGCGCATCGAGGGCGGGATCACGACCCCCGAGCCGGCGCTCACCGGGCTGATGGGGCTCTCGCTCGCCCTGGCGCTGCGCGCGCGACGCCGGCGCGCCTAGCATCCGCCTACAGCGAAACCCCGAGGTCGAATCCCCTAGCGGTTCGAGCCGATCGCGTCACCTCCGATTCTGGTTAGTCTCCGGAAGAGGTGCGGCCGTTGGGCATCCGGTTCGAAATCGACGCCGCCAGGCGGGTCATGCTGTGCGAGCTCTCCGGCTCCCTGGAGATCGCGGACATTCTCGATGCGCTGCAGGGAATCGGTGAGGACGCTCGCATCCGAGCCGGCTTCCGCCAGCTCTTCGACTTCACCCATGCCGAGCTCGACCTCGGCGAGGCCAGCGGTACGGACTTCGTCCAGGCGACCTCGACCGTCGCGCGCAAGAACCCGCAGCTCTTCGCGTCGAAGCTCGCGCTGGTCGCGCCGCAGCCTCACCAGTTCGGGCTGCTGCGCATGTACGAGATGACCAACCAGGACGTCGACACCGAGATCCAGGTGTTCTGGAGCCGCGCCGAGGCCGAGGCCTGGCTCTTCCAGCCCGACGAGCCCGACCTCGACGAGAGCTAGTCGACGAGCGAGAGCTCGAAGGCCACCCGCTGCGGCGCGCTCCCGGGTGCGAACTCCGTCCGCCACGTCCGGATGGCCCCGGCATCGCCGCGCGACTCGAGCCGTGTCGGGGGCGCGCCGCCGGAGAGACGGAGCGTTCCGTCGCGAGTCAGGAAGCAAAGCGAGCGGTCGTCGCGCTCCGCCCGCGCGCCGCCGAGCCCCACCCAGTCGAGTCGCACGCGGGCCTCGCGAAGCCAGTCCACCCCCGTCTCGACCTCGATCTCGAGACGGCGATCGGCCGCGCGAGCGCGCACCGGCGCATCGGTGCGCAGGCGCAGCCATCCGAGCCGGCCGTCCGTCTCGAGCCAATGGGCCGTGACGGGGTGATGCTGGTGGTGCACGTGACGGCCCGAGGCGTCCTCTCCGCCGAGCATGATCCCGCGCCCGAGCCAGGCGCTCGCGCGCCGCTCGAAGGGCTCGCGCTGCACGATCTGGCGCACCACGCGCTCCCCCTGGAAGGACTCGAAGTGCCGCCGCGCTTCGGGCGGGATGCGTGGGGGCAGCGCCGACACGACCGGCTCCATGCAGCGGTCGTGGGCGTGAAGCATGGCGTCGCCGAGCGGCGGCAGGACCGGCCGCGGCAGCGCCTGCGACCCGCAGCCGACGTCCACGCAGAGCCCGAGACACGAGACGTAGTCCGCCTGATCCATTCCGTAGGCCCGGGTGTAGGGCCCGCTCGGATTGCCGAGGTCGGCGTGCCAGAAGCGCGCGAGGTCGCACCAGAGGGCCGCTTCGAGCCGCGCTCCCTGCTCGCGCAGCCACGGGTCGGGCGCGAGGTCGCGCCAGGCGGCGAGCGCCACGAGGTCGACCCCATAGTAGGTGGGGCTGTTGTACTCCCGGAAGGCTTCCGTCTTCGCGTGGTCCGCACACACGCCTCGGGCGAGGCGGCTTCCGGCCGAGCGCAGCTCGCCGTCGCCCAGCCGGTCGCCCACCCAGTCGAGGAGGAAGGCGCTCATGAGCGCGATGTTCGAGTACTCGGGGGACACCGCGCGCTCGAGGGAGCCGCGCGTCGCGCGAAGCAGGGCGGACTCGAGGGACGCGACCGTCGCCGGCGGAAGCGCGGCCTCGTGGCGGCTCAGGATCAGGGCGAACGCGGTGCCCAGGAACTCGCGCCAGTTCGGGTCGTAGTCGATCCACTCCCGGGGCTCGGGCGGCAGCGGGGGCTCTTCGGGGGCTCTGCGGAAGCTCCCGGCCGCCACGGCCGGCGCGTCGATCTGCTGCGCGAGGACCGCATCCAGGATCGCCCCCGCCCGCGCGCGATCTCCGGGAGCATCGCGCTGGAGCAGCGACAGCGCGTACCAGCTCGACTCACGCGTCAGGTGGATCCCGGGCTGCTCGTACGGCGAGTCCGACGGGCCGCGGCTCGGATGGTGCAGAAGCGCCACGGCGGGATCGAAGAAGCCGTCCATCCACGCCGTCACCTGCGTCACGCCATCCAGACTAGGGAAGCTCTGCAGATGTTGACTACACGCGACTGCCAGGCCTGAACGGTCCGGGTAGAGGCCCGTGCAGAGCTTCCCTGGCTCGATTGGCCCGGCCGCCGGGCGTCGTTGCTAGCGTGGCCCCATGCGAAGACGTCCCGCCCGCCCGCTGCTCCTGCTGGCCGCCCTCCTCGCCCCTTGCCTCGTCGCCTGCGGCGAGCCGCTCGCGGTGCTCTCCGGCGAAGCGCCTTCCGGAGCCACCGAGCGAGCGCTCGCCCAGGGCCGCGTCACGGGCTTCGAGCACCCCGACGGCGGACACGTCTGGCTCGGCATCCCCTTCGCCGAGCCGCCCGTAGGCGAGCTGCGCTGGCGTGCGCCGGAGCCGCCCGCCGCCTGGGAGGGCGTGCGCGAGGCGCTCCGCTTCGGCGCCCCGTGCGCGCAGATCGCCGGGCCGCTCGGCGCGCGCGACGGCACCGGGTCCGGCGGCGCGACCGGCAGCGAGGACTGCCTCACGCTCAACGTCTTCGCCCCGGCGCTGCAGCCGGACGCCGCGAGCGACGCGGCCGGCCTTCCGGTGATGGTCTGGATCCACGGCGGCGGCAACTCGATCGGCGACGCGACGATCTACGACGGCAGCATGCTGGCGCAGCGCGGCCAGGTGATCGTCGTGACCGTGCAGTACCGGCTCGGCGTCTTCGGCTGGCTCTCCCATCCTGCGCTGCACGGGCCGGAGGACGACGCCGACGATCGATCCGGCAACTACGGCACCCTCGACCTGATCCGCGCCCTCGAGTGGGTGCAGGAGAACGCCGGCGCTTTCGGAGGCGATCCCGGCCGGGTGACGATCTTCGGCGAGTCCGCGGGCGGCGCCAACGTGATGAGCCTGCTGCGCTCGCCCCGCGCACGCGGGCTGTTCCACCGCGCGATCTCCCAGAGCGGGAGCGTGCGCGGAGCGACGCTCGACGAGGCGCGGCTCCCCGAGCACGAGGGCGGCGACGCCGCGAGCTCCCACGAGCTCGTTGTCTCCCTCATCGAGCGCCACGGCTCCGCCGCGTCGCGCGAGGAGGCAGCCGACCAGGCCGCGAGCCTCACGCCGGAGGCCACGGAGCGCCTGCTGCGGGAGGCGGACCGCGACGCCCTGCTCGGCCTGTTCGACGGCTCGGGCTTCGCGGGCATGTACCCGGGCCCGCGCCTGATTCGCGACGGCCACGTCCTCACCGGCGGGGGCGATCTCGCCCCCTACGAGTCCGGCGACTACGCGAAGGTGCCGGTGATGCTCGGCACCAACCGCGACGAGAACAAGCTGTTCCTGATGTGGAGCTCGCCGCACGTCTCGCGGGTCTTCGGCCTCCCCTACCGCATCAACGACCCGCGGCGCTACGACCTCGACTCCGAGTATGCGGCGCTGCTCTGGAAGGCGCGCGGCGTCGACGAGCCGGCCATCGCCATGCGGGCGGGCCAGGGGCCGAGCGTGTACGCCTACCGCTTCGACTGGGACGACTCGCCGAAGCGCCTGTGGCTCGACATGGGGCAGCTCCTGGGCGCCGCCCACGGCCTCGAGATCCCCTTCGTGTTCGGCCGCCTGCGCCTGCTTCCAGGGACGGTCTTCGACCCCGAGCGCGCGGCTCTCGACCTCGAGCTCGCACGCGCGATGCAGAGCTACTGGGCCCGCTTCGCCGCGACGGGCGATCCGGGCCAGGGCCTCGCCGGCGACCTGCCGCGCTGGAGCTCCTGGCCGGCGGCCGGCTCGGGAGAGCCGGAGTTCCTGGTGCTCGACGCACCCGACGACGGGGGCATCCACATGACCCGGGGCGCCGTCACCAGCCCGATCGTCGTGGCTCGCGTCGGAACCGACGAGCGCCTCCGGAGCACGGAGGAGCGGTGCGCCGTCTGGCGGGACATGGTGCTCTACAGCGACCAGCTGAGCGCCGAGGCCTACGCGCAGATCGCGAACGGGGCCTGCCAGGCCCATCCGCTGGCGGAGGACGCTTCGTGAGCGCCGACCCCGGCATCGCCATTCCGAACCTGATCGGCCGCTACGCCGAGCTGCTCGACGCGGGCGAGCTCGGAGCCGTGGCTCGTCTGTTCGAGGCCGCCGAGTACGGGCTCGCGGGCGGAGACGCGGTGCAGGGGAGCGCGGCCGTCGAGAAGCTCCTGCGCGGACAGGTCCGGCTCCACGAGGACGGATCGCCGCGCACCCGCCACCTCACCACGAACCTGATCCTCGAGGTGGCCGAGGCCGGAGACGAGGCGCACGCCCGCTCCTCGTTCACCGTGCTCCAGCACGGGCCCGAGCGGCCCCTCGCCCCCATCGTGATGGGGCGGTACGAGGACGGCTTCGACCGCGAGGACGGCCACTGGCGCTTCCGCTCGCGCCGCATCCACATCGACTGGGTCGGCGACGTGAGCGACCACCTGGCTCGAGGGATCTAGCCGAGGGCTCTGGCCGAGGGCTCTAGTCGGCGTCGGCCGCGGGGATCAGGCCCTCCGCACGGGCGCGTTCGAGCTCCTCCTCGTAGCCAGGATTGCGGCGGCACACGTGCTTCGACGTCGCCGTCGCGAGCAGCCGGCCGTCCGGCGCCCAGAGCCGCGAGCTGCAGCCGACGAGCCCTTCGGTGGCGACGGGCACGAGCCCGTCGGCGAGCTGCCAGTCGATCTCGGGAGCGAAGCGGTGGAACTGCACCGTGAGGTCGAGATTGGGCGTGAGGTAGGGGAAGGGCCAGGCGTGCGCGGCGATGGTGGCGTTCCAGCCGGGCATGTCGAGCCAGAAGAGCTGACGGATCGCGTCGTCGACGTCGCCGCCGATCTCGCTGTCGGTGAGCCGCAGCCAGGTGAACCACTCGGGATGTCCGGGTGGCTCGCGCCAGCTGAGGGGCCGTCCCTCGATGCTGCGCCAGATCGAGTACCACTGGGCGTACTCGTCTCCGGCGCGTTCGGCGTAGCTCGGAAGGCCTTCGGGCCCGGGGACCTCGGGCCGTTCGGCCACGTCGTGGGCGTACCCATCGATCCCCTCGGCCACCATCCACAAGCTCGCCGTGAGGAGCGTGCGATCCGCCTGGGCGATCTCGATCTGCAGGGACTCGGCGCGCTTGCCCCCGCCCACCGAGCGGACCCGGATCGTGGCCGGCTCGAAGGCGCCCACCGAGAGGAAGTGGCACTGGAAGCTCGCGGGCCGCCCGAGCCGGCTGGTCTCGCAGCCGGCGCGGAGCGCGAGCGCGGCCAGATACCCGCCGTTGGGCCCCCAGACCTCCCAGTCGCGCGAGAGCGTCGTATGGAAGAGGCCCGGCTCACGACCGGGCTCGGCGCGGGTGTCGCGGATCAGGTCGGGCATGGCGGCTCCGAAGGAGCCCGGCGCGCTCTGTGCGCCGAGCGTCGGCAGCAGAAGACGACGGATGACGGGCGCAGGATACGCGGACGCGCTATCCGCCGCCCATGGCGCTCGAGCCCGAGGCACAGCACGAAGATCCGCGGATCGCCCCGGGCGCACCGGGGCCCGCCGTGGCCGCGACCCTCGAGGCCGCCGCCGAGCCCGAGCAACGCCGCGGGACCGGAACGACGCGTCAGATCTGGGAGCTCGCCTGGCCGGCGATCCTCGGCAACCTGCTGCAGTCGCTCGTCGGCTTCGTCGACATCAAGATCGTGGGCTCGCTCGGGGCTTCGGCCGTCGCCGCGGCCACCACCGGCCACCGCATCTTCTTCCTGCTCCAGGCCGTGCTGATGGCGGTCACCGCGGGCACCACCGCGCTCGTGGCCCGGGCCTGGGGAGCCGGCGATCGCGCCGAGGCCGCGCGCGTGACCCGCGCCTCGCTGTGGCTCTGCACCGGCGCAGCGCTCTTCCTGACGCTCCCGGCGATGCTCTTCGCCCGGGACCTGGCCGGGATCTTCCAGCTCGACGACGCGACGGTCGAGCTGGCCGCCCGCTTCATCCTCTGGATCAGCCCCTTCAACGCCGTCTTCGCCATCTTCCTGGTGCTGTCCACGGCGCTTCGGGCCGCGGGCGACACCCGCACGCCGCTTTGGGTCGGCGCCGTCACCAACGTCGTCAACGTCGGCCTCGTCTACGCGCTGGTCTACGGCGAGTTCGGCCTCCCGGCGCTGGGCGTGCCCGGCGCGGCCCTCGCCAACGGCATCTCCTTCGCGGTCGGGTCCGTGGTGCTCGGTTTGCTCTGGCTGCGTGGCGGCCTGCTGATCCAGGTGGGCCGTGGAAAGTCGCTCGAGGGCGAGCGGGTGCGGCAGCTGATCCGCATCGGGACCCCGGCCGGCCTCGAGCAGGCCGTCTGGCAGGGGGGCTTCATCGTCTTCCTGTGGATCGTGGCCCTGTACGGCACGGCCGCCTATGCCGCCTACGGCATCGGCGTGCAGATCCTGTCCTTCTCGTTCGTGGTGGGCTTCGGCTTCTCGATCGCCGCCTCCACCATGGTCGGCCAGCACCTCGGGGCCGAGGATCCGGCCGGCGCCTCGCGCAGCGGCTGGCGCGCGATGTTCCTCTCGATCGGCGTGATGCTCGTCTTCGCGGCGGGCATCCTCATGGCCGCGGAGCCGATCGCCCGCTTCATGATCGACGACGAGGAGGTGGTGCGCCTCACGGTCGTGTTCATCTACGTGCTGGGCTCGGTGCAGGCCCTGATGGCCATCGAGTTCGCCCTGGGCGGGGCGCTGCGCGGCGCCGGGGACACGCGCTTCCCCCTGATCACGGTGCTGTCCGGACTGTTCGGGGCGCGCATCGCCCTGGCCGGCGTCTTCGCCTGGCTCGGGCTCTCGGTCGAGTGGATCTTCGCGGCGCTGATCGCCGACTACTGCGTGAAGGCCACGATGCTGACCCTGCGCTTCCGCTCGAAGGCGTGGCAACACGTGATCTCGTAGCTACCCGCCGATCGGGCCGACCTTCGAGACGTCGTACTGCTGCACCTTCATCTCGCGGACCCCGAAGCCGCCCATCGCCTTCTGGAACACCGCCATGTGCGGCTGGGTGAAGTGGGAGCGGAGCGCGTCGGCGGACTCCCACTCCTCGAAGATCAGGAAGCGCCCCGGATCGGAGAGATCGGCCGTGAACGTGTAGGAGATGCAGCCGGCCTCCTTCTGGGTCGCCGCCATCACCTCCTTCGCGGCCTCGATGGCCGCTTCGCGGTTGGCGGGGTCGATCGAGACGCTTCCGGCGATGACGAGCATGGGATCCTCCTCGGGTGGGCGAGGCAGCATAGCCCCGCCGGACGGGCGGGGGGTCGGTGGAGGGCCCGCTCCCGTGGGGAGTTCCCCCGCGTGAGCCCCGTGTGGCATCATGCTCCCACCTGATCTGCGCTCCCGGTCCGGTGCCCGTCCGCTGGAGGCCCACGGGGCCTCGTGCGTCTCGACCGCGTCCGGGGTGCAAGGGAGGCTCCATGATCGCCCGACGCCCGCTCCGCGCCCTCATCGCCCTGCTCGTCTCGTTCGCCTGGCTCGCCACTCCGTCCGGGGCCGCCGTCAAGCGCCACGAGGCCACGGGACACCTGACCTTCGACAGCCCGCAGTCCGACCCGATGGCGCTCTCGCCGGACGGCACCCTGCTGCTCGTGGCGAGCACGACGAGCGGGCTCGTGGACGTGATCGACACCGGCACCAACACCGTGGTCGCGAAGGTCGAGGTCGGCATGGAGCCCGTGGGCGTCGCCTTCAAGCCGGACGGCAGCGAGGCCTGGGTCACCAACCACGTCTCGGACAGCGTCTCCGTGATCGACACCGCCAGCGCGAGCGCCAGCTACCTCGAGGTGGTGGAGACGATCCAGAGCCTGAACGGCGGCGTGACCGAGTTCGACGAGCCGGTGGGCGTGGTCTTCGCGAGCAACGCCAAGGCCTACGTCTCGCTCTCCTCCATCAACCAGATCGCCATCATCGACGCCAACACCTACAGCGTGACCGGCACCCTGGACGTGACCGCCCAGGATCCGCGCGCGATGCGCGTCGCCAACGGCCGCCTCTACGTCGCGTCCTTCGAGTCCTTCAACCAGTCCCAGCTCTCGATCTGCGGGAACCTGAACGGCACGAACCAGATCGGCGACCCCTGCTCCATGGGCCTGCTCGAGCTCGTGATCTTCGCCCAGAACCCGAACCTCCCGAACAGCATCAAGAACATCGTCATCAACCCGGACCTGCCCGACCGGGACCTCTTCGTCTACAACACCAACAACGACAACCTGATCAAGACCGTGTCGGGTATCGGCACCCTGCTCTACGGCCTGGCCGTCGACGCCAACGACGTCGTCTACGTCACCCAGACCGACGCCCGCAACGCCGTGAACGGCGACCACGACGACGTCCTCGACAGCCTCGACAACGAGATGTTCGACAACCTGGTCTCGGTGCTCGACTGCGGAGTGGGCGGAGGGAGCTGCTCGACCGTGAACACCGTCGATCTCGACCCGGTCGGCGGGAGCCACGCCCAGGCCCTGGCGACGCCCTACGGCGTCGACGTCTCGGACGACGGCAACACGGTTCTGGCCACGGCCATGGGCACCCACCGCGTCTTCTCGATGGACTCGGCCGGCAACGTCCTCGACCGCCTCGACGTGGGGAAGCTCCCCAAGGGCGTGCTGGTGGTCTCGAACGGGACGACCGGCGCCGCCGAGACGGCCTACGTGCTCAACACGCTGGACAACACCGTCTCGGTGGTGGACGCGTCGAACCCGTCCAACCTGTCCGTGACCGCGACCATCCCGGTCGGGGACGATCCGACTCCCGCCGCCGTCCGCCGCGGCCGCATCGCCTTCAACGACGCGTTCGCCTCGGACACGGGCAACTTCTCCTGCGGCAGCTGCCACCCCGACTCGCACACCGACCAGCTGCTGTGGCGCATCGGCGGCGCCTGCCCGCTGCTCGGTTGTGGCAACGGGGACGAGCCCCGCTCGACGATGCCCGTGCGGGGCCTGCGAGACTCCGAGCCCCTGCACTGGGGCGGCGAGCTCGGCGACCCCTTCGGCGGCGGCGACGGCAGCGTGGGCGTCCAGACCGGCGGCGGAAACCCGCTGGCGGCTCCCAACTGCGACCCCGACGTGACCGACGGAAGCCCCAACACGACGACCTTCCCGACGCCCCCGAACGGCGACTGCATGCGCCAGCTGGTCGACGCCGCGCTCTCGGGTGTGATGTGCGACCAGACCGGCGGCTGCGGGATCGGGCCCTCGGGGTCGGTGGGGCAGCTCACGAACCAGGAGCGCAAGGACATGGCCGTCTTCCTGCGCAGCGTCAGCTACCCCGTGGCCCGCAAGCGACCCATCGACGACGACGTGACCGCGCTGGCCGAGACGGGCTTCAAGGAGTTCTTCATGGACATGGGCGGCCAGGGCCCGAGCACCTGCGCCGACTCCGACGCGGGCTGTCACGAGCTGCCGCTCGGCACCTCCACCAATGCGGAGACCCTGGCGAACTTCGACGCGCCCACCATGCGCGGCATGATGGACCGCTATCTGCAGTTCTCCATGGGCGTGACCCTGGCCGAGGATCTCTTCGCCATCGCGGAGACGGGGATCAGCTTCGGCGGGTTCAACCTCGACCCGGTGGACCCGCAGTTCGCCTTCGATCCGGCGGTCGGCCTGCGGGAGGAGGCGACCCTCGGTGTGTCGTTCCTGCTCTTCAACTTCTTCTACAACGCGGAGCTCGAGAACTTCATCCAGATGACCGAGGAGGCGAGCAACGGGCACTCGGGCGCGCTGGGCCGCCAGGTGACGCTCAACACCTCGACCACCGGCGGCGGCAGCCTCGCCGCGACTGAGTCGCTGCTGGCCTCGCTCGAGGCGGCGGACGCCCGGGGCGCCGTGAACCTGCGGGGCCCGGCGCTCTTCCAGGGCGCGACGGCCGTGCTCTCGTATCACGCGCCGACGAACCAGTACCGCCTCGACGCCATCAACAAGACCCGGGCGCAGGTCCTGGCCGACGCCCAGAACGGCCTGCTCCTCGCGACCCTGACGGCCCACCTGAAGAGCGGCGTGAACGAGAGCAAGCCGCAGCCGCTGATCGCGCCGGTCTCCGCCAACTGCGGGACGGGCAACGGACCGACCGGCGACCCCGCGCTGCCCTCTGGCAGCGTGCTCGCGATCGAGGGCAAGCACGTGACCGCCGCGCACACGGTGATCGTCGACGGCGTCGTGGATGCCGGGGCGAGCATCGCCGTCGGAGGCGGCGCGGCCTGCGCCCTGGCCGGCGAGGATTCGGTCGCGACCGATCAGCTGACGGTCACGCTCTCCTCGAGCCCGAGCAACGGCATGCACCTGCTCCAGGTGCAGAGCGCGGACGGCCTGCAGAGCAACGAGCTGCCCTTCTGCGTGCCGTCCGGGTCGGACTGCCGCTAGCGAATTTCAAGCCGACGCGTCCGGGTCCTCGGGCGCGTCGGCCGACGCGTCTTCGGACCTTCGCCCCGCGGCGACGGCGCCGCCCACCACGGCGAGCAACCCGGCCACGACGGGCATGTCTCCCACGCGCGCGTACACCGGCGGCGTCTCGGCCGGGCCGATCCGGCTGCGCAGGGTCCCTTCCTCGAAGAGCCCCATCGAGCCGCGCACGGCGCCGCGCGGATCGACGAAGGCCGAGATCCCGGTGTTGGCGGCCCGCACCACCCAGATGCCGAGCTCGACGGCCCGGAAGCGCGCCTGGAGCAGGTGATGGGCGGAGAAGGCCGTGTGCCCGAACCACGCGTCGTTCGAGAGGTTGAGCAGCAGCTCCGCGCCCGCGCTGCGGAAGCGGCGCATGGCCTCGGCATCGCTGATCTCGAAGCAGATCGGTGCCGAGAACGGAGCCGGGCCCTGCCGGAAGACCGTCGCGTCGGTGCCGGCGACGTAGGGCGTCCCCTGGACCACCGGGCCGATCAGCCAGGACAGGGGCGCTCCCCACCAGGGGTCGCTCTCGCTGAACGGGACGAGCTGCTGCTTGGCGTAGGTCTCCCGGATGCCCGCTCCGGTCACCAGCACGACGGTGTTGTGGGAGCGCGCACGCAGGGTGCGCGGGGCGCCCGTCACCAGCGGCGCCTCGAGCTCTCCGGCCACCTTGGCCAGCAGGCGCACGAGCCCTTGACCCCGGTCGAGGTCGGCATCCACGGAGTTCTCGGACCAGACCACGAGGTCGGGCCGCTCGTTCCGCTGCAGCGGACGCGTCAGCGCCGCGTGGCGGCGGGCGTTGCGCCACGCGGAGAGCGGCTGGAAGCGCTCGGACTGGGGCACCGAGGCCTGCACCACCACGACGTCAAGCTCGCCCTCGACCGGCGGCACGCTCGCGCGAACCACGCCGAACGCGAGCAGCGCGACCAGCGGGACCGCGCCCACCACCCCCGCACCGGGCGCCGTGTCCAGGATGGCCTTCCCGAGCCCGGCGCCGAGGCTCGCGAGCACGAAGCTCACGAGCCAGGGGCCACCGAGAGCCGCGCCCTGCAGCAGCACCGGCGTGTCCACGGCGCCGTGGGCGAGGAGCAGCCAAGGCGCCATGAAGATCGCCCCCCGCAGCCACTCGCCCAGGGCGAGGCAGGCCCCCAGCGTGACGGGCAGCGCCGCGCCCTGGATCCGTGGCGCCGCCAGGGCGAAGAGCCAGAAGCCGGTCCCGTGGATGGCCGCATAGAAGCCGATGAAGAGCACGAGGAAGACGACGGAAGGTGCCGTCGCCACACCGAATTCGGCCAGCAGGGGCTCGAGCAGGAAGCGCCCGCCCATGGAGCCCAGGGTGAGCCCGTGGAGCCATCCCAGGACGAGGCCGGCTCCGGGTCCCTGCCCGCGCAGGGCGGGAACCAGGGGCGCCGTCGCGACCAGGGCCGCCGGCCAGAACCCGATCGGCGGCAAGGCCAGCAGGCACAAGAGGGCCGAGGCCACGACCCACGCAGCACTGGCGAGCGGCGCCCGGGGCATCAGCGCGAGGCGCACCTCGCCGGGCGACGGCGGGCCCGACTCACGGCAGCACCCCGACCCGCGCCACCGGCTCCTTGGCGCGCCCCGCCCGGCTCGCGCCGAGGCGCAGTGCGGCGAGCAGGGCGTTGCGCGTCTCGCGAGGATCGATCACCTCGTCGAAGCCCATGCCGTGGGCCACCGACCAGGGGCCCAGGGCCTCGCGAGCCGCGAGCTCCGCCTGGGTCTCGGCCTCGACCTTCGCCGCGCGGCCCCCGGCCTGAGCGGGCATGGCCCCGAGGCTCACGCCCGGCCAGGCCAGCGAGATCGTCTGCCCGTCGAAGGGATTCATCCCCATCACCGAGCTGCCGAAGCCGAACGCCTTGCGCAGGGTGACGTGCAGCTTCGGCGACGCGAGCCGGTGCTGCGCCGCGAACATCCGCGCACTCGCGCGGAGGATGCCGCTGGCCTCGGCGCGCGATCCGGCCAGCACGCCGGGGTTGTCCGCCAGGAAGACGACGGGCAGGTGGTAGGCGCCGGCCAGCTCGAGGAAGCGCGCGCCCTTCTCGGCCGCGGGGACGTCGAGGCTCCCGGCGCGCACGCTCGGGTCGTTGGCGACGATCGCCACCGAGCGGCCGCCCAGGAAGGCGAATGCCGTCACCAGGGAGGCCCCGTACCCCGCCTGCAGCTCGAAGACGCTGCCCTCGTCGCACAGCGACGGGAGCCAGTCCCGCATCGAGTAGGGGCGACGCGAATCGGCGGGGACGCGCTCGAGCACGTCGTCGAGGAGCCGCTCTCCGGCGTCGGGTCCGACGCGTTCGGGGGGTGCGTCGAAGGCGCTGCCCGGCAGGTAGTGGAGAAAGCGGCGCAGGCGATCGATCACCGCGGCGTCGTCGTCCTCGACGTCGTGGGCGACGCCGCTGGTCGCGACCTGCACGTCCGGCCCGCCGAGGGCCTCCTTGGTGACGTCCTCGCCCGTGGCCGCCCGCACCAGCACGGGGCCGGCCGTGAACAGCGATGCGCCCCGGCTCATCACCACGTAGTCCATCAGGGGTGCGGCCAGCGCGCCGTGGCCCGCCGAGGCCCCCAGGACGCCGCAGGCCATGGGAACGCGGCCCGACAGCGAAGCGAGGCCCTGCAGATCGTTGGGCGTCCGGCCGTGCGGCTCGAGGGCGTTGGTCATGCGATGGCCGCCGCCTTCGAGCAGGAACACGAGCGGCACCTGCTCCTGGCCCGCGAGCTCCGTGAGTCGCGTCCGCTTGTCCGCCCCGGCGAGCCCGATGGAGCCGCCCTGCACGGTCACGTCCTCGGCGCCCGCAAGGGCCGGACGGCCCTCGATCTCGCCCTGCCCCGCAACGAACCCGTCTGCGGGAGACGGCGGCTGCGCAGCGCCGCCGACCAGGGTGCCGATCTCCCGGAAGCTGCCGGGGTCGAAGAGACGGGCGAGACGGGCGCGTGCATCGAGCTTTCCCGCGGCGTGCTGGCGAGCGAGCCGCTCCTCGCCGCCCATGCCCCGGGCCACGGCACGCCGGCGTTCCAGCTCCTCGAGGCGCGGCTTCCAGTCCGCACCCGGAGGAGCCGCTCCCGGAGGCGCGTCGCCGCGACCCTTGGCCTCGTCGCCCATGGGGCGCTCAGCCCTTCCGCGCCAGCGATCGGAAGTCGGGCGCGCGCTTCTGGAGGAACGCCTGGATCGCCTCGATGTTCTCGGGCGAGCCCGCCTGCACCTTCATGCCTGCGTTCTCCGCGTCGAGCGCCGCGCGGATCGCCGCCGCATGGGCGACCTTGAGCGTCCGCTTCGTCTCGCGCAGCGAGCCGACCGGGAAGCGGGCGATCTCCCGGGCCTTGGCCAGGGCGACGTCGAGCACGGCCTCTTCGGGAACCGAGCGGGTGGCGATGCCCGCCTCCACGGCCCGGGCGCCGTCGATCCACTCGGCCGTGAAGAAGAGCTCGGCGGCGAGGCGCGGGCCCGCCGCCTGCTGCAGCAGGTAGGAGCTCGCCGCCTCGGGCACGAGGCCGAGGTTCACGAAGGGCAGGCGCAGCCGGACGTTCTCCGCCACGTAGACCAGGTCGCAGTGCAGCAGCAGGGTGGCCCCGATGCCGACGCCCACGCCCCGCGCCGCGGCGACCAACGGCTTCTCGAACTCGACGACGGCCTCCATGCAGCCGTAGTACCCGCTCTGCTGGCCGTCGGCGCGCGGCTCGGCGCTCCCGCCGAAGGCACCGAGATCCTGGCCGGCCGAGAAGTTGCCGCCCGCTCCGGTGATGACGACGACGGCCGTCTCGTCGTCCTCGTTGGCCGCACGCAGGGCCGCGGCGAGGCCGTCCCACTGCGGATCGTCGAAGGCGTTCTTCTTCTCGGGCCGATTCAGCTCGAGCGTCAGGACGCCCTCGTCGCGCTCGATCCGGATGCGCTCTTCGGACATGTCTCCTCCCCGGTCTTCGCCGGTCTTCGCCGTCTTCGCCGTGTGGACTCGTAGCTGCCGCAACCAACCAAGGGCTATCGTCGGAGGCTCGGAGACCGGGGGCCTAGAGTAGCGGGCCCGCCCTCCGGAGGAGACGCGCATGACCGCCCCGGATCCGTCGCCCGTCTCGAGCCTCGGGCTCGAGACCCTGGCCCTCGAGCGGCAAGGCGAGATCCTGCGCGTCGTGATCGATCACCCGGGGAGCGAGCTGAACGCCGTCGACGACCAGCTCCACCGCGAGCTCACGGCGCTCTTCTCCGCACTCAAGCAGGACCCTGCGCGCGCGGTGCTGCTCACCGGACGAGGCCGTGCCTTCAGTGCGGGCGGGGACTTCGGCTGGTTCCCGAGCCTCGAAGACCTGACCACGCTCGAGCCGCTCCGCCGCGACGCGCGCCAGCTGATCTGGGATCTGCTCGACGTCCCCATGCCGATCGTCGCTGCGTTGAACGGCCCGGCGATCGGGCTCGGCGCCTCGATCGCGCTCCTGTGCGACACGATCTTCATGGCCGAGAGCGCGAGCGTGGCCGACCCCCACGTGCGCGTCGGCATCGTGGCCGGCGACGGCGGGACGGCGATCTGGCCCCTCGCGGTGGGCCCGGCCCTCGCCAAGCAGTACCTGCTGACGGGCGACCCGATCCCGGCGTCGGAGGCCTTGCGCCTGGGCCTCGTGAACCGCGTGGTCGCGGACGACCAGCTCGACGCCTGTGCCATGGCCTTCTGCGAACGCCTGGCCCACGGCGCACCGCTCGCCCTCCGCTACACGAAGCAGGCGGTGAACGCGGGTGTGAAGCAGGCACTGCTCACGAGCTTCGACGTGGCGACGGCCCTCGAGATCGTGACCTTCCAGAGTGACGACCACCGGGAGGCGCTGGCCGCCATGCGCGAGAAGCGCCCTCCCCGCTTCCAGGGCCGCTAGGCGCTCGCGGCCCGCACCCGACGCGCTCGCGACCCGGACGCAGAACGGAGACCCAGGATCCATGACCGGACAGACCGGAGAGACCGGAGAGACCGGACCGATCGAACAGATCGGAGTGTACGAAGCCATGTCGACGCTGCGGGCGGTCCGCCGCCTCAAGCCCGACCCCGTCGACGACGCCCTGATCGAGCGCGTGCTCGAGGCCGCGAGCTGGGCTCCCACCGGCGGCAACGCCCAGCCCTGGCGCGTGGTCGTCGTGCGCGACCGCGGCAAGCTCGAGCGGCTCGGCAAGCTCTACGCGGCGGCCTGGGAGCGCTACGCGAGCGGCCACCGGGAGATGCTCGAGGGCGCCCCGGCCGAAGAGGTCGCCCGGGCCGAGCGCAC
>JASJCN010000123.1 GCA_030065975.1 Myxococcota bacterium
CAAGTTGCAAGGACCGTCCCCTCCCCTAGAGGGTGCGGCGGTAGCAGTGGACCTTGGCGCGGCGGGTCGGGTCGTAGTCGGCCCACTTGCTCGCGGGGATCTCGTCCTGGGAGACCTCGCCCAGGCCGTTGCGCTCGAAGAAGGCGCCCACCGCGGGCTGCGTGGTGCAGGCGAACATGCACTCGTGGCCCAGAGCCCGAGCGCGCTCGAGGGCGAAGGCGACGAGGGAGACGCCCACGCCCTCGCCGAGGAAGCGGGTGAGCGTGTAGAGGGACGCGATCTCCCCGGACCGGCCGTCGCCGCCGGGTAGCAGCGTGCCGATCCCGGCGAGGTGCCGGTTCTCGACGAAGGCGCCGAAGCTCCCGGCGAGCACGCGGTCGATCTCCTCCGGGCTCCGGCTCGCGAGGTAGCCCTCGCGGGTGCCGCGGGCGATCAGGTCGGAGGCTGCGTCGTAGTCGTCCACGCCGAGCAGGCGCACGCTGATGTAGCGCTGGCTCGTGAACAGGGTTCCCGAGCCGGCGTAGGTGAACAGCTCCTCGTCGAGCGAGTCCGGTGCACACACGTTGATCGAGGGGATCCCGGCTTCGACGCCGGCGACCACGTCCCGCCAGAGCGGCATCCGCTCGGTGGTGGCGAGCCCCGCGCCGCCCTCGGCCAGCAGGCCGCCCAGCTCGTCCAGGTGGACGAACGCGAGTCTTCGCCCGCTGGCGTCGCGCAGTCCGCCGCCGGCGTCGAGCCAGACGAGCTTGAAGACGCCCAGCCGCAGGGCCACGGCCCGGCAGTGGGGGCCGAAGCGCTCGCCCGGCGCGTGGATCCCGGCCCGGCCGGCTGCGGAGACGGCCCGCCAGACGGCGCCCTCGAGACTGGGCTGGCCCGAGCACAGGGGCGGCTCGCCGAGCCAGCCCTCGAGATCGGAGGCATCGGGCGAGATCACCACGACCCGGGCGCCGCCCCGGGTCAGATCCTCCAGAACCGGAGCGACCCGGCCGATGTCGCTATCGGCCTCGGACCCCAGAGCCACCGCGAGCGTGCGGCCCTGGAACTCGCGGCGATAGAACTCGCGCTCGGAGAAGGCGGCCTCGACGATTGCGGGCCGGTTTTCGGGCATGACCGATTCTCGCGGATCCACGGGGATCCGGGTATGGTGCGCCGCTTATGGGACTCGAAGGCTGGATCACGATCGGAGTCGTGATCATCGTGGTCGTGGCCCTCGCCCGCGAAGTCGCGGGCGCCGACCTCGTCGTCATGGGCGGCCTCTTCATCCTGGCGACGCTCGGGATCCTGACTCCTGCCGAGACCTTCTCGGGCTTCGCCAACCCTGCCCTCGCCACCATCGGCGCCCTCTTCATCGTCTCCGCGGGGCTGCGCGAAACGGGGCTCCTCGAGGGAGCCGTCACGCGCTTCTTCGGCGCCGCGGGCAGTCGCACCTCCGCCCTGGCGCGCATGTGCCCGACCGTGGCCGGATCCTCGGCCTTCCTGAACAACGCTCCGATCGTCGCCATGATGACGCCGGTGGTGATCGAGTGGGCGCGGCGCCACCGCCTCTCGCCCAGCCGCTTCCTGATCCCGCTCTCGTACTCGACGATCCTGGGCAGCATCCTCACGGTGATCGGCACCAGCGTGAACCTCACCACCCACGGCCTGCTGATCGAGTCGGGCCGCGAGGGGATGGGCTTCTTCGAGCTGCTGCCGGTGGGGCTGCCCATCGCGATCGTGGGCCTCGCCTACATCGTCTTCATCGCGCCCCGGCTGATCCCGGAGCGCCAGCTGCTGGCCGAGCAGCTCGGCGAGACGCGCCGCGAGTACACGGCGTCGATGCGGGTGAGCCCCGACTCGCCGCTGATCGGACAGAACGTCGAGGAGGCCGGCCTGCGCCAGCTGCCGGGCCTCTTCCTGGTCGAGATCGACCGCTCGAGCCGCACCATCACCCCGGTCGGCCCGGACGAGGTACTGCAAGCCGACGACCGCCTGGTGTTCGCCGGTGTCGTCTCGACCATCGTCGACCTGCAGCGGATCCCGGGCCTGGTCGCCGTCGACGAGGAGGATCGCCCGTCGGAGTCCGATCCCTCGCGGCGACTGGTCGAGGCCGTGATCTCGGACTCGTCGCCACTCATCGGACAGAGCGTCAAGGGCTCCCTGTTCCGCACGACCTACGACGCCGCCGTGATCGGCGTGCACCGCAACGGCGAGCGCGTCCCGGGAAAGATCGGCGAGATCGTGATGAAGCCCGGCGACACCCTGCTGCTGCAGACCGCCCCGGGCTTCCTCAACGCGCACCGCAACAGCAGCGAGTTCTATCTCGTGAGCGAGATCGGCGACTCCGGTGCCCCGCGACGCAACAAGGCCACCACGGCGCTCGCGATCCTGGCGGCGATGGTGGTGTGTGCGGCCGTCGGCATCCTGCCCATCTCGATCGCGGCCTTCCTGGCGGCGGGAGCCCTGGTCGTCACGCGCTGCATCAACGGATCGATCGCAAGGCGCAGCGTCGAGTGGTCGGTGTTGATCGTGATCGGCGCCGGCCTCGGCATCGCCCACGCCATGGACAAGACCGGCGCCGCGGACGCCGTGGCGCAGATCCTCGTGACCGCCGCCGGCCCCTTCGGGCCCGTCGCGACCCTGGCGATGCTCTACCTGGTCGCGGTGCTCTTCGCCGAGCTCCTCCATCACAATGCGGCCGTGGCGATCATGTTTCCGATCGCGATCGCCGCCGCCAACCAGCTCGGCGTCGAGCCGCGGGGCTTCGTCATGGGCATCACCGTGGGCGCCGCCTGCGCGTTCGCCAACCCGGTCACCTACCAGGCACACCTGATCGTGTACGGCCCCGGCGGCTACCGCTTCCGCGACTTCGTCCGCGCCGGTCTGCCCCTGGACGTGATCTGTGCCGCCGTCGCCCTGGTGGTGATTCCCTGGTGGTGGGGCTTCTAGGCCAGACGGCCCCCTCCGCGAGCGGCTGACGCACCGCCGCGGGCCGCTCCCCCGCTCACACTCGCCTTCCCGCGGGGGATTCGCGCTCACCCGAAGCCACCTCTGGCCGGGTGCCGGCCACTCCCTTCTTCAGTGGGAGCGAGACGTTCCCCGTGAGGAAAAGAGCCCGCCGGGGAACCCGGAGCGGCTCGGAAAGGGACTCCGGGTCAGTTTTTCGGGGCCACGCCAGAAATTGCTTGGAAATCGAGGACCGACGCGAGAAGATACGAACCCCGCGGGTCCGGAGATGGCGAACTGATGAACGGCATCGCCAGGACGAGGAGCGCACAGGCCCCACCAATCTCGCGATTCGACTGAACTCCTTGCCCCGCGGGCGGGCTCGGCTCCAAGAGATCCACGCTGATCCGGCCGGCCCCCCAGGCGCGAGACGAGGGAGACGAGGGAGGGCCGGCGCTCCCATGAGCGCGGCGCCTCCGGGCCGGTCGACGCGCCGGCACTCCGACCAAGACGATTTTTCGCGGACGGCGCCCAAACGCCGTTCGCGCAATACCAGACGATACGAGAGGGAGACCGTGAAGCTCGAGGACAATCAGACGGCTCGAAGTGGCGCAGGCACCAACGCCCCGGCGCAGCGAGCGGCAACGCCGCCCCCTGCCCCCGAGGAGTTCGAAGCCGCACGAGACCGAAGACCCTTGGAGTCCTACTTCCAGGAGATCGGTGGCACCCGGACCCTGAAGCGCGAGGAGGAGGTCGTCCTCGCCAAGGATCTCGAGGCCACCACCGCGGAGCTGCGCTTCGCGCTCTACTCGGTTCCGCTCTCGGCGCGGCACGTGATCCGGCGCTGGGACGAGCTGCGTTCCCTGTCGCACACCGGCGCCAAGCTCTCCGAGTCCGCCGGCGACGAGGACACCGGCGAGATCGCGGCGCGCGTGGAGCGTGCCGTCGAGCGGCTGCGCAAGCAGCTCAAGCGCCGGGACGGTCTCTTCGGAGAGACGAGCACCAAGCCCACGCAGATGGACCGCATCGACAAGAACCTCCGCAAGGAGCTCGACGAGGCCCAGCTCTCCCTGGCGCTGGTGGGCGAGCTTCGCGAACGCGTGCGTGCGGTGGCCCGCGAGGTCCGGCGTCAGCGCAAGGGGTCCCGGCGCCTGGCCGAGCTCGAGGCCGAGACGGGCCTCGTGAAGACCGAGTTCATGACGCGATGGAACGCGGTCGAGGAGGCTCAGGACCGGATGACGGCGGTCAAGAACCGCTTCATCGAGCACAACCTGAAGCTCGTCGTCGCGATCGCCAAGGACTACCGCAACCTCGGGCTCTCGTTCCCCGACCTGATCCAGGAAGGCAACCTGGGTCTGATCCGGGCGGTCGAGAAGTTCGACCACCGTCGGGGCTTCAAGTTCTCGACGTACGCCGTCTGGTGGATCCGCCAGGCGCTGGTCCGCGCGATCCAGAACCACTCGCGCACGATCCGGCTGCCCTCCCACGTGCACGACCGGCTGCAGCGCAGCCAGCGCGTGAAGGCGGAGCTCACGGGCAAGCTGGGCCGCGAGCCCACGGTGGCCGAGCTGGCTCCTGCCCTCGGCACCGACTCCGATTCGCTCGAGGCGCTGGACCGCCTGTCCCGCGAGGCCATCTCGCTGGAGTCGTCGGTCGCCGGCACCGAGAAGCGGCTCGAGGACTTCGTTCCCGATGCGCTCTCGGACAAGCCCGACGGCGGGATCGACGACGATCGGATGCGCCTCGGCGTGGGCCACCTGATCGGCGCGCTCTCCGACCGCGAGCAGCTGATCCTGCGGCTGCGCTACGGGCTCGGCGGCGAAGAGGAGCACACGCTCGAGCAGATCGGCCAGTCCCTCGGCCTCTCGCGCGAGCGCGTGCGACAGCTCGAGGCGCGGGCGCTCAAGAAGCTCCGCGACACGAAGCCGGCGCAGAAGCTCCATCCGATCCTCGAGCCCTGATCGCGACTCCCGATCCACGGGGTCGGGAGCGGCCGAACCAGAAGAGGCGGAAGAGAAGACGCATGAACGGGCGCAGGCCATCGGGCCGGCGCCCGTTTTGCTATGCGCGCCGCGAAGTTGTGGCGTCGAACCGCCGCCGCCGTGTAACCTGATCCGTTGCTCTGACGAGGGAGTCGCCGAACATGGCCCGCCGAGATCGATTGCTCACCCCGCTTGGACTCAAGGAGTGGTGGTACCACCAGCTCCACAAGTGGGTACCGGTCACCAAGTACGCTCCGTACGGCCGCGGCCCCGGCCCCCACACGACTCCCAGGTCGACGGTGCCGCCGGGCGGCGGCAACGGCCGCGAGGCGCCGATTCCCGCCAAGTCGCTGGGACGGCCCGGCCTCGACGAGCAGGAATACCTCGACTCCGGTGAGGAGCAGATCCGGCTGATGATCGGGGAGCTGGAGAAGGCGGGCTACTCGTTCCGCGACGGCATGCGCGTGCTGGAGTTCGGCTGCTCATCGGGCCGGATGACTCGCTGGCTGCACCTGCTACCGGTGGAGCAGAAGGAGGTGTACGGCTGCGACATCTTCGCCGATGCGGTCCGCTGGGCCTCGCTCAACCTGAATCCCGACTATCGCTTCTTCACCAACACCACCATGCCGCACCTCCCCTTCGCCGACGGGAGCGTCGACCTCGTCTACGCGGGCTCCGTGTTCTCGCACATCTACGAGCTGGCGGACGCGTGGCTGCTGGAGATCCATCGGATGCTCTCCGAGCAGGGCGTGGCGTACCTCACGATCCGTGAGAAGTACGAGATCGAGCTGTTCGAGGGCAAGCGCTCCCACACGATGATCGCCAAGTGGCTGCGCGAGGATCCCGCCTCGCGCGAAGCCGCCCACAGCGACTTCTCCGCGATGGAGCTCGGCGGCTTCCGCAATCCCAACGTCTTCTACGACCTCGACGACTTCACCCGCCGGGTGCAGCCGCACCTCGAGGTACGGGGCGTGGTGCGCGAGGCCTTCTTCGGGCAGACCGCCGTGATCCTGGGCCGCGCGCGCAGGAGCTAACGCACGCCCAGGTAGACCAGGAAGCTCGCGCCGGCGACGAAGGCGTACGCCGCGAACCAGTGGAAGCGGCGGGTGCGGAGCAGGCGCACGAAGAGCCAGAGCGCGGCGAGGCCCGACACGAGGGCCACGCTGCCGCCGATCAGGCAGGCGCGCAGGACCTCGGGCGAGGCTCCCTGGACGTCCGGGATCGAAAGGACCGCCGCGCCGGCGATGGCGGCTACCGCCATCAGGTACTAGAACTCCGTGGCGGCCAGGGGAGCGAGGCCCAGGGCCATGCCCGCGGCCACCGTGGTGCCGCTGCGGGAGATCCCCGGGATGATGGCGATGCACTGGGCGCAGCCCACGCCGAGGGCCTGCCAGAAGCTCGGCTCCTGCAGCTCGCCGCGATCGGCGGTCGCCCGGGTGGTGGCCACGATCGCGGCCGTCGCCATCAGCGCGAACCCGACGACGCGCGGCTCGGCGAAGAGCGCCTCGATGGCGTCCTTCAGGGTGAGCCCGACCACCACGGCCGGAAGCGTCGCCACCCCGAGCTTGGCCGCGTAGCGGAGGGCCCAGGTCTCACGGCGCACGACGCCGAGCCCGAGCTGCCCGATGCGCTCGCGGTAGAAGAGCAGGATCGCGACCAGGGTGCCCACGTGGACGGCGATCTCGAAGAGGATGCCCTCGGAGATCTCGCCCAAGAGCTCGGCACCGATCACCAGGTGCCCCGAGCTCGACACGGGCAGGAACTCGGTCAGCCCCTGGATCAGGCCCAGGAGCGCCGCAGGCAGGTCGCCCAACTAGCGCGCTCCCGCCTCGGCGGGCTCGCTTCGGGGCTGTCGGGCCTCGGGGGCCTCGCGGCGCCAGGCGAGGCGAGTGCGCTCGACGCCCAGGTACACGGAGGGAACCACGAAGAACGTGAACCCGGTCGAGAACAGCATGCCGCCCACGACCGCGATCCCGAGGGGCGCCCGGCTCTCGCCACCGGCCCCGAGACCGAGCGCGATGGGCAGGATGCCGACCATGGTGGCCAGCGCCGTCATCAGGATGGGCCGGAAGCGCGTGCGGGCCGCCTGGCGGACGGCCTCCTCCAGGGCCAGGCCCCGCCCGCGCAGCTGGTTGGCGAACTCGACGATCAGGATCGAGTTCTTGGTCACGAGGCCGACGAGCATCACCAGGCCGATCTTGCTGTAGAGGTTGAGCGAGCCGGGGCTCGGGGTGAACCCCTGATCGTTCAGGAACTCCACGACCTTGAGGGCCACGAGCGCCCCGGTGAAGGAGAGCGCCACCGCGACCAGGATGGTGAGCGGATGCACGAAGCTCTCGAACTGGGCCGCCAGCACGAGATAGACGAAGAGGATGGCCAGCAGATAGGCGGAGATCAGCGCGCTCCCGGACTCGAGGAACTGCTCGGACTCCCCGGCAAAGCCGATGCGATAGCCGCTCGCCGTCGGAACCACCTCCTCGGCGATGCTCCGGGCGCGCTCGATCGCGACGTCCTGGGACATGCCGTCGAGCCGCGCATTGATAGTGACGGCGCGGCGCCGGTCGAAGTGCGGGAGCGCCCGCGGCGCCACCGTCTCCTTCGCCGAGACCACCGACGTGAGCGGCACCAGCCGGCCGTCGTCGCTGCGCACGTAGAGGAGCAGCAGGTCCTGGGGGCGCGAGCGCGCGTCCCGGGGCAGCTGGGCCATCACGTTGTACGTCTCGCCGCCGAGCTTGAAGCGCGAGACGTCCACGCCGCCGAGCAGGATCTGCAGGGTGGTCGCGATGTCGCGCACCGAGACGCCGAGGTCGCTGGCGCGCTCCCGGTCGATCTCCACCTCGAGCTGGGGCTTGTTGAGGTACAGGTCCGAGGAGGCGCCGGTGATGCCCTCCTCGTCGTTCAGGCGCTCGACGATCTCGGTGGCGTAGCGGTCGAGATCCAGGATGTCGGGCCCCTGGATCACCATGGACACCGGAGAGCCGCGGAAGCCGCGGATCGGTGACGGGTTGAAGACGAAGGCCTTCACCCCGGCCACCTCCTTCATGCGGTCGCCGAGGTCGTTCACGACCTCCTGCTGGGAGCGCTCGCGCTCGCCGGGCGGGTGGAGCTGGGTCCAGAGGAACCCCTGGTTCACCAGGCCGGGCGTCCCGATCCCGAGCGAGACCACCGAGAACACGCTCCGCACCTCGGGCGTGTCCATCGTGATCTCCTCGGCGCGTCGCTGGTAGCGATCCGTGTACTCGATGGTGCTGCCTTCGGGCGCCTCGGTGATGGCGAGGACGGTGCTGCGATCGGCGTTGGGGATCAGCTCCTGCTCCATCTGCGGATACAGGAGCGCCCCCGCGCCGACCCACAGGCCGCCGAGGGCGATCCACAGGAGCGGCCGAGCCAGCGCACCGTCGAGCACGCGGGCGTAGCCGCGGGAGAGCGCGTCGAAGACCGAGGCCAGCCGGGCGCGAAGGCCCTTCTCCTCGGTGTCCGGGCGCAGGATGCGGGCACACAGCGCCGGCGAGAGCGTGAGCGCGACGAAGCCGGAGATGAGGAGCGCGGCCGCCACGGTGACCGCGAACTCGCGGAAGAGGCGCCCGGCCGTGTCCGTCAGGAACGTGAGCGGCACGAACACGGCGACCGCCGAGATCGTCGCCGCGATCACCGCGAAGGTGATCTCGCGCATGCCCCGATGGGCGGCCTCGCGCGGCGGCATCCCCGACTCGACCCAGCGGGTCACGTTCTCGAGCACCACGATGGCGTCGTCGACCACGAGTCCGATGGCGAGGGTCAGCCCGAGGAGCGTCAGCGTGTTGATCGTGAACCCGGTGAAGTAGAGCACGGCGAAGGTGCCGATGATCGAGACCGGAATCGCCGCCGCCGGAATCAGGGTGGCGCGCACGCTGCGGAGGAAGAGGAAGATCACGAGCACCACGAGCACGATCGCCTCGAAGATCGTGCGCGAGACGTCCTGGATCGACTCGCGGATGAAGCGCGAGGAGTCGAAGGCGAGCTGGATGCGCACCCCGGGCGGCAGCTCCTCGCCGAGCCGCGCGACCTCCTCGTGGATGGCCTCGGCCACGTCGAGGGTGTTCGCCTTGGACTGCTTCACGACGCCGATGCCCACGGCGGGGACGCCGTTGAAGCGGACGATCTTGCGCTCGTCCTCGGGACCGACCTCGACCCGGGCCACGTCGCGGAGCCGGACGGGCTCGCCGTCGCGGTTGGCCACGACCAGCTCCTCGTAGCCGGCCACGGTGCGCAGCTCGCCGAGGCTGCGGACGGTGTACTCGCGGTCGCGCCCCTCGACCCGGCCCGAGGGGAGGTCGACGTTCTCCTTCTCGAGAGCGGCCACGACGTCGGCCACGGTGAGCCCGTGGGCCACCAGCCGGTCGTTCTCGAGCCAGATGCGCATGGAGAAGCGGCGGTCGCCGCTGACCATGGTGTCGGCCACGCCGGGCAGCTTGCCGAGCCGGTCTGCGATCTGGGTCTCGACGAGCTGGGACAGCTCGATCTGGCTGCGGTTCTCGCCGGAGAGCGCGAGCCACAGGATCGGCCAGGCGTCGCCGTCGCGCTTGGCGACGACGGGGTCGTCGACCTCGTCTGGGAGGCGACCGCGCGCCCGGGCCACGCGGTCGCGCACGTCGTTCGCCGCCGCCTCCACCTCGCGGCCGAGATCGAACTCGACGGTGATCTGCGAGACCTGCTCGCGGCTGGTCGAGGTCAGGTGCTTCACGCCCTCGATCCCGATCAGCTGGTCCTCGAGCTCCTGGGTGACCGAGGTCTCGACCACCTCGGCCGCTGCGCCGGGGAACACCGTCGTCACGGAGACCACCGGCGGGTCGACGTCGGGCAGCTCGCGGTTCGCGAGGCGCGTGAGCCCGAGCGCCCCGAAGAGGACGATCACCAGGGAGAGCACGCTCGCGAGCACCGGGCGCTCGATGCAGACCTCGGAGATCGTCACGAGGCGTCGGCCTCGCCGTGGGTTCCGGCCAGGGGCGCCACGGGCGGCTCGGTGCTCTCGACGGCCTGCACGCGGCTCCCCTCGCTCACCTTGTGGACGCCGGCCGTCACCACCCGGTCGCCCGGCGAGAGGCCCCGCACCACCTCGACCCAGCCCTCCTGGCGAAGGCCGAGCTCGACGTCCGCGGCCTGCGCGCGATCGTCCGCGTCGAGGCGCCAGACCCGCGTGCCCTCGAGCCCGTGGACCAGGGCCGACTCGGGCACCAGCAGCGCATCGTCACGGCGGGCGATCTCGGCCTCGGCCTGGGCGAACAGCCCCGGGTGCAGGCGCCGCTCGGGATTCGGGACCCACGCCTTCACCCCGACGCGCCGGGTCTCGGGGTCGACGGAGGGCGACACGAAGTAGATCTCGCCGGGGAAGGTCTCGTCGGGATAGGGAGCGACGCGGATCACGACCGGCGCCCCGACCCGCACCAGCGGGATCGCCGTCTCGGGCAGGCCGAAGACGAGCTGCAGCCGGTCGACGGCATCGATGCGAACCATGGTGGTCTGCTCGCGCAGGCGTTCGCCGGGGGCCACGAGGAGCTCGCCCAGCACGCCGTCGAAGGGCGCACGCAGGGTCATGCGAGAGAGGTCCACCTCGGCCCGGGTGACCCGCGCCGCTGCCACGTCGCGCTCGGCGGCGGTGCGCTCGAGCTCGGCCTCGGAGGCGACGTCGCGCGTCACCAGCGTCTTCGTCCGGGTGTGGACGGCCTTGGCCAGGGCGAGCTCGGCCTCCGCCTCGTTGAGTCGCGCCCGCTCCTCGTCGTCGCGCAGGCGGAAGAGCACCTCGCCCTTCTTCACCGGGCTTCCCTCGTCGAAGGCCACGCCGACGAGTACGCCCTCGCGCTCGGCCTTGATCACCACGGAGGCGGCCGAGATCAGCTGGCCGGGGATCTGGACGACGTTGCGCAGGGGTCGCGGCACCAGGGTGAGCACCTCGACCGTGGCCGGCGGGCGGCCGCCGTCCGAGCTCGCCGGAGCCTCGGCGGAGCCGCAGCCGCTCGCGAGCACGGCGAGCGTGAGGCACGCCGCGGCGGCGATCCACCCCGACGCGCATCGCCTAGAGGAAGGAACCGGGGGACGCACCCGAGGAAGGTAGCGGAGGCCGGGCGGCGGCCGAAGAGCCGCCTCCGGGCGGCTGAAGGTCGTTCGGCCCTCCGGAACGGCGTCGGGCCGGGGTTGGCGATCGGAAGCCGACGGGGAACACTCCCGGCCCCTTCGTCCGAGAGAGGAGAGCCCGGATGCCGCGCGCCGCCACCATCGCCTGCCTGGACCTCGAGGGGGTGCTGATCCCCGAGGTGTGGGTCGGCCTCGCCGAGCGCAGCGGGGTCGACGAGCTCCGGCTCACGACCCGGGACATCCCGGACTACGACGAGCTGATGACCCGGCGCCTCGGGATCCTGGCCGAGCGGGGGATCGGCATGCCCGACCTCGAGGCCGTGATCACCGAGCTCGATCCCCTGCCCGGCGCGGCGGAGTTCCTGGACTGGCTCCGCGAGCGCATGCAGGTGGTGATCCTGTCCGACACCTTCTACTCGTTCGCGCGGCCCTTCATGCGCAAGCTCGGTTGGCCCACGCTGTTCTGCCACAACCTCGGCGTCTCCGACGAGGGGCGCATCGAGAGCTACCACCTCCGCCAGGCCGACCCGAAGCGCAAGGCGGTGCAGGCCTTCCACGGCCTGAACTTCCAGGTGATCGCCACGGGCGACTCCTACAACGACACCACCATGCTGAGCGAGGCCGACGCCGGCATCCTGTTCCGCCCCCCGAACAACGTGGTCGAGGAGTTCCCCCAGTTCCCGGTGACGCACGACTACGACGCGCTGCGCCGCGAGTTCGAGAAGGCCCTGGCGAGCCTCGACGACGCCTAGCAGGCTGCTGGCGTTTGGAGAGCGCGCTCAGGCGGCCGCGCCGGCGGGGCGCACCCGCGGCAGCTTGAACATCCGTGCGTGGCCCGGCTGGTAGGTGAACACGACGGCCCGACGGGCCTCGGCCGAGCGGTTGGGCTCCGACCCGTGGACGGTGTGGGGGCTGAAGAAGGCCAGGCTCCCGGCCGGAAGCTCGGCCAGCACCGCGTCGTTCTCGTCGAAGAGATCCGGGTGGGTGAAGAGCGGCCCCAGGACGCCCTCCCCTTCGCGGCCCGGCAGCGGCCCGCGGGTGTGGCTGCCGCGGATCACGCGGAAGCAGCCGTTGCCCTCGTGGGCGTCGTCGAGGGTGATCAGCACGTTGGGGAGCCGGTCGAGCTCCTCGTGGAAGTGCGCCCAGTAGGGCGAATCCTGGTGCCACGAGAAGCGCGAACCCTCGCGCGGGCGCTTCAGGTTGATCTTGTCGGTGAAGAGCGCGACCTCGTCGTCGCCCACCAGCGAACGCATCGGCTCGACGATGCGCGGGTCGTCGACCAGCGCCTCGAACACCGGGTCGAGGCCGTGGAAGGGCTCGATCACCCGAAGCGTCTTCGAGCCCGGCTGATGCTCGAGCTGCACCGTGCACGGCCACTCGCCGACCCTGGCCTCGCGATAGGCGTTGCCGTCGATGGCATAGCCCTCGGCGTCCCGAAGCGCGCCCGTCGCCAGCGCCACCACACGTTCCGCCGCCTCGCAAAGGGCCGCGACCTCCTCCGCCGTGAAGCAGGCGGGCCGGAAGAAGAAGCCGTCCTCGGCCCAGGCGCGCGCCTCCTCCGGGCGCAGGCCGTGGCGCAGATCGCTGCGGGACTCGGGAGCTCGCGGGAAGGAGTCGTCGTTCATGCGTGTGAGGCCGGTCGGACCCGGTCGAATTTCGGTCGAACCCGGCGGATCCGGGAGCGCGCAGTGTGGGGAACGGCTCACCGGAGCGCCAGGTTTTGCCGAACCTTGACACAAGCGCCCGCTTTTACACGGAATTTACGCAGCCGGGGCGGGCCTGACCGAGAAGCTCCTTACCCTCCGCATCGACGCCGGCCGCAACTCTCTGGCCCACGCGCGACCCGGCAAGCCCGGCGACCTGGCGACCCGGCGAAAACGAAGGAGAACGGATGTCCAGCATGGGATCTGCAGCGGAGCCCGGTGTCACGAGCCCGGAGCCCCGGGTGACGCCCGGCGCGTCTCTCGAGGCGGAGCGCGTCGACTTCACCCAGGAGGACGGGTGGCTCACCCGCACCGACTACCTCTCGCGGGCCATCTACTGGGGGATCCACGCCTCGGTCCTGCTGGTGTTCTTCGTGGGCGCTCCCGCCGAAGCCCTGATCCTCGCGGCCATCACCTACTCGGTGCGGGTCTTCGGCATCACCGGCGTCTACCACCGCTACTTCTCGCACAAGGGCTACAAGACGAGCCGGGTGTTCCAGTTCCTGCTGGCCCTGCTCGGCACCATGGCCGTGCAGAAGGGCCCCCTCTGGTGGGCGAGCATCCACCGCCGCCACCACCGCTACTCGGACCAGGAGGGCGACCCCCACTCCCCGGTCCGCGAGGGCTTCTGGCAGGCGCATCAGGGCTGGATCTTCGACGAGCGCTGGGGGGGAACCGCGACGGACGCCATCCGCGACTTCGCCAAGTACCCGGAGCTGCGCTGGCTGAACCAGAACCACGTGGTCGGCCCGATCCTGCTCGCCGTGATCTGCGGCTTCGTGGGCGGCCTGCCGGGCCTCGTCTGGGGCTTCTCGGTCTCGACGGTCTGCCTGTGGCACGCCACCTACTCGATCAACTCCCTGGCCCACAAGTTCGGCACCCGCCGCTACGAGACCACGGACGACAGCCGCAACAACTGGTGGCTGGCGCTCCTCACCTTCGGCGAGGGCTGGCACAACAACCACCACCACTACATGGCCTCGGCGCGCAACGGCTTCCTGTGGTGGGAGATCGACGTCACCTACTACGTGCTGCGTGCGCTGGCGGCGGTGGGCCTCGTCTGGGACCTGCGCGAGCCGCCGGCCTCGGTGGTCTATCCGGAGTCGAACGAGGCGAAGGCCGCGTAGACACGCCGCCAAGCCGAAGCCGAACGTCGAACGCGCCCGCTGGCCCCCGTGGCTAGCGGGCGCTTCGCTTCTTCGGAGGCGTCGCGCGACGGGCCCGCGGCACGAAGGTCGCGATCTCCCTGCCGAGGGCCCGTCGCGCGACGCCTCCGAAGAAGCGAAGCGCCCGCTAGCCACGGGGGCCAGCGGGCGCGTTCGACGTTCGGCTTCG
>JASJCN010000124.1 GCA_030065975.1 Myxococcota bacterium
CGCTGGTCGACCAGCGCCGCGAGGTCTACTTCCGCGACGACCATCGCTGGAACGACCGGGGAGTCGCGTCGTGGCCGAGCTGCTGGCGGAGCACCTCCACGCGGTAGTAGTCCGCGCCGACCCGTTTCCCGCCCTCGTTCGTATGGCCCAGGGAGGGCCTCGCGTGGGAATGGTGTCCGGGGCGATCCGGCATGGCCGGTCGAGCTCGAATGGAGAGCCGCCGAGGGGGCGGTTGCGGGTGGTGCACGTCCACGGACGGCCTTCGGCTACCCTGGCGCGCATGCCCGAGCCCCTGGGCGAAGCGGCGACGAGCCCGACGGAGCTGACCGACGCGATCCTCCTCGCCCGCATGGGAGCGGGCGATCGCGAGGCGCTGGCCGAAATCTATCGCCGCTTCGGCGCCTATCTCCTTGGCGTGGCCGTCCGATTCGTCTCGGAGCGCCAGGAGGCCGAGGACCTCGTGCACGACGTCTTCGTCGAGGCCTGGCTACGGGCGGGCCAGTTCGACCCCGCACGCGGCTCGGCGCGAGCCTGGCTCGCCGCGCGGCTACGTAGCCGCGCGATCGACCACCTGCGCGGCTCGAAGCGCCATGGCGAGCTCGATCGGGAGCGCGCCCCCACTCCCGCCGCCTTCCGCCTCCCCGACGCGGAGGCCGACCACGAGCGCGCGCGGGCCGCGCTCGCCACGCTGACGCCGGCCCAGCGCGTGGTGCTCGAGCTCGCGTACTTCTCGGGTCTCTCCACGAGCGAGATCGCCGGCCGCGAGGGCATCCCCCACGGCACCGTGAAGTCGCGAATGGCGGCGGGCCTCGCTCGTCTGCGTGAGGAGCTGTGCAAGGGAGGGCCGTCGTGAGCGCCGAAGACGCCGCCCGACTCGCCGAGTACGCGCTCGGGCTCCTCTCGACCGAGGAGACGCGAGCCCTGAGCCGCGAGCTCGAGGGCTCGGAGCGCCTGCGCGCGGAGCTCGACGAGACGATCGAGGCGCTTCAGTGGCTCGCCCGGGACACACGGCCCATCGAGCCCCCGGCGGATCTCGGGGCGCGGATCCTCGCCGCCGCCGGGCCGGGCCCCGACCGCTACGAGGGCTTCGCGCGTCGGCTGGGAGGCCTCTTCGACCTGTCCGTCGAGCGCATGCGGGAGCACCTGCGTCGCATCAGCGAGCCGCCTCCCGGCCCGAGCTGGCGGAAGAGCGGCGTGTCCGGCGTGTGGCTCTACGACTTCGAAGGCGGCCCCGCGGCCGCCGGAGCGGACTGCGGCTTCGTGTTCCTCGAGCCGGGCGCCGAGTTCCCCCACCACGGTCACGGTGGGCTCGAGGAGGCGATCGTGATCGGCGGCGAAGCCCATACCGATGACGGCGACGTCTGGCTGCCGGGAACGCAGAGGGCCGCGGGAACGGACGACCGACACGCCTTCCGCGCCGTGGGTGCCTCGCCCTTCGTCTTCGGCGTGAAGCTCGAGGCGCCGATCCGCCCGACGCGCGACTGAGTCGCGCCCCTCCGGCACCCTCCCGAAGGAGCCATGACGTCGTAGCGGACGCTGGGGCGCCGTGGGCCTGGAGAGCGTTCGCTGAGACCGGCCGCCGGGGTATCTTGGCCCCATGGTTCCTGATCCGGTCTGGCTCCTCCTCCTGGGACTGCTCGGCGTGGCGCTGCTCGCCTACGGGATCGCCGACCGCCGCGGCCGGGCTGGCGTCTACTGGGCATGGGCATGGGGCCTGCTGGCCATCAACGGAGCCACCTACGTCACCGGCGTGTGGCACGTGGAGCGCGTCGCCTCCACGCTGTTCCCCCTGCTCCAGCTGTTGGGCGCGCTCCGGGTGGTCGACAAGCCGCCGCCGCGGTGGCTCGTGCCCGGAGTCATCGCCCTGGCGCTCGTGCGCGGCGGGCTCTCGTGGATGGACGCGCACTCGCTCGGGGCCATCCTCTCGCTCTCGATGGATCCGCCCCTCGTCCTCGCCGCGGCGTGGCTCCTCGTCCAGCGGGGCCAACGGGGGGAGCCCCTTCGTCGCTTGCATGGCGGCGTCGCGCTGGGCCTCGTGGCGGTTGCCTGCGTCGAGGCGCTCGAGGCGCTGGCGCGCATGGGCTTCGACGCCCCTCACTCCTCCTTCTTCAGTTGGATCCTCGTCGGAGTTCCTCTGGGCGCGCTGCAGTTCAGCTTGTCGCTGGCCGACGCCCGCCGTCAGGCCGACGTGTCCGAGCGGGCCAGTCGCCGCTCTCGCCAGGAGCTCGCGCAGAGCGAGGAGCGCTTGCTCACCATCCTCTCGTCCCTGGGCGGCACCCGCGTCGTGGTCTTCGACCGCCACGGGCAGCCCCAGTCGGTGTTCGGCGGGCGGGGCGGCCCCGCCCACGTGAGCCGCGTCGCAGAGATACGACTCGAGGACTTGCTCGGAGACGAGCGCGGGGCCGAGGTGCGAGGGCTGATCCGCGAGGTCTTCGACACGGGCGAGCTCCGCGAGACGCGCCAGCGGGTCGTCCTGCCCGAGGGAGTGGCCTGGTACGAAGGGAGCTTCTCTCCCATCCACGATTCCTCGGGCGAGATCGCGGGCGTCCTGGCCGTGGCGCGCGACGTGACCAGCCAGGTCAACGCGGAAGAGGAGCGCCGGGAGCTGGAGCAGCAGATGCAGCAGGCGCAGAAGCTCGAGAGCCTGGGCCTGCTGGCCGGCGGCATCGCTCACGACTTCAACAACCTGCTGGTGGGGATCCAGGGCAACGCGGAGCTCGCTCTGCAGGAGCTGGAGGCTGGGAAGCTGGAGCGCACGCGGATCGAGGCTCTCGGGCGCGCCAGCGAGAGCGCCGCGCAGCTCACGAGCCAGCTCCTGGCCTACGCAGGGAAGGCGGCGTTCGTGGCGCAGCCCCTGGACCCGCGGGCGCGCATCGCGCAGCTCTCGAGCCTGATCCGCACGAGTGTCCCCGCCACCGCCGAGATCCGTCTCGACCTGGCCGACGACACGCCCTGGGTGCAGGGTGACCCCGCGCAGATCGATCAGGTCGTGATGAACCTGATCATCAACGGCGCCGAGGCGCTGGAGGGCGGACACGGCACGGTCACCGTGCGCTCCGGACGTACGTGGCTGTGCAGTGACGACCTCGCGGCGCTCGCTGCGTCGGAGGGGACGACCGAGGGCGAGTTCGCATGGGTCGAGGTCTGCGACGACGGCAGCGGGATCGAGCCGGGCTCGATCGACCGCATCTTCGATCCGTTCTACAGCACGAAGTTCCAGGGCCGCGGGCTCGGCCTCGCGGCGGTTCAGGGCATCGTCCGAAGCCACGGCGGGCTGATCCGCGTGGAGAGCGGAGTGGGACGAGGCACGCAGGTGCGGGTGTGGCTGCCGGCCATCGTCCCCGCACCGACGTCCACTGCCGCCGTGCGCGAGCCGGCGCGGACCGGGGAGGCGGGGGCCGTGCTGGTCGTGGACGACGACCCGTCCGTGCGCCGGGTCGCCGGCGAGATGCTCTCCCGAAGCGGCTTCGAGGTGAGGTTGGCGGGCGGCGGCGCCGCGGCGATCTCCCTGCTGCGCCAGGAGCCGGACGCGTTCGACGTCGTTCTGCTGGATCTCACGATGCCCGAGATGGACGGCGAGGAGACGCTCCGAGGCTTGCGAGAGATCCGCCCCGGGCTGCCCGCCGTGCTGATGAGCGGCCACAGTGAGAGCGAGCTCTCGGAGCGCATCCTGCGCCACGAGAGGGCCGGCCTGCTTCAGAAGCCCTTCACGGCGCGCCGACTCGTGGAGCAGGTGCGCCGGCTGGCCGAGCCGCGAGACGAGGGCTGAGGACCGCCCGACGTCCGGAACGGCGCGAGGCTCGCGTGGCGGGAGAGCAGGCCTCCCCAATTCTGGGGATGCGCAGCCACTCGGTGCGTCACCGCCCCACGAAAGGAGTGACACCACCCCCGACCCAACCCCCGACCAAACAGGAGCTTCGATGAAGTCCCGCCGACCGGCCCTTGCCGTGAGCCTCTTCGTCTCGCTGCAAATCGTCTTGCTGACGGTTCCCGTCCGCTCGGGAGCGACGATCACCCACGAGCTGCGGGCCCAGTTCGTCGACGTCTCCGGAGTCCAGACCGCGGTCGACGACGCCTCGACCACTTTCCGGCCCCCGCTCGAGACCCCACCCGAGATCGACATCCGCGTCGGCGACCCCCGAGGCCAGCTGCAGGCCTCGATCGGGCGCTTCGGCAACTACGGCATCGCGGGCAGCCAGGGCGGCGCAGGGGGGCTCGGAGCCCTCGTCCGCATCGACAACCGACGCATCGAGAACTTGAGCGGTACGGCTCTCGCGGCCACGGCCAACTTCATCATCGACGGCGGGCAGCTGATCCTGGACTTCGCGCCCGGCGCATCGATCATGCTGGAGCTCGAGCTGTCGAGCGACCTCGTCGGCGACGCCCTGTGCCCGGACGAGGTCTGCTTCTCCTCGACCATCGAGCTGATGGACGATGGGACCGGAACCCGGGCCTCCGCCTCCTTCTCCGGCGAGGACATCGGTGCGAGCTTCGACGGGCGCTCCGTCGTCGACATCCCGATCTCCTTCCAGTCCGTCGACCTGGGCGTGATCCCGGCGGGCGGCTTCATCGATCTCGAGTACACGCTCGCCGTCACCACCTTGGTACCGGAGTTCGCGGAGGTGCTCCGCTTCCGCTTCCAGGATCCCCTCTCCGTCGACGGAATCGGTCAACGCTTCGAGATCGCCCTCTCCGCGGTGCCCGAGCCGACGATCGGAGTCGCGCCGCTGCTGGGGCTGCTCTTCTCCCGGGCTCGCAGACATCCCCGGTTCCGGGGATGCCGGTGAGCGCCATCGGCGCGCCGCCTCGGACTCGCTTCAGTCAGCTCTCGACGTCGGGCTCCCCGACTTCGGCCCGGAAGAGCGGTCGCGAGCAGGATGTGCCCAATCCGCCCCAGGGATTCAGCCCCGTTCGGCGCCTGTCGATAGGAGGCCATGTTCGTCATCCGCCTATCATGGGTCTGCTGTGTCCTGCTCCTGGCGAGCGCTGCCGGAGCAGCGCCCACCTTGGAGGAGGCGTTCGAGCTCCGGGCTCGGGCCGAGAACAGGGAGTTCGCAGAGCTCGAGAGCCAGCTCCGCACCTGGCACGACGCAGGCGAGCACATGCGGGTCGTGGGTGCCCTCGCCGTCCTGGCGCTGGGGCCGCCTAGCACGACTGCGCGCCTGGAAGAGTGGGCCGAGGCAATGCCCGGATCGGCGCTGGCGCACATGGCGAACGCGCGCCGGGAGCTGGCCCTCGGTTGGAGGGCGCGTGGCTCGGGCATGTCGAACACGGTGACGGACAAGGGTCGCGCGCTTGCGCAGCACCATGCGGGCCGCTCACTGGCCCTCGCCGATGAGGCGGCGGCCATGGAGCCGACCTGGGCCCTCCCGCACGTGTCCCGGCTCCGCGCGGCCCGGCTACTCGGGGACCGCGAGCTCGAGGCGGCTGCATTCCAGCAGGGCGTGACGCTCGAGCCGGCCAACCGGGCGATTTGGGAGCACGGGATGCTCGGGCGGATGCGGCGCTGGGGCGGCTCCCATGAAGAGCTCGAAGAGCTGGGCAAGCACGCCCAAGGCGCCGCCTCGCTCAATCCAGAGCTCGTGCTCCTCCAGGGGCTGGCCGACTGGGATCGAGGTCGCGACCTGATGATGGCGAGCGACTGGGCGGGCGCACATGCGGCCTTCACCCGAGCGCTGCGCTTCGGTGAGCGCGCAGATGCCCTCTCGAACCGCGCCTGGTGCGCCCTCAAGCTGGGACGGCCCGCCGAGGGTCTGGCGGATGTGGAGCGCGCCATCGCCCTCGACCCCTGGGGCGAGGACCATCACATCCGAAAGGCGCACCTGCTGGCCGGGCTCTCCCGCTTTGCCGAGTCGCGCGATGCCGCGGACATCGCCCACCGGCTCGAACCGGGCGAGCCCCACAACGCCTGGATGCGCGGCTGGGCCGAGAAGCAGCTCCAGCGCCAGCAGCGCTGGGAAGCGTTCAAGGCCGAGCCCACGGTGAAGGAGGCCTTGGCCTACGCATCGGGCTGGCTCTACTACCACATGGTCGAGTCCGTCGTGTTCCTGATCGGAGTCGCGGCCCTGGTCCGGGGCGGGCGCTGGTGGCTCCGCCGGAGGGCTGGCCCCGCCACGGCCGACGCGCAGCCGTCCACGGTCGCGGACACGGAACCGGCGGTGGCCCATTCCGCTGCGCCCGACGCGACGCGTGCGCCGCTGGCCACGCCGCGCGGGGTCGGAATCCTGTTGCTGCGCGCCTATGTGTGGCTCCAGATCGCCCACCACGTGTCGGCCTACGTCGCCTTCTGGGATGGCGCCAGCGCTCTGCACCGCTACGTCGACCTCCCCATCACCGCCATCGCCTTGCTCGGCGCACTCGGCTTCGCCCATCGCTGGGTCATCGGCATTCGAGAGTTCTGGCGGCTCTGGGCGGTCGTCTACCCGGTCTGGAATGCGATCTTCAACCTTCTGCTGAGCGGGCATACCTGGGAGGTGGCTCTCGGCGACTTCGTCGTGATGACCTTCAGCCTGTTGCCCGTCTACCTCGCGCTACTCGCCTACGGGTTTGCCAGCAATCGGCTCTGGGAAGGACCGTCGGTCCATGAGCAGGTCGTCGCCGCCAGGGTCCAGGCCTAGGACGGCGCTCTGCTCGTCAGCGGTTCCGGCGCCATGCCAGCCCGGGTGCTACTCGGTGGTGCCGGGCCCCGGCGCCAGCCCGAAGGCAGGCCGGAGCCTGCTGAAGAAGTCCGAGGGGCCGACGACGCCGTCCCCATCCAGGTCGGCGACCGCGCACTCGGGTCGGCTCGCCAGGTCGGCGCCCAGGCAGGGGCGGAACACGGCGAAGAAGTCCGTCGGCCCCACGAAGCCGTCGTTGTCGAGGTCGGCATCGCAGGCGTCGCCGTAGTGCTGAACGCCTGGGAGCGAGCTGTCGTCGTCCTGGCCCGCGTCGAAGTCGGACTGTCCGGCGTTGGCCACGAAGCGGCAGTTGTCCTCGTCGTCGTAGACGCCGTCCCGATCGGAGTCGGGGACCAGGTGGGCGACCAGACCGGTCGCGGTGACCTCGAGCTCCACCTCCACCGCCTGTGTGCCCTGGATGCCCAGCACGGAGACGTCATCGAGCGTCACCCAGTCGCACTCGAGGAACTCGAGACTCACGCCAGGGGACAGGTCCGCCTCCTCCGCGATCTCGAAGCGGATGGTCCCTCCAAGCAGACTCGCCCTGCCCGCCACTCGGATCACGTCGAAGTCGCCCGGCAGCACACCGAGGACGTCGATGGAGATCTCGCCGCCCGAGAGCATCGTCAGCTGCTCCCCGACCTGAATCTCGCCGGGCACTCCGCCCGGAAGCAGCCGACCGGAATTGATCAGCACCTGATGGTAGCCCGAGCCCTCCACGGTCCCGAAGTTGGACAGGTGCCCGAACCGCCCGTCGTTGATCAGGAGCCCCTCGGCTTCGACGCTCGTCGCACCAAAGCGACCCGTGCTGACGACTCCCGAGTTCACCAGCGTGCCTTGGACGACCTGGATCCGTCCGAAGGCGGACGAGATGTCTCCTTGGTTGACGAGCTCTCCCCCGTCGATCGTGATCGAGGCGAACGCGACGGGATTGGTGTCGACGATGATCGATCCCGTCGACTCGTTGACGAACCGTGCGCCGACGCCGATGGACAGGGCGCCCGAGCCCGGGTCGCCGCCGTCGCCACCCTCGCCGCCGGCTCCCGCTCCGCCCCCGTCTCCACCGGCAAAGCCCTCGGTGACCGTTCCGCCGACTCCGCCTCCGCCTCCGCCACCGGAGCCTCCCCGACCCCCCGGGCCGCCGTCGCCCCCGTCCCCTCCGAGCCAGACGGTTCCCTCGTTGCGGAAGCCTCCGGTCGTGGACACGGCGACGAGCGCGGGGGTCGTGCCCGTCGAGCCGTCGCTTCCGCTCCCGCCTTCGCCATCCCCGCCCCGACCGCCGAGGCCGAAGGGGTAGATGATGGCGTAGCCGGCGCCGCCACCACCGCCACCGCCCAGGGAGCCCGGGCGGCCTTCCGGATCGAACTCGACTCCGCCGTCTCCGCCCTGCTGGGTCGCCGGGTAGCGGTCGGGGTCGGGCTCGTCGCCAGGGAGACCCAGGCGGAAGGGATCGCCTCCCTTTCCGCCCTTGCCGCCGGCGGCAAGGCCCGGCGGGCCCGTCGGCCCGTCGCTACCGAAGTCGCCGGTGAGGTACAGCGTCCCGGCATTCTCGACGGTGGCGCCCACCACGGTCCACGTCGCCGCACCTCCCGTGCCACCGGAGCCGCCCTGACCGCCTTGGCGGCCGTCCCTTCCGGGGCTTCCCGTGGGCGACACGACATTCCCCCCTGCACCGCCCTGTCCGCCGACGCCGGTCTGGGCCGGGCCCCCGGGGCCCCCCTCTCCAGCCGCGCGCAGGGTATCCGCGTTGAACCCTTCGAAGGCGAGCAGCGCGCTCGGAATCAGCAGCGCGAACACCACCCCGGCGATCGAGAGCCTGGTGAGCGACCTCCAACCCCTGCCGGTCTTCCCTGCAGGGTTCCAGCCAACCGGGTTCCATACAACCAGAGCTTCGTGCGCGCACATACCCGACTTCCCACGGTGAACAGAACAGTGTCTACCCCCTTCACCTAATCACCACGAAGCTCGCGTCAATGCAGACCGGTGTTACCGGCGCGGTCGGATGAGGCTGGTCGAGACGGCGTCAGCGATCGGCGTCCCGAACTCGAACCCCTACTACGGGAGCTGGAAGCCCGGTGTCGATCTCGAGAGCGCCTCCTCGGCCGCCGACATCCCTTCCTCGATCCCCTCGAAGAGCGGCGAGGACAGGTAGCGCTCGCCGGTATCGGCCAGCATGCAGAGCACCACGGAGCCGGGCTCGGCGCGCTCGGCGACCTGCCTCGCGACGGCGAAGGTGGAGCCGCCGGAGATGCCGGTCAGCACTCCCGCCTCCCGGGCGAGCCTTCGCGACCACTCGATCCCGTCGTTGCCCGAGACCGGAATCACTTCGTCGTAGTAGCCCCGGTCGATCGACTCCTGCAGGACGAGGGGCACGAAGTCCGGGGTCCAGCCCTGGATCGGATGCGGCTGCCAGTCGGGATGACTCTCGGCCGGGGCACCGGACGCGGTCCGCGGCTGGCCGCGGCCGCTCGAGACGATGGCTGCGTTGTCGGGCTCCGAGAGGACGATCTTCACGTCCGGTCGATGCCTGCGCAGGCAGCGCGCGACCCCGGTGACCGTCCCACCGGTGCCGTAGCCCGTCACCAGGTAGTCGAGGCGCTGTCCCTCGAAGTCCGCCAGGATCTCCGGGCCTGTGGTGTTCTCGTGAATCCGCGCGTTGGCTTCGGTCTCGAACTGGCGGGCGAGGAACCAGCCGTTCTTCTCGGCCAGCTCCACCGCCTTCTTGTACATCCCGATGCCCTTCTCGGCCTTCGGCGTGAGCACCACCTTCGCCCCGAGAAAACGCATCAGCTTGCGGCGCTCGATGGAGAAGCTCTCCGCCATGGTGATCACGAGCGGATGGCCCATGGCCGCGCAGACCATCGCCAGGCCCACCCCGGTGTTCCCGCTCGTCGCCTCGACGACGGTCTGCCCCGGCGCGAGGTCCCCACTCCGCCGGGCCTCCTCGATGATGCTGACGGCCAGACGGTCCTTCACCGACGCTGCGGGATTGAAGAACTCCGCCTTCGCGTAGACGGTCCGGCCCTCCGGCGACAGCGAGTCGATCCGGATGCACGGCGTGTCGCCGATCGTGTCGACGATGCCGTCGTAGCGGCGGCCCCTTCCTCGGGTCGTTCGATAGCCTGCTTCCTTCATTGGGATCCTTTCAACGGGCCTCTCGGTACCCGATCCTCCCGAGCTCCCCGGACGGGATGCTGCCCCCGGCGTTCGTCCGGAACAAGGTCTTCGGCAAGTTCTTGCGGAAGGCGCGGGTCTAGGGTCGCCGTCTTCGAACTGTCTCCCTCGCCGGCTCAGGAAGGGGCTGAGAGCCCTCCGCCGCCAGGTCCATGCTGACGATCGATCGCGCGTGGCCGATGGGTCGCGCCCGGTAGAGGGCCCGTGCGTCAGGAGCCCAGGCGGTCCAGGGTGGCCGTTCGTGGCGAACCCGAATCGGACCGATGCGTACTATTGCCCCAGGTCCGACTGAAAGGGCCGGCGCCCGGCAAACCGGTAGCGGGAGAGGGCGAAGCCGACGAGCCAGCGTTTCCCGAAGGGATAGATGGGCCCTGCTGGGCCGTGTTAGTCTCCGATCGCGAGGTACCATGTCAGCCAGAAGCAAGCAGGATCCCGGCCAAGTACTCGTTACCCGAGCCGAGACTGGCGTCTACCGCTCGGAGAGGGCCGGGCGGCGCAGCGAAGATCGGATCGTCGGAGCCAGCGAGGCTACGCGCCAGCTGATCGCCCAGGCGACAGCGGCGGCACGGACCGAACTCCCGGTGATCCTCCTCGGGCCCCGGGGCAGCGACCGCGAGCTCGTGGCGCGCGCGATCCATGCGTGGAGCTCGCGTAGCGCCGACCTTGAAGTACTCTCCTGCGCCGCGATCCCCGAAGCGCTGCAGTCCCGCGAGCTGTTCGGCTGCGCAGAGGGCGTATACCCCGCCGTTCCGGGTGCGTACCAAGGCGCGCTTGAGCGCAGCGCGGGCACCACACTGCTGATCGAAGACTTCGATGCTCTGCGTTCAGGAGTCGCTACCGCGCTCTGGGAAGCCGTGCGAGAGGGCAGCTATCGGCGCGAAGGCGAAGACAATGCACGCACCCTCTCGGCTCGCGTGATTTGCACGGGTGATTTATCTACGACGCTCTCGCCGGGCGATGGGGTTTCTCATCACCGGATCGAGATCACACCACTCGACACGCGGCGCGAAGACGTCCTGCCCTTGGCCGCGCACTACCTCCGAACGTTCTCTGGCGAGACGGAGGAGGGCCCCCGTGGGTTCACCGCCGACGCTCGGGCGTTCCTCGAGAGCGAACCGTGGCCGGGCGACGTCAAGGAGTTGCGCGAGCGTATCCGCGGAGCTGTGAGGCTCGCGGGGGCCGACGTTATCAGCGCGGAGGCTCTGATGCTGGCCCGCGATTCCGAGGAAGTACCATCGTTCAAGGAGGCCAAGCGCGCCTTCGAGACCCGCTACGTGACGGGACTCCTGCGGCGCTGTGGCGGGAACATCAGTCGGGCGGCGCGCCTCGCCAAGAAGGACCGCAAGGACTTCTACGATGTCGTTCGCCGAACGGGTGTCGACCCGTCGGTGTTTCGCGGCCTACCGCAAGAGCCGCAGTCGGGCCGGGCCTCTGACAGCTATGCGGTTATCCGTGCCACTCCCGTCGACGTCAGGGTCCACGCATCAGGAGATGCGGCGGACCTCGACGCCCTGGACCAGGCGTTGCAGGCTTTCCTTGATTCGCTGGATATCGTGCCCGAGGAATCCGTCCCCGGCATTGGATCCACGGGAAGCGACGAAGTATCGCCAACCGGAGCCTCGTCCCCTTCGAGCGTCCAGTAGATGGGGCGGATGCGCCGTTGGTGGAGGCGGCTCTGGAGTGTCGCGGGCGACGAGCGGATCGTCGAGGCGACCGAGATGGGCAAGCGCGCGCTGGAACTCCAGATCCTGGACAAGCCCGATGCATCGGTAACTCGCGACATGGCGGAGGCTGCGAGTGCCCTGCTCGCCCAGCTTGATCAGGTAGACCAAGCAGCCATTCATGTGGGTTCACTCCTGATTCTGCGCACGAAGGACGCGCGCGGAGCCAAGGTCATCGTCAAGACCCTCAGTCCGATGTGGGTGACACGACTCGAGCAGAACCCCCACTTACTCGACGACCCCACGAGTCTGGCGCGCGCGCTCGAGCAAATCACTGCGCCGCAGCGCTCTTCGACAACGCCGGTCGATGCACCTCCGTCGCTATCGCCCGGTGACGAGTAGAGTCCATCCCCGAGTCGGGTCGCCTTGGCACTCCATCACTTCTGTGGCAGTCGGGGTGTTGCTGTGTGCCTGCGCCACCTACTACACGCCGAGAGAGTCGTGGGTACGCGGACGCCCTCTCGGCGGCTTGGGGCGGCCCTGATCGATGTGCCACAGACGGTCGCGGCTTTGGCTTCACCGCAACCTTCTGATTCTGCTCAGGAATCTGAAGCGTCGGACGCCCGCACCGGCCCCAGATCCCCGATCATACACTTCACCGAGCCGCCGCCCTTCTTGAGGAACTCGGAGACGTCGACGCAGACGGGCTCGACGCCGCGCTCGCGCACCGAGCCCTGAAGCGACTCCGATACGCCGCCGGGCATGAACAGGAACGACTCGCCGCCCTGGGTGAGCGTGAACGAGTTCGCGGCATAGCGCTGGGCGTCGTCGCGGCCCAGGACGATGAGGTCGTCGCCGAAGGCGGCCTCGAGCTGCTCCCAGCCTTCGGGCGTGAGCGCCTCGCGGTAGGCGAGCAGGAAGCGGCGGCCGGGGCCGAAGGCGCAGAGCGCGGTGTCGCCGTGGTAGTGCGCCTCCAGGGTGAGCTCGAGCGGGAGCAGCGGGCGCGGGGCGATCAGCTCGGCGAGGAGCGGCTCGACGCGGCGGTCGGTGCGGAAACCGTACACGCGCTTCCAGGGCGGCCAGGCCAGCGCGGGTACGAAGCGCTGCTTCTCGATGCGGCCGAAGGTCAGGAGGTGGCGGTCGCCGGCGGGGAAGAAGTCGGCCTCGCCCTCCATGCGGAGCGCCGGGTCGATGCCCTCGGTATGGAAGCCGGCGTCCTGGAGGACACGCTCGTAGTGGGGCTTCTCGCCGGCCCGGGTCGGAAGCAGGTTGGCGAGGAAGAAGCGCTTCTCGCCGTGGGGGCGCTCGGCGTCGACGTCGAGCAGGAAGCCCGCGTTGGCGGGGTAGACGACGCCCGGGTGATCCGGGTGGGGCGGGACGACCAGCACGCGTACGCCCGCCTCTTGCAGGCGGTCGCGCAGGTGGCCCCACTGGCGGATGGCCTCGTCGCGGTCGACCCGTCGCTTGGCGCCGAAGCGCGTGCGGGTGTGTGGGTTGGCGCCGCCCTGGACGCTGAAGTGCGCCGGGTCGCCCATCAGGACGGTGCGCTGCCAGTCGCCTCCGCTCACGGCGCCGGCATGCCCGGGGGAAGCGTCTCGGGGTCGAGCTCGGCGTCGCTCTCGAGGTGGGCCTGGGGGCTCGTGCAGTAGATCGCCGCCGAGATGCCGGCCGGCCGGTCGTTGCCGCTGCGGCGGCCGCCGCCGAAGGGGAGCTTTCCGCTGGCGCCGATGGTGCCCTTGTTCCAGTTGAGGATGCCCGTCCGCACGCGGCCGACACAGTGCTCGTAGCGCGTGCGGTCGGGCGTCATCACCGAGGCGGCGAGGCCGTAGTCCGAGTCGTTGACGCAGGCGATGCCCTGGTCGAGATCGTCGATGGGGTACAGCGCGCACTCGGGGCCGAAGACCTCCTCGCGCTGGTAGCGGTGGCTCTGCTCCGCCTTGTCGAAGCGCACGAGCGAGGGGCCGCAGTAGGGCGGGAGCCGATCCATCTCCCGGCGATAGACGCGCTCGCCGCCCGCGGCCGCAGCCAGGCCCCGGAAGGCCTGCACCCGGTCCCACGCGGCGCGCGAGACGAGCGGCCCCATGAACACGTCCTCCGAGAGGGGAGGGCCGATCGCGATGCCGTCGAGGACGGCGCAGAGCCGCTCCTGCATCTCGTCGAGGCGGCTGCGCGCGACGAACAGACGCGTCATCGAGGTGCAGCGCTGGCCGGTCGTCGCGCACAGCGAGAGCGCGGCCTCGGCGACCGCCGTCGGCAGGTGCGCGTCCTCGAGCACCAGCATGGCGTTGCGGCCGCCCATCTCGAGGGCGAGGAGCTTCTCCGGCTGGTCGAGGGTCGCCTCCGCGAGCGCGCGGCCGACCGCCCACGAGCCCGTGAACAGCACGCCGTCCACCGGGCAGTCGACGGCCAGGTGCCGGCCGGTGTCCGCTCCGCCCTGCACCAGTTCGAGCACGCCGGCCGGGAGCCCGGCGTCGCGCCACATGCGCATCAGGAAGTCGCCGACGGCGGGGGCCTG
>JASJCN010000125.1 GCA_030065975.1 Myxococcota bacterium
GCTGCGCGGGCTTCGACACGTCTCACGAGCCCCGCCCGGGAGCGCTGGAGCGACTGTCGCGCCTGGTCGTGCGCGGCGACTTCTCGCGACCCCAGAACCTCCGGCCCTGCTGCGCGTTCGGGCACTCGCTGGGCGTGGAGCTGGCCGAGCTTCCCGTCCCGGGGATCGAGGTGCAGAACGTGATCGCCGCCGACGATCCCGGGAGCCACACCTACGACGGCGGTCTGGTCTCGCTCCGCAACTCGGCCCAGCGCGCGTTCCTCAATGCGGAGAAGAACGGCCTCGTCTTCACCTGTCGAGGCGGCTTCATCGACCTCGCTCACGTGCGCGACTACGCCGACTGGACGGCGTTCCTGGCGCTGCGTCTCGATGCGCTGCTCCACCGCGGCACGCTGATCGATCTCGGCGACGAGGCGGGAACGCGCCTCGTCTACGTGGAGGCCATCGATCCCGAGACGATCGCGACCCTCGGGCGCCGTCGCATCGCCATCGAGCCGGCCGGCTGGCTGGCCTACCAGGCGTCGATCTGGCACGAGGTCGCGACCTGGTACGGCTACGCGGCCATCGATCTCTTTCCCGAGCGGGCCTCCGCGTTCTCGCCCGAGGATCTCTACTCCAACCTGCTCGGCGTGAAGGTCACGAGCGCCGTCGTCTACGAGCGCAACGGCAAGAGCGAGCGGCTCTTCAACCAGAACGTCGACATCTGGATCGCCGAGCTGGTGGGCGCCTTGCGCCCGGTCTCGAAGAGCCTCGGCCGGGAGGCCGCATATCGACTCGACGGCCTGTGGTGGGACTCGAGCGCCCGGCTTCCCGACATGGACGTGGTGCTGCGACGCAACCTCGACATGGGCGAGAGCCTGGCGCCCTGGCTCGTGCCCGCGGACCGGACGACGCCCGCTCTCGACAGCGCCTGCGAGGGCTCGGAGCCGGCGCGGCTCTCCAACCCGAGCCGACTCGGCCGGGTCTCCTTCCCCGAGATCGCGCGGATCGAGATCGAAGTCCCCGACGCGTGGGCCGACCAGGAGCCGTTCCGCGGGCTCGGCCCGCGCATCACCCAGGCCGACTTCCCCGCGCTCGTCTCGTTCGTGCGCGGGGGCGTTCTCGAGCGGTACGGGCCGCGGGGCGACCGGCCGGACTGAGCCTGCGGCCTGACCGGATCGAGTCCGCGGCCCGGTCGGACCGAGCCGCGGCCTAGTCGTTGCCGAGCTTGACCAGGCCCGCGTGGCGGCCGCGCACCATCGCCTCGATGGCGTTGGTGCGGCGGATCGCGTCGCGGATCTCGCCGGCGAGCGCGGCGCGGCGCGCGGGCAGCTCCGGGCCGTCGGGTCCGAGCAGATCGCGGTTGCGCGCGAGCTTGAGCGCCGTGCCGAAGAGCACCTGCGAGATCGACTCGGCCCGCTTGATGTGGCGCTGCAGCTGGTACTGGCGTCCCAGCGCCATGCAGCGCGGCAGGAGGTCGGCCGTCTCGGTGCTGCCGTCGGGCTCGAGCTGCTCGAGGACGTCGCCGACGACGCGGTAGGACTCGAGGAAGGGCCGCAGGATGCGGTGGGAGGACAGCGGCCGGATCTTCGGGAAGAGGTTGAGGAGGAGCTCCGCGTCGCCCTCGAGGTGCTGCTCCCAGTGGGGATCATGGAGCTTGAGCTCTTCGTCCACGTCGTGGCGGAAGTGCTCCTTCTCCGGGAAGAAGAACTCGAACTTGAGCAGGTCGCGAAGGCGCATGGCCTCGTCCCAGAACTCCTTCTTGCGATCGGGGACGTCGACCTCGGCCGCGCGCAGCAGCGCCAACTCGGCGATCGACGCGTTCACGAAGTAGTGGATGATGGAGTTCCGGTAGTAGGCCGCAGCCAGATGCCGCTCGTTGGCGATGGCATACACCGCCTCCGGCCCCTCGTCGTAGCGGGTGAGGAGCCCGCTCTCGACGAGCAGGTCGAGCACCGACTGGACGCTCTCCGCCGACTCGAGGTCGATGGCCTCGTGGCCCGGCAGCGTGCGGGCGTGGCTGTAGTACACGAGGTTGGCGAGGGCGGTGACCATCTCGTCCACCGTCAGCGCGCGGTCGCCCCGGCCCAGGAGCGCGAGGCAGACCAGGGAGATCTGGGTGACCGGGGTCGCGTCGTTGATCCGCACGCAGACCTCGAAGGCCAGCTTCTGGAGCGCGAGGCTCGTCTCGTCGGGGTTCGGCGGCGCCGTGGGATCCGGCGGCCCGAGGGTCTTCGCCAGCGAGAGGGGCTCGCCGAAGCGCACCTGGATGCGGCCGTAGCGGTTCGAGAGGCGGCGCAGCACGCCGATGAACCAGCCCAGGCTCTCCTTCTGCTTGGCCCCGCCCAGCTGCTCGTGGGCGTAGTCGCCGACGTCGGAGATCTGGTCGTAGGCGATCGAGACCGGGATCAGCTGCACGTCCTCGGACTTGCCGCGCAGGTAGGCGTCGAACACGTAGGCCAGCAGGCCGAAGCGCGGCGGCAGGAGCTTCCCCGACCGGGAGCGACCGCCCTCGATGTACCACTCGAGGGGGAAGCGCTTCTCGATCAGGTAGTCGAGGTAGTGCTGCAGGACGGCCTTGTAGACGACGTCGTCCTTGAAGCTGCGGCGGATGAAGAAGGTGCCGGCGCGGCGCACGAGCGGGCCCACCGGGAAGAAGTTCATGTTGATGCCGCCGGCGGTGTGATTCGGCGGGAAGCCGTTCTCGTGGAGCACCCACTGCAGGGCGGGGTGGTCGAGGTTCGACTTGTGGGAGGGCAGGAACACGATCGGGTGCTGGGCTGCGAGCCCACGCAAGCGATCGATCTGGGTGTCGTCGTACTCGACGTCGTAGCCCCGCCGGATCATCGCGTTCCAGAGCTGGATCACGAGGTCGATCACGAAGGGGCTGTGGCTGGCGGCGATCTCCTTCAGGTTCGAGATCGCGCGCCGCATCACCTTGGCCTCGGGCTGGCCCAGCTCGCGCGCGAGGCTCGCGATGCGGCCGCGGAACGAAGGCCGCGCGAGGATGTCCTCGCGCACCAGCCGCGGCACCTTGTAGCGCGCGCCGCGCACGCGACGCTCCGCCCGCTCGAGCGCGAGCACCGCCTGGCGCCGCACGAACCCGGCGAGGCCTTCGGTCGAGCCCGACTCGCCCGTGCACTGGGCCTGCCAGCGCCGTCGCAGGTCGCTCTCCGGCGCGGGCTCGCCCGCGATGATGCGCACGGACTCCGGGCGCCGGAAGCGCAGCCAGCGCGCGCGCAGCCAATCGGGGTCGCGCGGATCGCCGAGCTTCAGCAGATCGCGCAGCGTGACCTTGCGACGTCCCTCGCGCTCGGGCGCCAGCCAGATCACGCGCAGCGGTTGGAGCAGCGGGTCTCCGCCCGCAGCGAGCGTGGCCTCGAGCGGGCCGAGGGGCCGGCGTCGGCGCCGGCGGCTGGAGGCGACGGAGAGGATCTCGACGTCGGCGCCTTCCGGTCGGTGGCGAGCGACCCAGTCCTCGAGGAGTCGGCGCTCCAGGCCGTTGGTCCAGTCGAGCAGGCACACCACACGTTGGCCGACGGCGGCCTGGGGCCAGCCGGGCTCGGATGCGGCTCCGGGTGCGGTCTCGGCCCCGGTGTGCGTGCTCGTCTCGGCTGCTCCCGCCATTCGCGGCAGTGTACCCCGGATGGGGACGAGCGACTCAGCGACGCGGCGCGCAGGCCGGGTCGGCCCGCGCTTCCCTAGGGGGCGTTCATGGCGCGCTGCGCCAGGAAGTCGAGGGCCAGCTGGGTCAGGGTCCGGACTCCGAGGGGCAGGGCGCTCTCGTCCACCACGAAGCGGGGCGAGTGGTTGGGAGCCGCATCGCCTTCGGCCACGTCCGGTGAACGGATGCCCAGCCAGACGTAGAGGCCGGGGATCTCGCGGGCGAAGAAGGCGAAGTCCTCGGCCCCGGTGCGGGGGAGCCCCTCCACCAGCCCGTCCCCGGCCACGGCGCGCAGGCTCGGCAGCATGGCCGCCGTGAGGCCGGGATCGTTGTAGGTCACCGGATAGCCGTCCGGGATGGAGACGGAGGCGAGAGCCTCCTGGCTCTCGGCGATCTTGATCGCCGTCCGCTCGATCCGCTCGAACAGCTCGTCGCGCATGCTGGGCTCCAGGTGTCGGATGGTGCCGAGCAGCTCGACCTCGTCGGGGATGATGTTGTGGCGGACGCCGCCGTGGATCGATCCGAACGAGACGATGGAGGGCAGCCGCGCGTCCATGCGCCGGCCGGGGATGGCCTGCAGGGCCAGCACGATGCGCGAGGCGACGGCGATCGGGTCGACGCCCATCCAGGGGTAGGCCGCGTGGGTCTGGCGGCCGCGCACGGTGATCTCGAGCCGGTTCGAACCCGCCATGGCGCCACCGGAGCGATAGGCGAGCTCGCCGGCGGCATACTGGGGCACGACGTGCAGGCCGAAGACGGCGGCCGGGCGCGGATCCTCGAGCGCGCCCTCCTCGATCATCAGGCGCGCGCCGCCGCGTTCGCCCGCGGGCGCTCCCTCCTCGGCCGGCTGGAACAGGAACACGACCTGGCCCGGAAGCGTGGCGCGGCGCTCGGCCAGGAGCTCGGCCGCGCCCATCAGGATGGCCGTGTGGGCATCGTGGCCGCAGGCGTGCATCACCCCGACCTCGCGCCCGGCGTAGGTGGTGCGCACCTTCGAGGCGAAGGGCAGGCCCGTCTCCTCGGTGACGGGCAGGGCATCCATGTCGGCGCGGAGGGCGACGGTCGCGCCCGGCAGGCCGCCCCGCAGCACGCCGACGACACCGGTGTGGGCGACGCCGGTGCGGATCTCGATGCCCAGGCTCTCGAGGTGTGCGGCCACCCGGGCGGCGGTGCGGGTCTCGCGGTTCGAGAGCTCGGGGTTCTGGTGGAAGTCCCGCCGCCACTCGACGACGCGCTCCACCAGGGCCTCCGGCAGGGCGGGCACGGTCTCGGCGCTCGCGCCCGGGGCGAGCCCCAGCGCGAGGACGGCCAGGAAGGTCGCTCTGGCCGGGTGGAGCAGGGGGTTCACCGGTCGGTGTCGCATCGGTTCTCCAGGCTGCAAGAGGACTGACCGAACGGTAACTTCCAGGCCCTGGAACATCGACGCAGCCGTCGTCGCCCGCCGTAGCCCGTGGAGGATCCCATGTTCGAGCAGCACCGGCGCCCCCCCCATTCGTGGATCCCGATCGTCGCCGGCTCGGCGTGGTTCCTGCTCGGGCTCGCCCAGGGCGTGCTGGGCTTCCTGATCGTCGCCGCCCCGGGCTCCGTCATCTTTGCGACGGGCGTCTCCTCGCTGCTCTATCCCGGGGACCGGCGCATTCCCAACATGATGGGGCTGGCTTCAGCGGTCGGCGCGGTGGTGAGCCTCCCGACTGCCTTCGTCCTCGGTCTGCCCTCCGCCCTCGTCCTGCTGCTCGCGAGCGCGGCCAGCTTCGTGGCATCCGGCTCCCTGGCGACGAACCAGGAGGCCCACACCGAGGAGGTGCCGGTTCCCGAGCGGGGCGTCGTGCTGGCCGCCCAGGTGGGCATCGACAACTTCCTGCTCGGCATGATGAACACGACGCTTCCGCTGCCGGGCTACCGCGAGGCCGAGCGCCTGCGAGACGAGGCCTTCGAGGCCCTCGACCAGTTCCGTCAGCGTGGCTTCCTGGAGAAGCCCGAGAGCTACCACCACGAGCCCCCCGAGCTGCTCGAGCCCGAGCTGCGGGCCCGCAGGGTCCACGGGCTCGCGACGGAGCACCTGCGCTTCGAGAGCGAGTACGAGCCCGCGATCGACGAGCCGGGCCGCGCGCGCTGGCTCGGCTATGAGGCCAACCGCACGGCCCACGCCTGGGTGCTGCGCCATCCCGGCGCACCGCGCCCCTGGCTCATGTGCATCCACGGCTTCCAGATGGGTGCGCCGCAGATCGACCTCAACGCCTTCCGCGCCGCTCGCCTGCACCACAAGCTCGGCATGAACCTGGTGCTCCCGGTCCTGCCCCTGCACGGACCCCGCAAGATCGGGAGGGTGAGCGGAGACGGCTTCCTGAGCGCCGACTTCCTCGACTCGATCCACGCCGAGGCCCAGGCCATGTGGGACCTGCGCCGGATCCTCTCCTGGGTGCGCGCCCAGGACGCGCCGGCCGTGGGCGTCCACGGCCTCTCCCTCGGCGGCTTCAACACGGCGCTGCTGGCGTCCCTCGACGAGGATCTGGCCTGCGCGATCCCGGGCATCCCCCTCTCGGACTTCGCGCGGGTGACGTGGCGCCACGGTCCCCCGCTCCTGCTGCGCTATGCCGAGCGTCTGGGGGTCGACCTCGACCTGGCGCGCGAGCTGCTGCAGGTGGTCTCGCCGCTGGCCATGACGCCCAAGGTTCCCAAGGAGCGCCGCTACATCTTCGGTGCGGCAGCGGACCTGCTGGTGCCGCCCGAGCTGGTGCGGGATCTCTGGCGCCACTGGGATCGGCCGCGCATCGTCTGGTACCAGGGCGGCCACGTGACCTTCCGCTTCCACCCGCCGGTGCCGGCGCTGGTCGAGGAGGGGCTGCGCGAATCGGGGCTCGTCGTCGCCTGAGCTCGGAGGAGGCCTCGCCATGGGGACCCGCGGAGTCGCTCTCCTCCTGTGCCTGCTGCCGCTCTGGCTCGGCGTCACCTGCGATCCCGAGCTGGCCGAGCGCATCCGGCGCGAGACCGAGGGCGGCGCCACCACCCCCGCGGCCCAGGACGCGATCGAGGCGCGGATCGCCCAGCTGGTGGACGGCATGGGCGGCCTGCAGAACGCCACCCTGGCCGAGCGCATGGCCTTCCACGGCGTTCCCGGCGTCTCCATCGCCGTAGTGCGGAACCGGCGCGTCGAGTGGGCGGAGACCTTCGGTGTTCGGGAGGTCGCGCTCGCGACCCCGATGGACCGCACCACCCGGCTGCAGGCTGCCTCGATCAGCAAGCCGACGACGGCGCTCGCCGTGCTGCGCCTGGTCGAGGCCGGCGTGCTCTCCCTCGACGAGCCCGTGAACGACTCGCTCGTGCGGTGGAAGATCCCGGACAACGCCTTCACCCAGGGCAATCCGGTCACCCTGCGCCAGGTGCTGACCCACACCGGCGGCATCAACGTGCCGAGCTTCCTCGGCTACTTCCCCGGTGCGGGGACCATCCCTTCGCTGCTCGAGATCCTGCGCGGCGAGAACGCCATCAACGACCCGATCGAGGTGATCCAGCCGCCCGGTCAAGCGTTCCGCTATTCGGGCGGCGGTTTCACGGTGCTGGCCGCGTTGATCGAGGACGTGACCGGCACGCCGTACCCCGAGTGGATGCGCGACGAGCTGCTGCTGCCGTCGCGCATGTGGCGTTCCACCTTCGAGCAGCCGCTGCTCGAGCCCGAGATCGCGAACGGTCTCTCCATGCGGGTCTTCGGCCAGCCCTCGCGCCCCTGGACCTATCCCGAGTGGTCGGCCGCGGGTCTCTGGACCACTGCGCTGGATCTCGCGAGCCTCGTCGTCGCCATCCAGGAGAGCCTCGACGGCGAGGGGACCCTGCTGAGCCAGGCCATGGCCCGCGAGATGCTGACGCCCCAGGTCGGCATCATCGGGGCACAGTTCGGGCTGGGTTGGTTCCTCGAGTTCCGCTCGCAGCCCCGCTACTTCTGGCACACCGGCGGCAACGCGGGCTACGAGAGCCTGGTCGTCGGGCACGCGCAGGGCGAAGGGGTCGGGGTCGCGATCCTCACCAACGCGTCACCCAGCGGAATCCTGCTCGCCACGGAGATCGCCCACGCCGTCGCCGCCATCGACGGCTGGCCGGACGGGGTTCCGCTGATCTTCTAGCGAGGCCGCGTGCTCGCGCAGGATGCGCAGCACCTCCGCGATCGCTTCCGGGTGCTGGTGCACGTCGTGCCCGGCGTCTTCCACGACGAGCTCGGACGCGGCTCCTTCGAGGCGCGAGCTCGCGTGCTCGACGACGCCGTCCGATGCGCCATCGGCCTCGGCGCGGCCGAGGATCGTGTGGAAGGGAACCAGCGGATCCACCGGCAGGGCGCCGAGGGTCCCGATCAGCGGGTCCTGCTGGGAGAGGGCGCGCGGGCCGGTGGGCAGGCCGGTGAAGCGACGCCGCTGGAAGCTCGTGGTGAGATGATCCGGGTTCTGGTCCAGCACCCGCTCGAAGGGCCCGGCGTCGTCGAAGGGGAGCGCGATCCACGAGGCGACCATGCGCGCGAGCGGGTTGTCCGCCAGGCGGCTTCCGCGATGGGGCGTCGCGATGAAGACGGCGCGACGCACGGACGGGTCGTGCTCGAAGAACAGGAAGCGACGCATCTCGGCGAGATCCGCTTCGCTCGCGGAGAGGGCCCCGGGCGGCGCGGTGAAGGCCGCGTCCCAGAGCCGGGTCCCGCTGTCGGCCACCAGGGTCTTGGTGAGCAGCCCGCCCTTGCTGTGGGCGACGATCACCCGATGGTGCGAGGCGAGGTGGCGCCCTTCCGGGTCGAGGGTGCGGCGCATCTCGAGCCAGGCATCGCGAAAGTCGGCGGCCGCATGCAGGTAGGGGACGCCCGTCGGATACACCGCGTGCCAGACCTGATAGCGACGCTGCAGGTCCGCGTCGCCGAGGACGTCGTTGGTGAGCTCGCGCCAGGTGAGCGGGCTCGAGACGAGGCCGTGCACCATGAGCAGGGGGATCCGGTCCGGGTCGTAGCGATCGATCAGGAAGATCCCGGCGCGCTCCTCGATCTCGCTGTATCGCAGCGTGGCCGTGATCTCGAGCGACGCGAAGCGGGTGCGTGAGACGAGCAGGGCGTAGGGAGCGGTGAAGTCCGCCGCCAGGTCGCGGGGACCCTCGGGCGTGTCGATGCGTGCGTGGACCGTAGGGTCGAGGAGCCGCCACGCGGTCCCTCCGTCCGGGCTCGCTGTCCGGACGGCCGTCACCGGCCGGGTGATGCCTTCGGGCGGAAGGTAGGGCTCGGCTCCACCCGGGTTCTCCCGCAGGCCGACCAACGGAACGCCCACGCCCGGACGCGCGTGACGGCGCCGCAGCCCCTCGATCTCGAGGCCCTCGCTCGGGATCAGCCGGTCGAAATAGGCGGGATCCCAGACGCCGTCGCGATAGGCCGCCGCCTCGTCGATCCGCGTCTCCGCGGCCCGCCGCTGCAGCTCCGCGATCCCGGGCGCGAGGAGTTCGGCCGATTCCTCTCCGACCTGGACGGGATTCGAGACGCAGCCGAGGAGCCCGAGTCCCAAGACGAGCCCTGCGCTCCTGTGTGCCCAGCCCTGGCCCTCGCCCATGTCAGTCGACCTGGAGGAGCTCCACGGGGTTGCAGTCGAGTCCCGCGGCGATGCGGCACACGGTGGCGTACGCCACGCGCTCGCTGCTCTCCTCGATCCACTCGATCTGGTTGACCGTGAGGGTCTGGCGGACGCCGGACTCGCGCTCGGTGGCGTCGGCGATCGCCTTCACCAGGGCGCGGCGCGACCAGCCGCGGTCGCGCCGGAGGCGTCGCACGGTGCCGCCGTTCGGGGTCACCTTGTCGTCGTCTTCGAAGGCCACGCGCGGAGCCTAGCCCGCTCGTCCGTGGCCGTGGCCGGGTTCTCGAGCCGGGCGGCTCCTCCCCAGCCACACGACCATCGCGATGGCCAGCACGTAGGTGGCGACGAAGACCTGGAAGGCGAACGTGTAGGTCCCGGCCCGCTCGAACACGATCCCGGCGAAGGGGATGCCCATGGCGTGGATCGGGACCTGGAAGGGGCGCATCAGTCCGAGCGCCTTGCCGAAGGAGACGCGGCCGAACGTCTCGCCCACGAGCGTGCTCTGGAGCGGCACCATCCCGCCCATGCCGAAGCCGAACACCACCCCGGTCGCCACCATGCGCGGCCAGTCCTCGAAGACGAGCAGCAGCACGACGCCGAGCAGCTGGAGGGCGAACGAGAGCGCCACCGCGGTGCGCGCTCCCATGCGATCCGCGACCTGGCCGAAGACGACCTTCCCGACGACCCCGGCGCCGGCGACGAAGGAGAGCAGCGCGGCGGCGGGGTAGGCGTCGATGCCCAGGTGCCGCGCGTGGGGGACGAGGTGGGTCAGCACCGCCGAGTTGGCGAAGAAGCCGATCGAGAAGGGCAGCACCGCGCCCCAGAAGCCCCGCTCCCGGAGCATCTCCCCCGAGCGCCAGGTGCGTTCGGGGACGGGTGCGGCCTCGTGCTCGGCGGGCGGGGCCTCGCCGTCCGGTCGCTGGCCGCGGTCCTCGGGACGGTTCACCACCACGAAGAGCGCGAGCGGCAGCACCAGGGCCAGGGTGCCCGCGGCGTACAGGTGGAAGCTCGTGCGCCAGCCGAAGGAATCGATCAGGGCGGTGGCGATGGGCGGCATCGCGAGGCCCGAGAGCGAGATGCCCATGGTGGCGATGCCGAGCGCGGTGCCACGACGGGCGGCGAACCAGTTGGCCACGAGCTTCGCCGACGTGAGATGGCCCGTGGACTGGGCGCCGGCGGCGAGCAGCGTTCCGAAGATCAAGAGGAACTGCCAGAGCGCCGCCACCTGCCCCAGCAGGGCGAAGCCCGCCGCGAGCACGATGCATCCCGCCGCCATCACGCGGCGCACGCCGATGCGGTCGAGGGTGCGGCCCACCAGCGGCGCGGCCACGGCGCTCGCCAGGTTGGAGGCGGCCAGCGCCCACGAGACCTGGGAGCGCGTCCAGCCCATGTCGGCCTCGATGGCGTGGATGAAGACGCCGAACGAGTAGAACATGAAGCCGACCGAGATGAAGTCGGCGACGAACGCCACGCCGACCATGCGCCAGCCGAGGAAGGGCATGGATCGGCTCAGACGTCCTCCCGTCCGGCCTCTCGCTCTCGGCGCTGTTCGAGCTCGACCAGGATCTCCTCGTGGCGTGCGCGGCTCAGCGGGTACCGCAGCGCCACGAAGGCGGCGAGGAGGACGAGGGTGGCGGGCACGACGGCCGTCAGGACCCGGATCGTGAAGAGCGCGCGATCGCTCTGGGGCTCCTCCGAGCCCGACTGGAAGCCGACCAGGTCGAGCACGAGGAACGCGATGGCGACGCCGAGTGCGCCCCCGAGCTTGCGCAGGAACGTGAAGAAGCCGTAGTAGATGCCTTCGCGCCGATGCCCGCCGCGCAGCTCGTCCTCGTCGACGACCTCGCCCAGCATGGACCAGGGCATCAGGTCCGATGCCGCGTAGCCCGATCCCGCGGCGATGGCGAGCACGAACATCGCCCAGCGCGGCCACTCCGGCTGGCCCGCGAAGATGATCATGCACGACACCACCCACGAGAGCGCGCCGGCGATGAAGATCACGCGCTTGTCGAAGCGCCGGGCCACCGAGAGCCAGAAGGGCAGGACCACGATCACCGTCACCAGGAAGAGGCCCATGGTGAGCTCGAAGTCGGCGCTACGGTTCAGCCAGAACGTGAAGTAGTAGATGAACATCGCGACCGTGAGGTCGAGAGCCACCCGACTCAGGATGTAGAGGGCCGTGAGCCACTGGTACGAGGGGTGCCGGAACAGCGAGCGCACGCCGGCGAAGAAGCTCTCGCCCCGCGGCGGCTCCGAACGGCGCTCGAACGTGACGGCCCAGACGGCGAGCCAGGGAATGACCAGCCACACCCCGTAGGTGCGTCCGGCCCACGCCCAGCCCTCGGGCCCGCCTCCGAAGGCCTCGGCCAGCGGGCGCATGGTCGTGACGGCCACCAGGGTGCCGGTGATCGCGAGCGCCGCGCGGAACGCGTTCATCGAGGTGCGCTCGTCGTAGCTGCTCGTCATCTCCGGGGTGAGGGCGAGGTAGGGCACGGCGATCACCGTCGACGACAGGCTGAACAGCACGTAAGCCATCGCGAACCAGGCGAACTTCACGCCCTGGCTCGTCTCGGCGCCGGGGTCGGACCAGAGCAGGGTGAACATCACGCCGAAGGGCACCATGCCGATCAGCAGCCAGGGCCGCCGGCGCCCGGCCTTCCAACGGGTCATGTCGGAGAGGCGACCCATGGTCGGATCGGTGAACGCGTCGACGGCCCGCCCGACCAGGGGGACGAGCCCGGCCAGGGCCGGGCGGAGCCCCGCCACCTCGGTCAGGAAGAAGCCGAAGAAGAACTGCAGCGAGGTGAGCGCCAGGTTGACCGTATGGTCCCCGAGCCCGTAGACGAGCTTGGTGTGCCAGGCGAGCTTCTGGGGCACGTCGGTCGGGGGGGTGGAGTCCATCCGGGTCGCGCATTCTAGCCCCTCGCCGCTCCCGCCGTGCCCCGATTTGCGCGCGGCCGGCCGGGGCTCCTAGCCTCCCTCCTCCTTGCGCCCGAGGAGCCAAGTCATGACCGCTTCCCGGTCGTCCTACACGCGACTGGCCCTGCAGATCCCGAACTTCGACCTCCCCGGAGTCGAGGACGCGGACCTCTTCGCGAGCCTGGTGCAGCAGGCCCGGGCGGCCGAGGAGGCCGGCTTCGACACCGTCTTCGTGATGGACCATTTCTATCAGCTGCCGATGCTGGGCCCGCCCGAGAACCGCATGCTCGAGGCCTACACGCTGCTCGGCGCCCTGGCCGGGCAGACCGACTCCCTGCGGCTCGGCACCCTGGTCACGGGCAACACCTATCGGAACCCGGCCCTGCTCGCGAAGATCGTGACGACCCTCGACGTGGTCTCCCGGGGGCGCGCGGTGTGCGGCGTGGGCGCCGGCTGGTTCGAGCCCGAGCACCGGGGCTACGGCTTCGCGTTCGGAACGCTGGGCGAGCGGCTCGACAAGCTCGAGGAGGCCCTGCAGATCCTCGGGCCGATGTTCCGCGGCGAGCGCCCGAGCTTCGAGGGGCGCCACTTCCACACCCACGAGGCCCTGAACGTCCCGGCGCCGATCCAGGCGGGCGGCATCCCGATCCTGATCGGCGGAAACGGCGAGCGGCGCACCCTGCGTCTCGTCGCCCGCTACGCCGACGAGAGCAACCTCACGTGCCCGCTCGAAGAAGTGCCCCGAAAGCTCGACGCCCTGGCGCGCCACTGCGACGAGCTCGGGCGCGATCGCGGGGAGATCCACGTCTCCTGGCTGGGCTCGCTGATCCTGGCCAAGAGCCACGCAGAGGCCGAGGCGGCCCGGGACGCCTTCTTCGCCCGCCGAGGCCTGGACTTTCGCGGCCTGCCCGAGGGCGTGAAGGCGAACGTCGAGCGACTGATCGTGATGGGCGACCCGGATACCGTGTGCGCCCGCATCCACGAGCTGATCGCGACCGGGCTCGACGGCATCGTCGTGAATCTTCCCGCCAACGGCCACGAGCCCGAGGCCATCCGGCTGGCCGGTCAGGTGCTGGGAGCGGCGCTTCGATGAGTCCGCCCGCCGCCATGCTCTTCGATCTCGACGGCGTGCTGATCGACAGCGAGCGCGTCTGGCGCGAGGTGATGAACGCCACGGCGCGCCACTTCTCGGTGCCCGAGATCGCCGAGGCGACCTTCGACGACTGCTTCGGGCAGGGCATCGTCGACGATCGCGACAAGTTCTATCCCGGCCGCAGTCTCGAGGAGATCGCAGCTCGCTACGACGTCGAGTTCCCGAGGTACCTGCATCACCTTCGAGTGGATCCCGCCGTGCCCCGGGTGTTCGAGGTGCTGCGGGAGCGCGGCCTCCCGAGCGCGGTGGTGACGAACACGCCCAATCCTCTGGCGACCGACCTCGTGCGCCGCGCCGAAGCCACGCCCGACCACGTGATCGGGGGCAGCGACACACCGAACCCGAAGCCCGCCCCGGACATGGTGCTCCTCGCGTGCGAGCGCCTCGGCGTGGCGCCGGGCGAAGCGCTCCTGATCGGCGACTCGCGCTACGACCGCGAGGCGGCCCATGCCGCCGGGACGCCCTTCGTCGGGCTCGGGCTCGACGGCGGCGTCGCGCGGGTCGAGTCCCTGATCGGGTTGCTCGACCACCTCTGAGATCAGCCGAGCAGCATCAAGGCCACGCCGGCGCTCATCACGAGCCCCGCGGCTCCACGACGCCAGGCGTCCCGCTCCTCGAAGAGCACGCGCCCGAGCACGGCGGACACCCCGTTGGCGGCCGTGCGCTTGGCGGCATCCACCGTCGCCACCGGCAGGATGCGGAAGGCGAAGAGCTGCAGCAGCAGGGCCGCGCCCATGATCGCGCCGCCCGCAAGGAGCAGCGGACGCTGGCCGGGCGACTCGCGCAGCTCCCGTCGCGGGCCGGGG
>JASJCN010000126.1 GCA_030065975.1 Myxococcota bacterium
CGCCCCGATCTCCGGCGCGCGGAGCGGGAGCTGGCGGCGGAGACGGCCCGGATCGGCGTGGCGCAGGCCGGGCTGTATCCGCGGGTGTCGCTGCTCGGCTCCTTCTCCTTCGACGCCCTGCGGCTGGCCCGACTCGCCCAGCATGATGCGACCGCGTTCGGCGTGGGTCCCTCGATCCGTTGGAACCTCTTCGACGGGGGCCGCGTGCGTAGCGAGATCGCCGCTCAACGCTCCGTGGCGGCCGAGATGCGGGCGGAGACCGAGCACACGCTGCGCGAGGCGGTCGCCGAGGTGGAGAGTGCCGCGGACGCCTTCGTTCGCGAGGGCGAACGCATCGAGGCGCTGCGTCGCTCGGTGCGCTCGGCTCGGGACTCGGTGGCCCGGGTGCTCGAGCTGTATCGAAACGGCCTGGCGGACTTCCAGCGCGTCCTCGACTCGCAGCGCGCCCTGTTCGAGCAGCAGGACGAGCTCGCGGAGAGCGAGGGCCGCCAGGTGCAGAGCCTCATCGCCTTGTATGCGGCGCTGGGCGGAGGCTTCTAGTGATGAGTCGCCTGAGCTGCGAGAAGAGGAGGAACGAGATGCTCGCGTCTGTCGCGTCTGGAGCGAACCTGCGACGCAACGCCTGGCTAATGCTGGTCGTTCTGCTGTTCGTGAGTTCGGGGTGCGGTTCGAAGGGTTCGAAGGGCGAAGCATCCCTCGAACGGCCCGCGCGCCCGGTCAAGACCTTCGTCTTCGGCGACGCGGTCCGGAACGAGGTCCGCCACTACCCCGGCCGGGTCCACGCCGACCGCAGCGTCCAGGTGTCGTTCGGCATTCCCGGTCGGATCCTGGAGCTGCCCGTGATCAAGGGCCAGCCGGTCGCCAAGGGGGACCTGCTCGCGGGCCTCGACGCGCGCGATCTAGAGAACGCGCTGGCCAGTGCCGAGGCGGTCTACCAGGAGTCCCGCACGACCCTGGCGCGCCTCGAGGCCGTCGCGGCGTCCGGAGCGGTCTCCCAGCAGGAGGTCGACCTCGCGACGGCGCGCATGCGCGTGGCTCGTGCCGAGGTCTCGGTTCGGCGCAAGGCGCTCGAAGATGCCCGCCTGGTCGCGCCCTTCGACGGCACGGTCGCCGACCGCTTCGTCCAGGACTTCGAGCAGGTCGTCGCCGATCAGCCCGTGCTCTCGCTCCACGACGGAAGGTTCCTCGAGGTTCGGATCGAGGTCCCGGAGGCCGACATGGTCGGAGTCGATCCAGCGGCCCTCGGACGCCTCTCGGCTCGCTTCTCCGCGTTGCCCGGTCGGAGTTTCGCGCTGTCGCTGAAGGAGGTCGTCACCTCCGCCGACCCGGTCACGCAGACCTTCCCCGTGACCTTGCGCATGCCTCGACCGGAGGACGTCGAGGTCCTGCCGGGCATGACGGCCACCGTCGAGTGGGTACCGCCTGCGAGGCCGGGTGGCCCCGATCGGACCGTTCCCGCCGCGGCCGTCCTGGGCGCCCCTGGAAAGACGCCGTGGGTGTTCGTGCTGGACCCCGACGCCATGACGGTGTCACGGCGGGAGATCTCCGTGGGGTCGCTGGTCGCAGACGCCCGGATCGAGATCGAGTCCGGGCTCGAACCCGGGGAGCGCATCGCGAGCGCGGGCGTCCACCACCTGCGCGACGGCCAGGCCGTGCGCCTCTACCGGCCCGAAGGAGGCTCCCGACATGAATCCCGCTGAGATCACGATCCGCAAGCGGACCGTCAGTCTGGTCCTGACCGTGATCCTCGTGATCGGCGGCTTGATCTCGTACGACGAGCTCGGCCGGCTGGAGGATCCCGAGTTCACCATCAAGGAAGCGCTGGTCGTGACTCCCTACCCGGGGGCCACGCCCGGAGAGGTCGAGACCGAGGTCACGAACGCCGTGGCTCGTGAGATCCAGCGCCTGGGTCAGGTCAAGCGGGTGGAGTCCCGTTCGCTCCGGGGCCTGTCGATCGTCCGCGTCACGATGAAGGACATCTACGGCAAAGCCGAGCTGCCCCAGGTTTGGGACGAGCTCCGCCGCAAGGTCGGGGGCGCCCAATCGGAGCTTCCCCCGGGCGCGGGCCCGAGCGTCGTCGACGACGACTTCGGCGACGTCTATGGGGTCTACGTCGCGATCACCGGGGAGGGCTACACCGAGTCGGAGCTGAAGGCCTACGTCGACCTGCTCCGGCGCGAGCTCCTCCTCGTGAAGGACGTGAAGGGCATCCAGCTCTTCGGCGTGCAGCGACGGGCGGTCCATCTCGAGATGAAGCGAGACCGCATGGCCGAGCTCGGAGTCTCCCAGGACCAGATCATCGAGGCCCTGGCCGCCCGGAACCTGGCCGCCGCGGCCGGCCACGCCCGGGTCGGGACGAGCTGGGTCGCGATCGAGCCGACGGGACACACGACGTCTCCGGAGCAGATCGAGCAGCTCCTGCTGGAGGGTGTCGGCGGGACGAGCCAGATCCACCTGGGCGACGTCGCGAGCGTGACCCTCGCGTACGTGGATCCGCCCGAGAGCATCTTGCGCATGAGCTACAAGCGGGCCCGACCGGAAGGAGAAGGGCTCGCGGACGCGGACGGGTCCGATCCCGGCCACGACGTCCGACGCGTCGACGCCGCGCCGGCCGTCGGTCTCGCCATCTCCACGGCCGAGGGGGGCAACGTGGTGGCGATGGGCAAGGCGCTCGCCGAGCGCATGGACGAGCTCGAGCCGCTGCGGCCCATCGGGATCGAGCTGAACGTCGTCGCCATGCAGTCCGACGCCGTCGAGAAGGCGGTCGACGGCTTCGTCGTGAACCTGGTCGAAGCGATCGTGATCGTGGTGGTCGTGCTGCTCTGCTTCATGGGGCTGCGAGCCGGACTGCTGATCGGCTTCATCCTCTTCGTCACGATCACCGCCACGTTCATCGTGATGGACGGCCTCGGCGTGATGCTCGAACGCATCTCGCTCGGCGCGCTGATCATCGCCCTGGGCATGCTGGTGGACAACGCGATCGTCGTGACCGAAGGCATGCAGATACGCCTGGAACGCGGGGACGATCCCCTGGAGACCGCCCGGCAGGTCGTCTCCCAGAATCAGTGGCCCCTGCTCGGTGCCACGATCGTCGCCGTGCTCGCGTTCGGCCCCATCGGGCTCTCCCAGGACGACACCGGCGAGTTCTGCCGTTCCCTGTTCCAGGTGCTGCTCACGTCGCTCTTGATGAGCTGGCTGACGGCCGTGACCCTGACGCCCCTGCTCTGCGTGATGCTCTTCCGCCCGAAGAAGGCGGATCCGGGCTCGGGTTCCGCTCCCTCGGACGATCCGTACGGCGGCCGCTTCTTCGCGCTGTATCGAGCGATGCTCGAGGGGGCGATCCGCTTCCGCTGGGTCACGATCAGCGTGGTCGCGGGCCTCTTCGCGCTCTCCGTCGCGGGCTTCGGGCTGCTCCCCGACGGCTTCTTCCCCGCCTCGTCGCGGCCCCAATACACCCTGGATCTCTGGCTGCCCCAGGGAACCTTCATCCGCGACACGGACGCCGTGGCGATGCGCCTGGCCGAGCAGGTGCTGGATCGGGAGAACACGAGCGCCGTCGCGACCCACGTGGGCGCAGGGGCCGCGCGCTTCCTGCTCGTCTACAACCCGGAGCTTCCGAATCCCGCCTACGCCCAGCTGATCGTCAACGTCGCGGACAGCGAGCGGATCCCGGAAGACATCCGGGAGATCGAGGCCTGGGCACGCGATCAGCTGCCCGGTGCGCTCGTCTACGGCAAGCGCTTCAAGATCGGTCCGGGGCGGGGTGGCAACGTGCAGCTGCGACTCTCGGGGCCCGATCCGGAGACGCTGCGCGATCTGGCCCAGGAAGCGGCCCGGCGGATGGAGGCCGATCCCCTGGCCAAGTACGTGCGCCTCGACTGGAAGGAGCCGGTGAAGGTCGTCCGGCCCGTCCTCGAGGGCGCCCAGGCGCGTCGCAACGGGATCGAGCGCCCGGACGTCGCCCGCCAGCTGGAGATGGCCTTCCAGGGATCCACCGTCGGCGTGTTCCGTCAGGGCGGTGGGGCCGGAGGGCCCGAAGACGAGGATCGGGTGCTGCCCATCGTGTGGCGGGCCCCGCTCGGGGAACGCGCCCGCTTCGAGAGCCTCTTCGATCTGCAGATCGAGAGCCCGGCCGCCGGGCGCATGATCCCGCTTCGACAGATCGTCGAGCGATTCGAGACGGACTTCCAGGACGACATGATCTTCCGCCGGAATCGACGTCCGACGATCACCCTGCACGCAGACCAGCTGCAGGGGCAGACGTCGCAGCTGTGGTCCTCTCTGTCGGACCGGATCGAGCCCTGGTTCGCTGGCTTGCAGGCCGAAGGCCGGATCGACTCGCGCTACCGGATCGAGTGGGGCGGGGAGCACGAGGACTCCAACAAGGCCGTTTCAGCGCTCGCCGGCAACATTCCGCTCTTCCTGGTGGTGATGATCTTCATCGTGATCGCGCTGTTCAACAACCTCGTGCAGCCGCTCACGATCTGGCTGACGGTGCCCCTGGCCCTGATCGGCGTGACGGCGGGCCTCCTCGTCTTCGACATGCCGTTCAACTTCATGGCGACCCTGGGGACGCTGGCCCTGTCGGGCATGCTGATCAAGAACGCGATCGTGCTGATCGACGAGACGAACAGCAACGAGAGCGCCGGCATGAAGCCCTACGACGCCATCGTCGCAGCGGGGGTGAGCCGGCTCCGGCCGGTGATGATGGCGGCCGCGACGACGGTGCTGGGCATGCTGCCGCTGCTCCAGGACGTGTTCTTCGTGGCGATGGCCGTTGCGGTGATGTTCGGGCTGACCTTCGCGACGGGCCTGACCCTGATCTTCGTGCCCGTGCTGTCGGCGACCCTGCGTCGCGTCCCGTCTCCCCCGCTGGCCCGTGGCTGACCCTCGAGACCTTCTCGCCTGGGCCGTGGCGCGCCGCTACCGGCTCCTGCTGGGGACGCTTCTGCTCCTCCTCGCCGGCTACCCCTACCTGGAGCGAAGCGAGGTGGGCGCCATCGGCCTCGAGGTGTTGGCGTCCGGGGCCGTGCTGGCGGCGCTCTTCGCGGTGGGTCTACGCACGCGCCATCGAGCGCTCGCCGCGGGTCTCGCAGGCGTCGTGATCCTCCTCGACTGGGCACCGGGCTTGCCTCCGGGCGCAGCACTGGCCGGGCACGGCCTCGAGATGCTCTTCTACGGGCTGGCGACCGCCGCCCTCGCCCGGGAGGTCTTCGGGCGCGCACGGGTCGATGCCGACACCCTGGCCGGGGCGGTCTGCGTCTACCTGCTCTTCGGGGTCGCCTGGACCTCCGCCTACGCCCTGTTGGTGGCGCTCGAGCCCGAGGCGTTCGGAGCGTCGGGGCCGGAGGGCTGGACCGAGCTCCTCTTCTTCAGCTTCACGACCCTCACCACGACGGGCTACGGCGACATCTCGCCCCAGACCGCCCCTGCCCGATCCCTGGCCATGCTCGAGTACGTGACCGGGGTGCTCTACCTGACCATCCTCGTCGCCCGCCTGGTCTCCATGTACCAGGCCGAGCCCCGCGAGGAGAAGGTTGCGGGGTTTCCCGAGGAATCCGGCGTTCCCGGTTGAACCCGACTGCCGAGGACCCCATGGACGAGCGGACGAGCCCCGCTGCCCCGATCGAGCCCGACCTGGATCTCTCCGATCTCGTGGCCTGTCACGACTGTGACCTGCTGATGCAGCGGCCCATGCCGAGGCCCGGAAGCCGGGCCCGTTGTCGTCGCTGCGGAGCGCTGCTCCGGGTCTCTCGCGCACGCTCCTTCGAGCGCACCCTCGCGCTGTCCCTGGCGGCGCTGGTCTGCTTCGTCCTCGCGAACGCCTATCCGTTCCTCGCGTTCTCGCTCGAGGGCCGGACCCAGGAGATGACCCTGTTCTCCGGCGTGAAGGAGCTCTGGCAGGGCGGCTTCGTTCCGCTGGCCGTCCTGATCTTCGTCGTCAGCATCGCCGTTCCGCTGATCAAGATCCTGGGGAACGTGATCCTCATGCTCTCCCTCTCGGGGGGGCGATCCCGTCGGGTCGGAGTGCACGGCCCGCGCGCCTTCCGGGCGCTCGCGGCCTTGCATCCGTGGGGAATGCTCGAGGTCTACCTGCTCGGAGTCCTCGTGGCCTTCGTCAAGCTCTCGCAGATGGCGACGGTCGAGCTCGGGATCGCCTTCCACGCCTTCGTCGCCTTGATGCTGCTCACGACGGCCTCCGTCTCCACCCTCGACCCCCACGAGGTCTGGGAACGCTTCGAGGCGAAGCGATGAGCGCGCCCGCACGAGGCGACGCGATGAGCGCGCCCGCACCCACCGCGAGCTCGTTCGGGCTCGCGAGCTGTCACGGATGCAGCGCGCTCACTCCGGCGGTCGGGCACTCGACGTGCGATCGCTGCGGGGCCGCGATCCACCTGCGCAAGCCCGACAGCCTGAACCGCACCCTGGCGCTCGTGGTCACCGCGGCGCTGCTCTACGTCCCGGCGAACGTCTTTCCCATCATGACCGTGCAGAAGCTCGGACGCGGCGATCCGCACACGATCCTGGGCGGGGTCCAGGCCCTCGTCGAAGGGGGCATGTGGTCGCTGGCGATCCTGGTCTTCTTCGCGAGCGTGCTCGTGCCGATGCTGAAGCTCGTCGTTCTGGCGGGGCTCTGCATCTCGGTCGCCCGCCGCTCGGACGCACGGCAGCGCGACCGCACGACGCTCTACCGGCTGACCGAGGTCGTCGGCCGCTGGTCGATGATCGACATCTTCATGATCTCGATCCTGGTCGCCCTCGTGAAGCTCGGCGTCGTCGCAACGATCGCGCCGGGCCCGGGCGCCACGTTCTTCGCCGCCGTCGTGATCATCACGATCTTCGCCGCCGACAGCTTCGATCCGCGGCTCATCTGGGACACCGAGGAGGATTCACCGTGACCCATCGAAACGACCGAAAGCCCGAAGCCGCCGAGCTGCGCAAGAGCCGGGGGATCTCCCTGGTCTGGCTCGTCCCCGTCGTGGCCGTGTTCATCGGCGGAGGCATCGCGTGGGAGACCCTGTCGAACCAGGGCCCGACGATCGAGCTCCACTTCGAGGACGCCTCCGGTCTCGAGCCGGGCAAGACGCGGATCAAGTACCGCGACGTCGCGATCGGGGTGATCACCGAGATCGCGTTGAGTGACGACCTGACGTCGGTGATCGCCCAGGCGGAGCTCGTGAAGGATGCCTCGCCCTATCTCACGGCGCGGACCCGCTTCTGGAAGGTGACGCCCCACGTCTCGCTGAGCGGCATCTCCGGCCTCGAGACCCTCGTGTCGGGGGTCTACCTGAACGTCCTGCCGGAGGCCGGCGGCGATCCCCAGCGCGTCTTCGAAGTCCTCGATGAGGCACCCACGACCGCCGCCCACCGCGGGGCGGTGGCGATCTCGCTCCACGCGAAGAGCGTCGGGAGCCTCGGCCCGGGTGCGCCCCTCACGTACAACGGTGTCCGGGTCGGTGAGGTCGAGAAGCACCGCCTGATGCACGATGGGAAGCGCTTCGAGGTCGACGCCTTCGTGTACCGCCGCTTCGCCCATCTGATCAAGCCGTCCACCCTGTTCTGGAACGCGAGCGGGCTCTCGGTGTCCCTGGGAGCGGAAGGGCTCGAGATCCAGACCGCGTCGCTCGGCACCCTCCTCGCCGGCGGCATCGAGCTGGCCAACCCGAAGCCGGCGGCCGGCCAGGAGCCCGTCGGCAAGGGTGCGCGCTTCGTCCTGCACGCGAGCCACGACGAGGCTCGGAAGGTGATGGAGCGCAGCGAGGGCTTGAACGTCACGGTCGAGGCGCTGGTCGGCAGCGGCATCGCCGAAGGCGCTCCGGTCTACTACCGCAAGCAGAAGGTCGGGCACGTCGGGAGCCACCGCCTGTCCGACGACGCCGTGGCGATCCTGTATCAGGTCCACATCGAGGCCCGCTACGCGCCGCTGGTGCGCAGCGACAGCCGCTTCTTCGACGCCTCGGGCGTGAAGCTGCACGTCGGCCTCGACGGGCTCGATCTGGACACCGGCTCTCTGGCCTCGATCCTGGAGGGCGGCATCTCGTTCGCGACGCCGGAACGCCCCGGCGAGCGGGCCGAGGACGGCGCTCGCTTCGCGCTCCACCACGACGCCGAGCCCGAGTGGCTCGCCTGGACGCCGCGCATCTGGATCGGCGATCGGCCGGAGCAGCGGATCGACCACGTCGTCGACGTGCCGACGACGCGGCCCCGAGGGCTCGCCATCGTCCTCGAGGCGTTCTCGGGCGCCTCGGTCAAGGCCGGCGACCCCGTCACCTATCGCGAGCTCGAGGTCGGCACGATCGTCGAGCGCGAGCTCTCGAAGGATGCGCGCACGGTCCGCATCCACGCCGAGATCGAGCCGGAGTACGCACGGCTCGTGCGCAGCAACACGCGCTTCTGGAACACCAGCGGCATCCACGCCCATCTGGGGCTCTCGGGCCTCGAGATCGACACCGGCTCGCTGCAGTCGATGCTGGCCGGGGGCGTGGCCTTCGCGACGCCCGACGAGAAGGGGACCCCGGTTCGCCCCGGTACGCTCTTCCCGCTCCACCCGAAGCCCGAGAAGGAGTGGATGCACTGGAGCCCCGCCGTCTGGATGGGGCCGGGCGAGCCCAGCCGGCCGGTCGAGCATGCGATCTCCGACGAGCACCGGATCCGCCACGTGGAGGCCGAGTCCGTCGAGCCCGAGCTCGAGGTCGTCCCCGCCGTCGCGATCGACGCCGAGGTGGCACCGGCCCCGGTCGGTGCGGAGGTGCCCGCGCCGCGGGCGGGCTTCTTCCGGCGCCTGTTCGGCTTTGCTCGCTGAGGGCGGGCGGCGCTCGGGTCAGTCGGCCGCGCCGCTGAGCTCGCGCTTGAGCCAGGCCCGGGCGAAGGTCCAGTCGCCCTCGACGGTCCGCTTGGAGACGCCCAACGCCGCCGCGGTCTCGTCGGCCGTCATCCCCGCGAAGTAGCGGCACTCGACGACCTTCGCCTGGCGGTCCGAGAGCTCGGCGAGGGCCTCGAGGGCGGTGTTGAGGGTCAGGAGCTCTTCGGGATCGAGGTCCGTCGCGAGCCCACCGCCGGGCGTCCCGGTGAGGGTCACGCGCTGCCACTCGCCGCCGCGCTTCTGGCGCTTGCGGGCGACGGCGTGGTTGATCAGCAGCCGGCGCATCGCCTGGGCCCCGACGGCCAGGAAGTGGGTGCGGCCCTGCCACTGGACGCGCTGCTGGTCGGCCAGGCGCATGTAGGCCTCGTGGACGAGCCCCGTCGCATCGAGGGTGTGCCCGGCGCGTTCGCGCCGCAGCATTCCGCCGGCGATACGGCGAAGCTCTTCGTAGACCTCGGGAAGGAGATCCTCGGCGGCCCGCCGCGCGGCTTCGGGATCCTCCGGCAGCTCCTCGAGGGCCTGGGTGACGCGCGCCCGCAGTTCCTCCCGCATGGGCCGAAGGTAGCCCGGCAGCCTAGTCCGTCGCGGATCGGTCGAGCGAGGCGAGCCTCGCGCGAGCCCGCACGAGAGCCGGGTGCTTCGCGTCCTCGGGCCAACGCTGGCAGGCCTCGAGGAGGATCGTGCGAGCCTCGCCGGTGCGCTCCGAGTCGATCCAGTGTCTCGCCAGCGCCTCTGCCGCGGAGAGCTCCTGGAACGGTACGCCCCGGCTCCTCGCCGCCGCGAGTGCCGCGGCGAGGCACTCCTCGCCCGGCTCCCCGAGGGCGATGCGGGCCTGTCCTCGCACTCGGAGGACGTCCACCTCGGGGAGGCGTTCGCTCGTCCGCTCGATGCGTTCGAGGGCACCGGCACAGGCCTCGAGCGCACCCGAGGCATCGCCCCGGGCGAGCCGTGCCGCGGCGAGGCGCGCGTGGAGGAGGCCGGTGTAGGCGCCCACCTGGAGGCCGTCGAGCTCCCCGAGGCGGGCCTCGACCCGCTCCACGTCTTCTCCGCGTCCGTGCTTCGCGAAGAGGGCCAGAGCCAGCTGGGCCCGACTCAGGCCCTCGAAGTAGGTCATGCCCTTTCGCAGCGCGAAGGCCAGGTTGCGCTCCGCCTCGCGGAGGGACCCCTCCGCATCCTCCTCGAGGAAGGCCAGCTCGGCCGCGAAGGCGGCGCCGAGCGCAATCCCGAGCTCGGACCGGAGCTCCTCGGCTCGCGACCGCGCCTCGGCAACGTGGCGAACGCCCGAGGCACAGTCGCCCAGCAGGTAGCGGCTGTATCCGTGGTAGAGGAGGGCGTTGACCTCGACCGACTCGGCAAAGAGCTCGGATCGCTCGGGGGCTCCCTCGTCCTGGATTCGAACCAGCGCCTGCTCACTGCTCCGGGCCGCCTCCGGCACCTCTCCTCGCCAGAGGTGCCACTCCGCGGCGCAGACCAGCACGGCGGTCTGCTGGCGATGGCTGCTCATCCGACCGGCCACTTCCTTCAGCTCGGAGAGCACCCCTTCGGTCCGCGGGTCGCACCGGATGCGATAGCTCTGGAACAGGTTGAAGAGCGCCGCGACTCGCTGCTCGGCATCCTCGGCGCGAGCCGCCAGCTCGTTCGCGCGTTCGAGGGTGGCGATGACGTGGCCGTCGCCGTAGCCGCGCAGCGCCGACTCGCACCGGCCTCGTACCGCCTCGATGCGGGCCTCGATCCTCGTGCGCTCCCGGGTCTCGCCCAGGGCGTCGATCCGCGTCCGTGCGTCTTCCAGGTGCGACTGCGCCTCCTGGCTCGCCCCGCTGTCCAGCGCGCGCGTGCCGGCCTCCAGGTAGAGGAGACAGGCGCGGTCGCGCTGGCCGGCGCGATCGGCGTGGAAGGCCAGAGTCTCGGGAGGCGGTGCATGCTCGGAAGCCTCGAGGGCGGTGAGCACGCGAGCATGCAGCGCCCTTCGCTGTGTGCGGGGCAGGGTGTCGTAGGCGGCTTCGCGCACCAGAGCGTGTCGGAACCGGTAGCGAGCACGGCTTCCGACGCCGGCCCGGTGCAGGATGCCGCCGCCGACGAGTGCCTCGAGGCTCGCCTCCAGCACCTGGGGAGGGCCCGGCCAGGAGTCCTCGACGAGCTTCCGGGTGAAGTCCTCACCGACGGCGGCCGCCAGCTGGGCCACGGGCTTCGCTTCGCCCTGGCGATCCAACCGGGCGAGAAGCAGATCCTGGAGGCTCGCCGGGACGACGGGCAGGCCGTCGGGGGCGTGCAGCGAGGTGTGGAGCAGCTCCTCGAGGAACAGCGGGACGCCATCCGCTCGCGAGATGAGTGCCGCCAGCTCCTCGGGCCCGACGGCCGGGCCGGACTCGCTTGCAAGGAACCGTGCCTCGCTCGCGGTCAGCCCTCGAAGCGACACCTGTGTGACGCCGGATCGGCTCTCGAGGCCGAGCGCATGCTCGCCCCGGTGGGTTCCGATCAAGAGGAGCCGCTCGCTCGGGGCCGACTCGGTGAGCAGCCGGAAGACCGCGAGCGTCGAAGGGTCGGCCCACTGCAGATCTTCCAGCACGATGGCGAGGGGCTGCTCCTGCGTGCCGCTCAGGAGCCACGCGGCCAGGCACAGACAGGCCCGCTCCAGCCGTTGCTCGAGGTGTGCGGCCGGCCCGGGCGTCTCGATGCCGAGGAGGGCGAGCACGCCATCGAGATCCTCCGGCTGCTCGACGGCGTCGCCCAGGGTGCGAACGATGGCATGGCGGAAGGGCTCTTCCGCGACGGAGGCGTCGACGCCGGCGGCCTGCTCGAGGAGGCGAAGCCACGGAGAGAGCGCACTGGCCGTCGCGAAGGGGGAGCAGTGGGCGACGAGCCAGCGGGTCGGAGGGATCTCGTCGAGCTGCCGCAGGTGACGGATGAGGCGAGACTTCCCGATTCCGGCCTCGCCCTGGATGAGCAACGTGCTGCCTTCGCCGCCGACGCTTCGCTCGAGACGACTCCCGAGCAGCGCGAGCTCCTCCCGACGGCCCGCGAAGGGGGTGTGCTCGCGGAGGCTGCGCCACCCCGCTTCTCCAGGGCGGATGGCCACGACGCGGCGTGCGTCGGTTCCGGGGAAGGCCGGGTCCGCCACGAACCGATCGGGGACGAGCTCGAGCGTCGCGGAGGTTGCGAGCAGCTGGTTCGGCCCCGCCTGGGCAGCGAGTCGCCGGGCGAGGGAGGTGGCCCCACCGACGGCGCGCATCTCCACGCCCTCTGCGACCTCGACCAGGGTGCGTCCGGTCGCCACTCCGATCCGTACGCAGACCGAGCGTCGGGTGCTCTCCTCGGCTTCCGACCCGGTCTCGAGCTGCCGCTCCTCGCAAGCCTCGAGGCCCGCTCGGAGCGCCCGTTCGACCGCTCCCTCGTCCGCATTCGGGAACCCGAAGTAGGCCAGGAAGCCGCCTTCCTCGTCCCCGGCCACGTGGCCGCCCCAGTGGCGGACTTCGCGCGCGGCGCGCTCCCGGATCGAGGCGACCCGCGCGCGAACGCGCTCGAGGTCGTCGCCGTCCTCGTCGGCTGCGATCTCGCAGCAGAGCACCGTGAGCTGACGCTGCTCGGTTCCGGGCGTCCGCACCGGCGGGCTCGGAGCCGACTCGGCTGCGAGGGCCCGGGCGATCGCCTGGGCGGATCGCGGACGGTCGTCGGGGTGCTTGGCCAGGCAGGCGAGGATCAGGGCGGAGAGCGCGGGATCGGCGCTCCCCTCGTAGCCCGAGAACGGAGCGGGATCCTTGTGGCGATGCTGCTCGCGGAGGCCCTCGGGCGTGTCCGAGCGGAAGGGCGGATGCCCGGCCATGAGCTCGTACAGCATGGCCCCGAGCGCATAGAGGTCGCTGCGTTCGGTGAGCAGGCCTCCTTCGAACTGCTCCGGTGACATGTACAGGGGAGTCCCGATCGGGATCCCGTCCTGCCCCTTTCGCAGCTGAGCGATCCCGAAGTCGACGATCTTCGGCTGTCCTTCGGCGTCCACGAGCACGTTCGCGGGCTTGAGGTCCCGATGCAGCACACCGGCCCGGTGGATGGCCGCCAACCCCTGGCTCAGCTCGGCTGCGAGCTCGCGGGTTCGCTCCGCGGGCAACCGGCCCACCTTGCGCAGCAACTCCTGCAGGCTGCCCCCGCCGATGTACTCCATGGTGAGGAAGGGGCGGCCGGCGAAATCGCCGAGGTCGTGGACCCGGCACACGGCGGGGTGGGTGATCTCTCGCGACAGGCGGACTTCGCGCGCCAGCGCGTCGCCGGTTCGCGCCTCGCGCAGGAGCTTGAGGGCGATGGGCACGCCGATCTCGAGATCCTCGGCGCGGAAGACCTCGCCCATGCCCCCTTCGCCGACGCGCTCGAGCAGGCGGTAGCGGCCGGTCAGCACGTCCCCGGGTCGAGTCTCCCTCGCGTCCCGGTGGGTCGGATCGTCGAGGTGGCCGAGGAGGGAAGCGACCTCCTCGCGCAGGGCTGCGTCGTCACCGCAGCGGTCGCCCAGGAAGGCCTCCCGCGCGCTCGTTTCGAGCTCGCAGGCCTCGAGAAAGAGCTCTCGGATCTGGTCGAAGCGCTCCTGTCGCACTCGCGTTCCCCGAAGGGAGGAGCGTACCACAGGCCCCCTGGCGGTCGGCGCGCCTCGCCAAGGGCGCCCGCCACGCCGGGCCCCGCGAGCCGCGAGCCGCTCCTTGCGGGCTTCGCGCGCAAACGGTGCGTACCCGATCGAAGCCAACCAAGGAGCCCTCCGATGGCACTCTCCTACCACGAGACTCTCGATTCGACGTCGGCCGACGACGCGGGAGCTTCCCTCCCGCGCCAGCTCTTCGAGATCGTCTTCCTCGCAGTGTTTCCGATCACCGCGGTGCTCTTCGTGGTGAACGCGGCATCGGCGCAGTTCGCGGCCGAAGCCATCGATCCGGCGGATCGGCCCGCGCGCTCCGAGGTCGTCGCCGTCACGCCGGGCGGGCTCTCGCCGGAACGCCTCGTCGTGTCCGCCGCGGAGTCTCCGCGCTGGCTGGGCTACTCGAACGGCCCCTTCACCGTGCAGTTCCGCAGCGATGCGGCCGACCGCATCCAATGTGCGGCACCCGACACGCTCGAGCTTCGCGGCGAGTGGCTCGTGTCGCGCCCGACCCTCTCCTTCCTCGACCTCGGCTGTCGTTTCGAGCCGGGCGAGTACACCTACGAGGCTCGCTTCCAGCCGGGGCTGGGCGTCCACTCCGGACGGCTCGAAGTCCGGACTGCGCTCGAGCAGGAGCTCTGGATGACCGCCGATCGGCGCTGAGCCGACCCTTCGCATCGGCCCCCACTTCTCACGAGGAGTCACCATGAATCGAT
>JASJCN010000127.1 GCA_030065975.1 Myxococcota bacterium
GGCCTTCAGGCGCTCGCGCAGGGCGTGGCGGCCGCGGGGCGAGCGGAAGTGCTTCACCAGGATCGGCGCCTCGTCGTCGCTGCGGGCGGGGAGACGCACGATGCGCCGCCGCTTGCCGTCGCGCAGGGTGTCGCCGGCGAGGCTTCCGTCGAGCCACGCCTCGATGCGCTCGCGCGCGGCCGCCTCTCCCGAGAGGAAGCGCAGCCCGATCACGCGAGCCGCTCCCGATAGAGGGCGCGCAGCGCAGCCACGTGATGGTCCCAGCTCGTCGTCTCCGCGAGCGCGCGGCCCCGTGCGCCCATCTCCCTTGCGCGCGTCCGGTCGGCGAGCTGGTCGAGGGCGAGCGCGAAGGCCGCATGGTCCTCGGGGTCGTCGACCACGAGCGCCGCGCCCTCCAGGAACTCCGCGGCCCCGTTGGCCGCACTCGTGACGACCGGGACGGCGGCGGCCGCCGCCTCGAGACACACGTTCGCGAAGGCGTCGTAGCGGGTGGGCAGGAGCAGGGCGTCGGCCGTCGCGAGCAGGCGCTCGAGATCGTCGCGTGCACCGAGGAAGCGCACGCGCTCCGAGACGTCGAGGCGCGCGGCGAGGGCGCGAAAGGGCGCAGGGTCGTCGCCTCCGGCGACGTGCAACCGACCGTCGGACTTGGAGGCGGCGAGGGCGCGGAGCGCGGTGTCGAGGCCCTTGCGCGCGAAGCCGTGGCCCGCGAAGAGCCAGAGCGGACCCTCGGCGCCGGCCTCGGCATGGCGCTTCGCCGGATCGAAGCGGGCCAGGTCGACGCCGTTCGGGATCACCCGGAGACGCTCGGGCGGGACGTCGTAGCGGGCCCGGATCTCCCGCTCGACCATCCGGGAGTTGCACAGGATCGTCTGGGCCGGGTCGGCGAAGATCCGCGCCTCCATGGCCAGCAGGGTGGCGTGGCGGGGGGAGAGGCGGCGAAGTCGCGCGCCGATCGGTCCGTAGGCACGCTCCATGTAGCTCTGGTGGCAGCCGCCTCCTGCGCGATACACGTCCTGGTGGCGGGTCCGCGAGAAGCTCTGGACCAGGTCGAGCCCGTGGGCCCGGGTGGCGGACCCCGCGGCGCGCGAGAACGCCCGGACCCGCAGTGGCTGCCAGCCCCGGGGCCCGCCCAGGACGTGGACCCTGGGGTGAACCGAGGGGCCGCCCGCCGTGTCGGATCCCGTGGTCTGCCCCGCTTCCCGACAGAAGACGTGGACCTCGTCGCCGGCCCTCGAGAGCCCGTGGGCGACCTCCCAGGCCACGTGCTCCACCCCGCCATGGGGCACGAATCGCTCCACGACGAGCCCGATCCGCAGGGGTCGACCCGACATTGCAGGTTAGTATATTGCCCGCCCGCACTTCCGAGAACCGATGCCAGGCCGCTGACCGCATTGCCCGGCACGCTGCCGAGAAGACCAGAAGAAGACAAGAAGGAAAGGCTTCTCGCCACCCGGCCGAGTCCTGCGTCATGAGTGAGCTTCCCAGCGATCCCAAGCGCGAGAAGCGAGACCTGATCCTGGACGCAGCGATCGAGGTCTTCGCGAGCAAGGGCTACCACGGCGCCCGCGTCTCGGACATCGCTCGCGAGGCCGGCATCGCCTACGGCCTCGTCTACCACTACTTCAAGAACAAGGAGGAGATCCTCTCCACCATCTTCGAAGAGCGGTGGACGGGATTCCTCGAGGCCGTCGAGGACGTGGCCGGCTCGTCCCGCTCGGCCGAGGACCGGCTGCTCTCGGTCGCGGCCCTGGTGCTCAACGGCTATCGGCTGCACCCGCAGTGGGTGAAGGTGCTGGTGCTCGAGATCCAGCGCTCCTCGCGCTTCTCCGAGCCGACCCAGCTGCGAGCCGTCGGCCGGCTGGTGGACGCCGTAGAGCGGATCGTGCGGTCCGGGCAGGAGAGCGGCGAGCTGCGCAAGGAGGTGGATCCCTCCATCGCCGCCTACGTCTTCATGGGCGCGCTCGACCTGGTCATCACGGGTCTCGTGCTCGGCGTGACGCGGCTCGAGGGCGGCGAGGAGGACGCGCGCGCCTATCACCTGAGCGTGGCGCAGAACCTGATGGAGATCTTCGCGCGCGGGATCGCGAGTCAGAGAGGAGGAGGCGGAGGTTGATCGAAGCTCTCGGTGTCACCAAGCGCTACGGCGACCTGGTGGCCGTGAACGACGTCTCGTTCAAGGCCGAGGCCGGCGAGGTGGTCGGCTTTCTCGGGCCCAACGGGGCCGGCAAGACGACCACGATGCGGATGCTCACCGGCTTCCTGCCCGCCACCGACGGGACGGCGGTGGTGGACGGCCACGACATCTTCGACGAGCCGTTGGCCGCGCGGCGGGCCATCGGATACCTCCCCGAGACGCCGCCCCTGTATCCCGAGATGGACGTCTCCGGGTACCTGAAGTACGTGGCCCGCATCAAGGACGTACCCCGCAGCGGTCGCAAGCAGGCCGTCGAGCGTGCCCTCGAGCGCTGTGGGCTCTCCCACGTCGCGCGCCGCGTGATCGGCTCGCTCAGCAAGGGCTACCGCCAGCGCGTGGGCCTGGCCCAGGCGATCGTCCACGATCCGCCGGTGCTGATCCTCGACGAGCCCACGGTGGGTCTCGACCCGAACCAGATCCTCGAGATCCGCGAGCTGATCCGCGACCTCGCGGCGCCGCGAGAGGGCGAGCCCTCCCACACGGTGATCCTCTCGACGCACATCCTCCCCGAGGTCGAGGCCATCTGCCGCCGGGTGATCATGATCCACGACGGCCAGAAGGTGCTCGACGACAGCATGGAGAACCTGACCCGGGACGGCGGGCGTCTCGAGGACGTGTTCGCCCGCTTCACGCTGCGCGAGACGGGCGCGGACGCGGCGGCTCCCGAGGGCGGCGAGGAGGCGGTGCAGTGAGACACGTCACCGCCATCGCCAGTCGCGAGCTGCGCTCGCTCTTCGTCTCGCCGGTCGCCTACGTCGTGCTCTCGCTCTTCGCGGTGCTGGCGGGCTTCCTCTTCCTGGCGAGCGTGCTCTCCTTCGACGCGAACCTGGCCCAGGCCCAGCAGTTCCAGGCGTTCGACTTCCTGCGCCAGCTGAACCTGAACGACCACCTGATCGCGCCCTTCCTGCAGGTCATGTGGATCGTGTTCCTGATCCTCGTGCCCGCCGTGACCATGAGCCTGTTCGCCTCGGAGAAGGCCAACGGCACCGAGGAGCTGCTGCTCACCAGCCCGCTCACCATCTGGGAGCTGGTGCTCGGCAAGTATCTGGCGGCGGCGGGCTTCGTGACCCTGCTCGTCGGGATGCTCGGCCTCTTCTGCGGGATCATCTTCCTCTACGGCGAGCCGGAGCCGCTGAAGACGCTCTCGGGTCTGCTCGGGGTGTGGCTGGTCGGGCTCTCCTACGCGGCCATCGGCGTCTTCACCAGCTCCCTCACCCGCAATCAGCTGGTGGCCTTCTTCATCGCGCTGCCCCTGATCCTGATGCTCTGGCTGCTCTCGGTCTTCGCCGACCTCGGCGGCGCCACCGGAGCCGTGGGCTCCGAGTCCGGCCTCTCGGCGCTCTTGCGCTGGCTCTCGACCTCGGACCACTTCCAGCAGCTGATCGAGGGGCTCGTCGACACCCGGGCGCTGGCCCACTTCGCCTTCATGATCGGCACCTTCCTGGTGCTCACGAAGGCGTCGGTCGAATCGGTGAGGTGGCGCTGATGAGCCCGATGACCAGTCTTCTGGGCGCCCTCGGGCTGCTGGCCCTGGCGTTCGCGCTGATCAGCTTCCTGGTCCAGCTCTTCTCCGGCCTGGCGCTGCGCATCGACGAGCTCTACTGGAGCCTCGGCAACCTCGTGGTCGGCCTGGTGCTGATCGGCATCGCGGTCGGCACGGGGCTCGAGGGACTCCGGGAGCGGATGAGCTCCGGCGAGGCCAGGCGCGCCGGCAAGTACGGCACCAGCGCGATCCTCTCGACGGTCCTGCTGGTGGCGCTCCTCGCGGGCCTGGCCTTCCTCTCGACGCGCTACCACACGCGCTTCGACTGGACCGAGGCCTCGACGCACTCGATCACCTCCCAGACCCAGAAGGTGCTCGACGGCCTGGACCGCGACGTCCAGATCACGGCGCTCTACGCCTCGGTCGCGGCGCCGCCGGTGCGCGACTTCCTGCAGCGCTTCGAGTTCGCGAGCGATCGCGTGAAGGTCGAGTTCGTCGACCCCCAGGCCCAGCCCGGGCGTCTGCGCGATCTCGGCATCGACACGAGCCGGCTCGAGGGCGGCGTGCTCCACGTCGACATCGGGGGCGAGTCGGTCCAGGTGAGCGACGTCTCCGAGGCGGAGCTCACCAACGCGATCGTGAAGCTCACGCGGCTCGACCAGAAGAAGGTCTACTTCCTCGAGGGCCACAACGAGCGGCGCATCGAGGGAGACGGAGCCGAGGACGGCGAGGGCTTCGCCTTCGCGAAGGAAGCCCTCGAGAACGAGAACTACGTGGTGGAGTCGCTCTTGCTGGCCGCTCGGGGAGAGGTCCCCGAGGACGCCAACGTGGTGGTCCTGGCCGGCCCGACGCGTCCGCTCCACGAGTCCGAGCACCAGGCGCTGCAGCGCTGGGTCGACGGCGGTGGGGCCGTGCTCGTGCTGATCGATCCGCGGGCCCGGACGGATCTGGCCGGCGAGTTCGCGCAGTGGGGCGTCGACGTCGGCGACGACGTCGTCCTCGACCGCCTCCAGGGGCTCTTCGGCCGCCCGGCCACGCCCTTCGCCGCCTCCTACGGCGCCCACCCGATCACCGCCGAGCTGCGCGAGGCGAGTCTCTTCCACGTGGCGCGCAGCGTGACGGTGCCGGCGGGCTCTCCCTTCGAGACGATCGTCAGTACCGGCGAGGAGTCGTGGGGCGAGCGGGACCTCGATCGCTTCTATGGCGAGGGCGAGGCCGAGCTCGGCGCCGACGATCTCCCCGGACCCGTCTCCGTGGCGGTGGCCGGCGAGGTCCGGCCCGACGGTGTGGCTCCGGCCGAGGGCGACTCGCCGGCTCGCATGGTCGTGTTCGGCGACGCGGACTTCGCCAGCAACCAGCTGATCAACGAGTTCCAGAACCGGGATCTCTTCGTGAACAGCGTGAACTGGCTGCTCGGAGACGTCGAGGCCATCTCGGTGCGACCCGGGCAGGCGCGGGCCAGCCGCATCCAGCTCTCCTCCGAGCAGTTCATGCAGATCCGCTACCTGTCGCTCTTCGTGCTCCCCGAGCTGATCGCGGCCTTCGGCGTGTACGCGTGGTGGTCGCGGCGCAGGGCGCCGGGCCGGTGAATCCGCGCACCACCCTGATCCTGGCGGTCCTGGTCGCCGCCCTCGGAGCCTTCATCTACTGGACCGAGCAGGACGCCTCGGAGCGCGAGGTCGAGGGGGAGGCGCAGCCCATCTTCCCGGACCTCGACGTCGCGGACGTGACCGCGCTCTCCGTGCTCACCAGCGACGACGTCCGGGTCCGGCTCGAGCGCACGGAAGGCGTCTGGGCCCTGGTGGAGCCCCTGGCCTTCCCCGCCGACGACCTGGCCGCCGAAGGGCTCGCATCGAGCCTCGTCGACCTGGCCAGCGAGGCCGTCTTCGACGAGCCCGAGGCGCTGTCCGAGTACGGCCTCGACGTCGAGCCCTCGCTCCGCTTCGAGCTGGGCGACGACATCCGGGTGCTGCGCGTGGGCGACAAGTCTCCCGTCGGCGGCAACACCTACGTGGCCCAGGACGGGGACGCGCGCGTGTTCGCCGTCGCGACCTGGCGCGTGAACGCCCTCGAGAAGTCGCTCCTCGACCTGCGCGACCGGCGCCTGCTCGACTTCGATGCCGGCGAAGTCGTGGCACTGCGGGTGCGCTGGCCCGGCGCCGAGGTGTCGCTCTCGCGCGAAGACGGTGCGGACGGCGCCGAAGCGGGCTGGCGGATGCTTTCGCCCGTCGAGGCGCGCGCCTCGGACGACACCGTCGAGGGTCTGCTCACCTCCCTGCAGTTCCTGCGGGCGAGCGGCTTCGTGGACGAGCCTCCTTCGGACGCGGATGCCGGGCTCGCCGACCCGAGCTTCGAGGCGGAGCTCAGCGTGGCCGGCTCGGACGAGCTCCTTCGCCTCTCCTTCGGGAAGCTCGAAGGGGCCGCCACTCGCCTGGCTCGGGGGGCCGTCGCCGGGGTGCTCTACGAGGTGGACGAGTCGCGGCTGGGCGAGCTTCCCAAGCGCGTCTCGGACTACCGCTTCAAGACGGTCGCCCAGTTCGTGGCCGAGGACGCGACGGGCTTCGAGCTGGCCTTCGGCAGCGGCGAGGCCGTCTCCGGGTCGCGCGGCGAGAGCGGCTGGGACACGAGCCCCCTGGCCATGGCCGCCGGCAAGGCGGGCCGGCTGGTCGAGGAGCTCTCGGGCCTCGAGGCCGTCGACATCCTGGCCGACCAGCTGGGCGACGACGAGCTCGAGGGGCTCGGGCTCGCGCCGCCCATCGTGACCGTGCGCGTGCAGGGCGAGGCCGGCGAGGCCGCGCCAGCGCCCGTCCTGGCCACCGTGCACCTCGGCGCCGCGGATCCGTCGCGCGGCATCCCGGCCATGCGCGGCGACGAGCCCGTCGTCTACTGGCTCGACTTCGACGCCGCCGAGCACCTGCCCGTCAGCTACGAGGCCTTCGCCAACCGCTTCGTCAGCGAGGAGGGCGAATCCGCCGAGGAGCCCGAGCCGCCGCCGCTCGACGCGCCGATGTCCCTGGAAGGACTCGACCCCACCGGCTAGGCCCGCCTCGGCTAGGGATGCGGAACCTGGTCGCCTGCGCATGACGCGTGCCGCTTCCGAGCCGGGTGAGCGGAGTTGGGTCAGGTCCGGCGACGACATCACCCGACTCTTGTCGGAGACGGACGGCTGTTTCCGCAGCCTGCTAGGCGTCCTCGAGGATCTCGAGCATGCGATCATGGATCGCTCCGTTGCTCGAGACCACGGTGTGGCCCTCGCGGTGCGCATCGCCACCGGCCATGTCGCTCATGCGCCCGCCCGCCTCCTCGACGATCAGTCCGCCGGCGGCCACGTCCCAGGGCGCCAGGCGCAGCTCCCAGTAGCCGTCGAGCCGGCCGCAGGCCACGTAGCAGAGGTCGAGGGCGGCGCTCCCGTCGCGTCGCAGGGCGCGCGCCTCCTTCAGCATCGTCCCGAAGTTCCGCATGTTGTCGCGCTCGCTGTCCCGGCGGTCGTAGGCGAAGCCCGTCGCGAGCAGCGCGCGGTCGAGGCGTGTCTCCGGCGAGACGCGGATCGCCTGCTCGCCGCGGAACGCGCCGCGTCCCTGGATCGCGTGATACAGCTCGCCCATGAGCGGGTCGTACACCACACCGACGTGGGCCTCTCCCTCGCGCTCGACGCCGATGGAGACGCAGAATCGCGGGTAGCCGTGGGCGAAGTTGGTCGTGCCGTCGAGCGGGTCGATCACCCAGCGCCAGGTGGCGCCCGCGACGTCGCGGCCGCTGCCTTCCTCGGCGAGGATGGCGTCGTCCGGCCGCTCCTTCTCGATGGCCGAGACCACGAGGGCCTCGCAGGCGCGGTCGACCTCGGTCACGAGGTCCACGGCCGCGCTCTTGGTCTGGATCTCGAGGGCCGTCTCGTAGCGCTCGCGCTGGATGGCGCCGGCCTCGAGCGCGAGGCGCCGCGCCAGGGCGAAGATGTCGTCGGTCTCGCTCACGCGTCCTCCGGCTCGCTCACTCGTCCTCCGGCTCGCTCACTCATCCTCCCGGAAGGGAGGGCGTAGAACTCCCGCGCGTTGCGGCTGGTGATCTCCGCGACCTCCTCGACGCTCTTCCCGTGCAGGGCGGCGAGGGTCTCGCCCACGCGCACCACGAAGGCCGGCTCGTTGCGCTTGCCCCGGTGGCCCTCGGGCGCGAGGAAGGGCGCGTCGGTCTCGACGAGCAGACGATCGAGGGGCAGCCCGGCGGCGACGTCGCGCAGGTCGCCGGCGCGCTTGAAGGTCATGATTCCCGAGAACGACACGCGAAAGCCCTGCTCCACGGCGCGGCGTGCGAAGGGGAGGTCGTGGGTGTAGCAGTGCAGGACGCCCTCGAGCCTTCCCCGGCCCTCCTGCTCCCAGAGGGCGAGCAGCTCCTCGTAGGCATCGCTCTCCCCGTCCCGGTCCCGGACGTGGATGCACACCGGGCGCTCGAGCTCGCGGGCCAGGGAGAGCTGCCGGGCCAGGGCCTCGCGCTGGGCCTCGCGCGGCGAGTTCTCGTAGTAGTAGTCGAGGCCACACTCGCCGACGGCCACGACGCGGGGCTCGCGGAGCCAGCCGCGCAGACGCCGGGCCGCGTCGTCGCTCCAGTCGCGCGCGTCGTGGGGATGGACTCCGACGGTGGCGAACACGCGCGGGTCCGCTGCGGCGAGGGAGACGGCCTTGGCGTTGTGCTCGACGCCGTAGCCCGCTCCGATCGCCAGCATGGCCCCGACGCCGGCCTCCTCGGCTCGCGCCATCACGTCGCTGCGGTCCTCGGCGAAGGCGTCCGCCGTGATGTGGCAGTGGCTGTCGATCCACATGCTCAGTCTTCGCCCTCGGACAGCTCGGACGAATCGATGCGCGGGAAGAGGGGGGCGCCCTTGCGAGTCTCCGTGCCGGGCGCCGGCAGCTCGAAGCCCAGGGCCGAGTCCGGCAGCCGCGCCTCGTCGGCCAGCTCCGGGACGCCGAGGCGCGACAGGATCTCCGTGGCGCTGTCGGGAACGAAGGGCAGGAGCAGCACGGCGATGGCGCGCAGGCTCTGGCAGCAGGTGAAGAGCGTGGTGCGCAGCTCACCGGCGCGGCTCTCGTCCTTCGCGGCCTTCCAGGGCTCCCGCTGATCGACGTAGCGATTGGTGGCATCCACCAGCCGCATGATCGCCTCGAGCGCGCGTGCCGGCTCGAGCTTCTCGACGTGCTCGTCCACGGCCCGCGCGGCGGTCTCGGCGGCGGCGCGCACCTCGTCCTCGGCCTCGCCGGGCTCCTCGGGCTCGGGGACCCGGCCGTCGCAGAAGCGCCCCGTCATGTTGAGGGTGCGGCTCACGAGATTGCCGAGGTTGTTGGCGAGGTCGGCGTTGATGCGGGCGACCAGGGCGTCCTCGGTGAAGACGCTGTCGACGCCGAAGGACATGTCGCGAAGCAGGAAGTAGCGGAACGCGTCGAAGCCGAAGCGGTCGCGCATGGCCAGGGGCCGGATCACGTTGCCGAGGCTCTTCGAGATCTTGCGGTCGTCGACGTTCCAGTAGCCGTGCACGCTCAGGTGCTTGTAGGGCGGGATGCCGAGGGCGTGGAGCATGCAGGGCCAGAAGATCGCGTGGGGCTTCAGGATGTCCTTGGCGATCAGGTGCTCGGCCACCGCCCAGCGCGCCTCGAACGCCGGGTCGTCGGGATAGCCCGCGCCCGTGAGGTAGCTGATCAGCGCGTCGAACCAGACGTAGCAGACGTGGTCGCGGTCGAAGGGCAGCTCCACCCCCCAGTCGAGCCGATCCTTCGGGCGCGAGATCGAGAGATCCCCGAGGCCGCTCTCGTCGCGCAGCATGGCCAGCGCCTCGTTGCGGTAGCGCTCCGGGCGGATGAAGTCGGGGTGCTCCTCGATGTACTGGCGCAGCCAACCGAACGCGCGGCTCATCAGGAAGAAGTAGTTGGTCTCGCGGCGCCGCTCCGGGGCCCGCTCGTGGTCGATGCAGAGGCCGTCCTTCATGTCGCGCTCGGTCAGGAAGCGCTCGCAGCCGACGCAGTAGAGGCCCTCGTACTCGCGCAGCTCGATCCAGCCCTCGTCCCAGACCTTCTGCAGCAGCTTCGTGACGTTGGCCACGTGCTTCGGGTTCGTGGTACGGACGAAGGCGCTCGGGCCGATGCCGAGCTCGGCCCAGGTCCGCTGGAACACGGCCGAGATCTGCTCGGTGAAGGCTTGGGGAGAGGTGCCGGCCTTCTCGGCGGCTTCGACCATCTTCTCGCCATGCTCGTCGGTCCCGCTGACGGACCACGCCTCGCGCCCGTGCATGCGGTTCCAGCGCACCAGCATGTCGGCCACCACCGTGGTGTAGGTGTGGCCGAGGTGGGGCTCGGCGTTGGCATAGTAGATCGGGGTCGTGACGTAGAAGACGGAGCTCACGCAGCGGACCTTAGGAATCGGGCCTCCGGCCCGAAAGTGGTGGGGCTCAGCCCCGGGCGTCGTGGAGGGCGATCAGCGCACGCTCGGCCATCATCTGGGGATTGGCGTTGCGCTGGGCCAGTCCCTTGCGGCACTGCTGGAGCGTGGCGAAGGCCTGCAGGCGCGGCGAGGGGTCGAGCTCGCGGCCGGCCATCACGTCCTCGGTGGTGCGTCGGTGCAGCCAGGCCGACGCCACCTGCAGGAAGCTCGTGAGCGACTCCGCCGCCTGGGCCCGCACACCGCGAAACTCCTCGGCCCAGTCGAGCAGCTCGGGCAGGCTGGCCTGTGTGACGCCCTCCAGGCGCTCGAGCCACTCGGCCTCTTCCTCGCTCGGGGCCACGTCGTCGCGGCTTCTCGGGAACAGCACCCGCTGGCAGCGGGAGCGGACCGTGGCCAGGAGCCCGGCCGGGCTCTGGGTGACGAGGATCAGGCTGGTGCGGGGCGGGGGCTCCTCCAGGGTGCGCAGCAGGGCGTTCTGGGCTTCCTGGTTGAGCCACTCGGCATCCGCCACCACGGCGGCGCGCCAGCCCGACTCGCTGGCCTGGAGCCGCAACGCGTGCTGGAGCGCACGGATCTGCCCGATGCGCACGCGGGTGTCGTCGCGTCCGCGTTCGACCCAGAGGAGGTCCGGGTGGTCGCCCACGTGGCGCAGCAACGGACCCTTCTTGCCCGTTCCGTCCAGCGGGATCGGCTCGTCGCCGTCGCCCAGCTCGGAGCGGCGGCAGGCGTCGCATCGACCGCACGGGGCCCCGTCCTCGGCGCTGCAGGCGAGCCCGCGGGCGAAGCGCAGGGCGGTCTCGGCCGGCTCGGGCCCCGTGCCCGAGAACAGGTAGGCCGAGTGGATGCGCCGAGCGGAGAGGGCGCGAGAGAGGCGATTCCAGGGGTCTCGGGCCGTGTCCGTCATCGCCGCCGGAGTCTAGCCGGGGGCATCGCTCGGGGCCCCCCGCGGGCGCCGTGACGGCGCTCACGAAAGCGCTTTCGGCTCTCAAGCTTGGCGGATCCGCTGCCGATGGAGTGCCCATTCCTGAGAGGAGGAGAACATGGCATTCGGACGAGGACGAACCACGGACGATACGAGCCCCGAGCCGATGGCGCCGGCACCGCCGCCTCCGGCCCCGTCGCGAAGCTCGGATGCGGGCGCGCTGACCGCCTTCATCGACCAGGGCTCGACCTTCGAGGGCAAGCTCTCCTTCAAGGACACCGTCCGGATCGACGGCCACTTCAGCGGTGAGATCTCGAGCGAGAACACCCTGATCGTGGGCGAGTCCGGTGAGATCGAGGCCACCATCCGGTCGAAGACCGTGGTGGTGAGCGGCACCGTCGTGGGCGACGTCGAGGCCACCGAGCGCCTCGTCGTGCACAAGACGGGCAGCCTCGACGGCAACGTGCAGACCGCACGGCTCGTGGTCGAGGACGGCGCCCAGCTCAACGGCAACCTGCGGATGAGCCCGTCGAGCTCGCCTTCGAGCTCGTCTTCCTCCTCGAGCAGCTCCTCGGCGCGGCTCCAGGCCGTCGACGACGACGCGCCGAAGGAGTAGTCCGGAGCCGGGCTCCGAGGGGCCTCGCCCCGCAGACGACCGCAGAAACGACGAAAGGGGAGACGACCGAGGTCGCCTCCCCTTTCGGGTATGGAAGCTTCGCTCGAGCTAGGCCCGGGCGCGGATCCGGCGCAGGGCCATCAGGCCGGCCGGTGCCAGCAGCAGGGCCAGAGACGGCTCCGGAGCGGCCAGGGGCGTCGAGACCATCGACACCTCGATCTGGGTGATGCCGACGCCGTAGGCGTTGGGGCCCCACTGGATGTGGATCGCGTCACCGGAGGACACGCCCACCGACCGCTGGGTGATGGCGCTGAGGGAGAAGCCCTGGCTGTAGAGGACTTCCGAGAAGTCCTCGTTGAAGACCGTGAAGCTCGTGTTCCGGTTCGGACCCCATGCCGCGAAGCTGATGGAGTCGAGGGTGAGCGAGACGCCGGCGTTCGGAGCCAGGGTGATCTGGCCGACGCAGCTCGCGCACTCCGCGTACACCACCCCGGGGGCGACGCTGTAGCCAGCGTTGTAGGCGAGCAGCGAGCCGCCGCCGACGGTCGCGTAGCTGAGGTCGAGACCGCCACCGTCGCCGAAGTCCTGGGACACGGAGGACCTGTTGGCGCCGATGCCTTCGAAGCTGATGGTGGTAGCCGACGCGCCCGCCGCGAGCAGCAGGCCACACAGCGCAGCGAGCAATACGAACAGACGACGTCCAGGAACGAGCAACACGTTGAGCCTCCTCGAAGCCAGGGTCCGGGCACTGGGCTTCGAAGATGTGTGGTTGCCCGAGCCCGGATGTGGCGGCCGGGGGGTCGAAAAAACACCCGGTCAGACCGAACGCCTGCCGCCGCGTGATCGCCCCGCGGGGAGTGCTCAGCGTCCCTGAGAGCGCTTCCGGGAGGCCGCGAGGCGTCCGCTAGAGTCCCCGGAATGCAGATCGCCGTACGTCTGTTCGGGCCGGTACGCGAGGCCACGGGCGCCAAGGAGCTCGCCGTGAGCCTCCCTGAGGGGGCCACGGTGGCCGATCTCCGGGCCCTGCTGAGCCGGGACCACGCGATCTTCGCGGAGCTGGGCGACCGCATGCGGGCTTCGGTCAACCTCGAGGTCGCCTCCGAGGGGACGGGGCTCTCCGACGGCGACGAGGTGGCCTTCCTGCCCCCGGTCTCCGGCGGCCAGGGCGAGGCGCCGCGCTGCTGGATCTCGGACCGGCCTCTCGACGTCGCCGCCGTCCTCGCGCGGGTGAACGGGCCCGACGCCGGCGGCATCGTGACCTTCCTCGGGGCCGTGCGCGATCACGCGCGCGGCCAGGAGATCGAGCATCTCGAGTACGAGGCCTATCCCGAGATGGCCGTTCGCGAGATGGAGCGCATCGTCGACGAGGCAGCCGAACGCTGGTCGGGAACCCGGGTCGCCGTCGCCCACCGCATCGGGCACCTGGACATCGGGGAGCTCGCGGTCGTCGTGGTCGCCGCCTCGCCCCATCGGGCCGAGGCCTTCGAGGCCGCGCGCTACACCATCGACACGCTGAAGGAGCGGGTGCCCATCTGGAAGAAGGAGGTCGCCACCGACGGAGCGTACTGGGTGGACGACCACGCGTGAGCCACGAGCACGGGCACGGCGACGCGCACCGGGGCGAGGAGGCGCCGAGCGTCCATCGCCACCGGAAGGGCGCGCCGCGTCGCATTCCCACCTGGGTCGTGACCGTGAGCGACACGCGCACCCTCGAGACCGACAGCGGAGGCGCGCTCGTGGCCTCGCTGCTCGAAGAGGCCGGCCATCCCGTCCCCGAACGTCGCATCGTCTCCGACGACGTCGAGGCGATCCAGGCGACGCTCCGGGAGGGGCTCGTGGCTCCGGACGTCGGCGCCGTCATCTTGACCGGCGGCACCGGGGTGGCCCCGCGCGACGTCACCCCCGAAGCCGTGACGCCCCTGCTCGAGCGCGTGATCCCTGGCTTCGGGGAGCTGTTCCGGATGCTCTCCTACGAGGAGATCGGCGCCGCGGCGCTGCTCTCGCGGGCGCTGGCCGGCCAGGCCGGGGGGCGCGTCGTGTTCGCGTTGCCGGGCTCCCGGGGTGCGATCCGCACCGCGATGGAGAAGCTCGTGATCCCGGAGATGGGACACCTCGTCGGCGAGTCGACCAAGGCCTGAGCCGGCTCCGGCGCAGGCCGGCACCGCTTCGGCCCCCGGCGTCAAGTGGGCCCCCGACCCGGTCGAAACGCAGGGCCATGGTCAAGACCCCTTCGGGCCGCGCTGCGGCCGTGCTCCTGCTCGCTCTGTGCCTTCTGCCCGTGGGCTCGGCTGGCGGCGACTACCACGTGTGGGTGGACGATGCCGGCGTCACCCACTTCACGAACGACCCCGAGAAGGTCCCCGAGACCCACCGCAGCGAGGAGCGCCCGGCACTCACCACGCTGTGGGACGACGGGGTGGTCGGCGCGCCGCTGATCACCGATCGCACCGGCCGGGGCGGGGAGGAAGGCCGCACCCAGCGGACCCTGCGCACCGCGGTCGAGGACCTCCAGCGCGGCGACGAGATCCGCGCGACCCGGGCCCTCGAGGAG
>JASJCN010000128.1 GCA_030065975.1 Myxococcota bacterium
GAGCGGGGCGTCCTGCTCGCCTACGGCGGCCCCTCGGCCGGCCACGGCTTCACCTTCCTGCTGACCGGCATCTACCTGATGAGCTTCAGCACCGACGTGCTGCTGGTGGCGCCGGGCTCGATGGCCCTGATCTTCGGCCTCTCGCGGATCTGGGATGCGATCTCCGACCCGCTGGTCGGCTACCTCACCGACCGCACGCGCCTTCGCTTCGGCCGGCGGCGCAGCTGGATGCTGGTCGGCGCGATCCCCATGGCCCTGGCCTTCGCCATGCTCTGGAGCCCGCCCGCCGATCTCTCGGGCGGGGCCGTCACCTGGTGGCTCGGCATCGCACTCATCGCCTTCTACACCGCGTCCACCGCCGTCGACGTGCCGCACTCGGCGCTCGGCGCCGAGCTCTCTCCGGATTATCACGAGCGGACCCGGCTCTTCGGCTACCGGCGCATCTTCTTCGGCCTGGGCTCGCTCCTCGCGGTGGGCGGCGTGTGGGCGTTCGGGCAGTACGACCCGCGTGCGGTCGGGCGCGCGGTCGGCATCGGCGCGGGGCTCCTGCTGATCGCGCTGGTGTTCGCGTGCGTGTTCCGGGTGCGCGAACGCAGCGACTTCCAGGGGCGGGGTGCGCCGACGCCCTGGGCCGGGCTGCGCGACGTCTGGGCCAACCCCCATGCCCGCATCCTGCTCGGCGTGTTCCTGCTCCAACAGCTGGCCGTCACCGGCGTGTCGGTGGCGATCCCGTACTTCTCGAAGTACGTGCTCGGCACTCCCGAGTGGACGTCGCTCTACATCGGCGCGCTCTTCCTCTCCTCCCTCGTGAGCGTGCCCGTCTGGATGTCGATCGCGCCCCACTACGACAAGCGCATCCTGGTCACCGTCTCGATGATCGGGGCGGCCGTCGCGATCTCGTGCCTGGGGTTTGCGCCGGTGGGCATGCCGCTGCTCGCCGCCTCGATCGCTGCCCTCGGCGGCCTCGCGGTGGGAGGCCTCGACGTGCTCTTCCCCTCGATCCAGGCCGACGTGATCGACGTCGACGAGCACCGGACCGGCGAGCGCAAGGAAGGCGCGTACTTCTCGGCCTGGGCCTTCTCCGCCAAGACCGCCGGCGGGCTCGCCTCGATGGCCGTCGGCGGGGTGCTCGCGGCGTTCGGCTTCCAGCCCAACGTCGAGCAGACGCCGGCCATGCTCTTCGGCATGCGCGGCGTCGCCGGGCTGCTGCCCGCCTTCCTGTACATCTGCGGTCTGCTGCTCTTCCTGCGCTTCTCCCTGAGTCAGGGCGAGCACGAGCGGATCCGACGCGACCTCGATGCCCGGCGCGTCGCTGCGGATGGAGGCGGGGTCGAGGGGTAGGGCGCCGAACGGTCCACGCTGGACGCGGGTCGGGCCAAACGGGACCCTCCGGGTCCATGAGTCGTCTCCCGTCGGCCGGCGTGCGCGCGGCCGCTCTCGCGCTGGCCCTCGGGTTCGCGGCCCTGGGATGCAGCGGGCCGCCGCCGGCTCCCGCGACGGGCGGCCGCTGGCACGTGCTCGAGGCGGGCGAGACGGTCTACTCGGTGTCGCGCCGCTACGGCGTTCCCGTCTCCGACCTCATCGCCGCGAACGACATCGGCGACGTGCGCGACCTGCCGATCGGCGCCCGGCTCTGGATTCCCGACGCCCAGTCGCCGGACGATCCCTGGATCGCTCCCGGAACCGAAGGGCGTCCGCCGCGCCCGCTCCCGGCCCCGCGCACGAGCCCCTACCAGCGTCCCCTCGAGTTCGCCTGGCCCCTGCGCGGCCGCCTCACCTCTCGGTATGGGGCGCGCCACCGGGGGCTGCACGAGGGGATCGATCTCGCCGCGCCCCCGGGCACCTTGGTTCGCGCCTCGGAGGCCGGCCGCGTCACCTACGCCGGCCGGCTCGGAGAGTACGGCCTGACGGTGGTGGTGCGGCACGATGCCGAGTTCTCGACGGTCTACGCCCACCACCGGAAGAACCGGGTCGCGGCCGGTCACTTCGTCGACAAGGGCGACGTCGTGGGCGAGGTCGGAAGCTCCGGCAACGCCACCGGCCCGCACCTGCACTTCGAGATCCGCCGCAACCAGCGCCCGACGGATCCGCTCGAGTGGCTGCCCTGAGCCGAAGCGTCAGACGGGCGGGGTGTCGCGGTTCTCGGTGCCCTGGCCGGGGGTGATGAAGAGCATGGACGTCGGCCGCTTCGGGAACGCCGTGTGCCAGGCACCCTTGGGGACCACGGCGTAGCTCCCGGGCTCGTCGAGCTCGAGGCGCCGCTCGCCCGCTGCGTCCCGCAGCCGGAGCTCCACGGCGCCTTCGAGCAGGTAGACGATCTCGTCGCCGGCCGGGTGCATCTCCCACACGCCCCAGGGCTCGTCGAAGGCGAACTGCGAGAGGAGCACGTGGCCGGTGAAGTCGCCGAGGTTCTCGAAGAAGTCGGGTGTGATCGTCTTCGCGACGGCTTCGTGCTCGGGCGTGAGCACCATGCGGGTCTTCTCGATGTGGAAGGGGCCGGGGTCGGTGGGCATGGCGGGCTCCTGGGGCCGATCGAGTCGGCGTCCCGAGGATACGCGAAGCGCCCCCGCGAGAGGCCCTAGGGCCCGAGTACCTGCCCCCGCGCCTCGGCCTTCTCCCACATGCGGATGTAGCCCTCGGCCGAGCGGAAGAGCGGCTCGAGCTCCGCGTCGCTCACGCCGGCGCCGCGGACGTCCTCGATCAGCTCGGCCACGAGCCCGATGTGCACCATCCCCTCGGTGTTGAAGTCGATGCTGCGGTTGCCGACCCGGGGTGCCTCGAAGACGACGTCTCCGGCGTAGGAGGTGAAGGGGTAGGTCACCGGGTCGGTCTGAGGGCTGCCGCAGTTCGCATCCGGGCCGAAGCGGGGGCCCCGCGCCCCGGCAAAGCCGTTCAGGTCGAAGCCGAAGCCCTCGGCCGGGTAGGCCCCGTTGGCCTCGATCAGCCGGATCCGATCGTTGAACCCGTCGGCGACGCGGCTCGGGTCCGCGGCGTCGCGGCAGGTCCCGAAGCCCGTCTTCGACACGCCGCCGAGGGCATAGAGCGCGCCGTCGTTGTTCAGCCCGTGGGTCCCGGCCGCGGGATAGTCGGCGTTCTGCAGCATCTGGAACGCCTCGGCGTAGCTTCGCCGGGGCAGGTGGTCGATCTCGAGGATCATGCCCCGTCGCATCATCTGGTCGATCAGGAAGGCGCCAAGCTGGGTCAGGCCCGCGTTCTGGCAGACCTCCTCGGTCCCGGGAGGGTCGAGGAAGAGCGGCAGGAACGGGACCAGCGTCCCGATCGGGTTCATCGCGAAGCCGGTGGTGTCGTTGGGCGGCGGCGACAGGAAGTCGTCGCGCGGCATGATCAGGCCCGGGAAGCTCGACGGCCCCCGGTCGAACACGGTCGGCACGTCGATGCAGTCGGGCGTGAAGTTCAGGAAGTGCCCGGTCTGGATGAAGTTGCCGAGCTCGATGAAGAACTTCTGCCCGTCGCCCGCCGAGAAGGCGTTGTCGTACTTGTGCACGGGGAAGATCGCGCGCACCCCGAGATCATGGTAGTGGTCGAGCCGGTCGAGCACGTCCTGCTCGGTGCAGGCCGGGAACTCGGCCGACGGCACGGCGAAGCAGTCGAAGAGATTCGACGTCTCGATCCCGAGGATCACCGCCATGTTCCCCTCCAGGATCTCCTGGCGGGCCTGGGCCGGGCTCGTGACGATGCGGAACCAGCCGCGTCCCGGGCCGCCGGACTGGGCGTCGATGTAGTCCTCGAGGGCGTAGGTCTCCTCGATGATGCGATCGACGGCCACCATGTCGTTGCACGAGTAACGGACCTCCTGCGCACCGAGCCCGGCGATCAGGTCGCAGATGATCTGGTTGCTCGTCGCATGCTGGACGACGAGCCGCATCCCGCTCAGGTAGGCGCGCTCGAGCCAGCGGTAGTACTGCACCTGGTGGGTCGAGCTGTCGGGCGCGGACGGCCAGTCGGTGAAGGTCGGCCATCCGTCGGTCGCGTGGTTGGCGTCGGGCGTCTCGCCGAAGAGGACCGCGCCGAGGAAGTCGCCTACCGGGAGGTTGCTGTTGTCGAAGCCGAACCCGAAGAGATCCCGACGTCCCTCGGGCCCGTGATAGAGCTCGCAATCGGGGAGCGCGTGCTCGATGCCGAGGGGGTGGAAGGGAGCGCCGTGGAAGATGCCACCGCCACCGAACGAGAAGTTCGAGAGGATGTGGGAGTGGGTGTCGACGAAGCCGAAGAGGGTGCCGTCCTCGAATTGGGTCTTCGTGACGCGGCCCGTGGCGTCGAGGCTCGCCTCGGGGAAGTCGGCGCAGCCGGAGACGTCCTGGGCGACGAGCAGGGCCGCCTCCTTCTCCGTATCGACCAGCCCGGCCGGGCCCAGGAAGCGGCCCGACTTCCGGTGGCGGAAGCGGAGCCTGCGGGCATCGATCGGGCCGGTGCTGTCGAGATCCCACTCGGCCGGTGACTCGAAGCTGTCGTCGATGAGCAGCACGTCCGAGAGCAGGTCGGACTCGCGCAGCAGGACGTCGCCGTCCGAGGTGACGTACGACTGGCCAGGGTCGTACAGCAGGTAGCTCCCGAGCCGCGAGGCCTGGAGCCGGAAGGGCGTGGCCGGGCCGAAGCCCTCGTCCGTGAAGCCGTAGCTGGCGCCACCGACGTCGATGGCCAGCACCTGGGCCGAGCCGGGATCGGCATCGAGCCGCAGCACCACGCAGCGCTCGTCGAAGGTCATGACCGGGGTGTCGCCGGGGTTCTCGCAGGAGAAGAGGGCGACCAGGACAGCGAGGGCGCCGCGAACGGACGACATGGGACAGCTCCAGCAGTGGCGGCAGGGGTCGGGCGAATGTACCCCACCCGACGGGCTCTAGTGCGTGATGCTCTCGAGCTCTCGTTGCTTCGTCTCGGGGAAGAAGAGCAGCACCAGGCCGCCCACGCCCACGGCGAACGCGAGGCCGGTGGTGAGGGGCACGAAGTCGCCGACGCCGACGCTCCCGAAGTACAGGACGAAGAGTCCGGCCGCGCCTCCCAGGGCCTCGAGGATCGCGTAGAGGCCCGAGGCCGAGGCGCGCTGGGAGGTGGGGAAGAGCTCGGTGGCCAGGGCGCGCACGATCACGCGGCCACCCTGGGAGCCGAAGAGGAAGCCGATCCAGGCCAGCGGCACGGCCCAGCCCGGGCCGTTGTAGAAGAGCGCGACGAAGAAGGGGAACGAGCCGAGGAGGGTGATCCCCACGACCCGTCGCCCGAAGCGATCGGCGAGACGGCCGGCCACGATGTTGCCGAAGATCCCGAGGAAGCCGCCGAAGAACACCATCGCCGCGTACTGCCCGGGCGACCAACCGTGGACCGTCTGGGTGAAGTAGCCCGTGAACTGGAACGCCCCGACCAGCCCCACGGCCGGGAGCAGGCCGGCCACGGCGATCCCGACGGCGCGCGCCGGATACTCCCGCGCGATGAGCACGAGGGGCGCCAGCGAGTAGCTCTCGCCCGTGGCCGCCGGCTGCTGTTTCGCGAAGCGGCCGGTCTCCGGGATGCGCCGGCGGAAGAAGGGGAGCAACAGGAGCGGCAGCACGCCCACGGCGTAGAGCGTGCGCCAGCCGTAGGGGAGGCGATCGATCTGCGAGTAGAGCCCCATGGCGATGCCGTGCCCCGAGCTCGCGAGCGCACCGAGCATGCCGATGCCCCAGCCCCGATGCGGCGCCGGGAACTCCTCCACGATGATCACCACCGCCACGGCCGCCCCCGAGACGAAGAAGGTGCGCGTGATCATCTGACAGATCACGAACTGTGCGGGCGTCTGGCTGAACGCGGTGAGACCCGTCGCGAGCGCCGTCCCGACGAGGGCGATCAGGAAGACGCGCCGCCGTCCGATCCGATCGGCGTAGGGGATCAACACGAACGCCGGGAGCGCCCCCAGCCGGATCAACCCCAGATAGAGCCCGAAGTCCGGCTCCGCCATGTCGAGGGTCTGCGCGATCTGCGGCAGCGCCGCCGTGAGCATCGCCAGGTCGTACTCCTCGAACAGGAGCGCGATGGCCACCGCACCGAGCAGCGAGAAGTGCGCCTGGCTCAGCGGCGGAACGGGCCCGAGAAAGGGCGGAAGCCACAGCGGTCGCTTGGCGGGGACGTAGGCCTCGGAGGACGACCCCGGACCGGAGGGCGGCATGGCGCGCAGCCTAGCGTGGAGGATCGGCAGCGGACATGCAGGAAACGCGTGGCAGCGTCCGCGTAGGCCGGGTTGCGACGACCCGCAGGAGCTGAGACCATCGTGAGCTGCGGGAGGGGACTCTTCGGAGCGTCCATGTCGAAGCCCCTGCTGCACCTGTGCCGAGTCCTTCTTCCCGTCGTCGCCCTCGCACTCACCGCCGCCGCGACTTCGCATGCGGGGGAAGGCGTCCTCGAGATCAACCAGAGCTGCGCGCTCGTGGGCTGCTTCGACGGAGACCTGCCCGGCCTCCCGGTCGAGATCACCGAGGCGGGGAGCTACCGCCTCACGGGCAACCTCAACGCCAACGGCAGCGCATCGGGCGGCATCCGGGTCCTGGCCGACGGCGTGACCCTCGACCTCGGCGGGTTCACGGTCGGGTTCTGCCAGGGCCTGAACCCCGTCTTCTGCGCCCCGGGCGGCCTCGCCGACGGCATCGACGGGGGCACCTCGACCGAGGTCACGGTGCGCAACGGCGTGGTGCGCGACTTCGCCGGGCGCGGCATCGACCTCGGCCAGCGCGCGCGCGTCGAGGGAGTGAGCGTCGTCGGCAACGGGAGCGGTGGGATCCGGGTGCTCGACAACTCGCTGGTCGAACGCAACCGGATCGCGTTCAACGACGGCATCGGGGCCGCCCTCGGATTCGGGACGGCCTGGGGCGCCAACGTCCTGGCCGGAAACGACACCGACGTCGCCGGCACGCCGATCGCGATCGCGCACAACCTCTGCTCGGGCAGGCGCTGCGGGCGCGTTCAGGCGCGGAAGTACTACCTGACGGAGGCGCGCTACGACGGCTCGGAGGCCAACGGCCGGAATGTCTGCGCCAACGGCTTCCACTTCGCGAGCTACCCCGAGATCGCCGACCCCTCGGCCCTCGAGTACGACACGACGCGAGGACTCACCGGGCTCGATACCGGCAGCGGGCCACCGGCCATCCAGGGCTGGGTCCGATCGGCCTCGACGACCTCGAGCGGGACCGTCAACTGCAACCTCTGGAACGGAGGGGGCGGGGGCACGGCGGCCTTCCTGCAGATCCTCCTCCCGGGCGCCGCGGAGGCGTCGAGCCCCTGGCGGATCGAGACCGAGGCGTGCGCCGACGACTTCCGCGTCTGGTGCGTCGAGGACTGAGGCGGGTCGAGCCGGGGCCGATTCACCGGTTGGATCGGTGGTAGTCTCGGCCCATGTCGAGAGAGAGCGACGACGCCCGCGTGCGCATCGGGATGGTGGGCTGCGGGCGCATCGCCGACCTGCAGTGTCTGGGCTACCTGGCCCATCCGAAGGCCGAGATCGTCGCCGTCTGTGATCTGGATCTCGACCGGGCGCGCGCACGGGCCGAGCAGTGGGGGGCGCGGCTCGCGACCGACGATCTCGAGAAGCTGCTCGCCGACCCCGACGTGGACGCGGTGGACATCCTCACCCCGCACCACCTGCACGAGGCCCAGGCACGGGCGGCGCTGGAGGCCGGGAAGCACGTCTCCCTGCAGAAACCGCCGACACGCAGCCTGGCCGAGCTCGACCGGTTGGCGCGTACGGCACGGGAGCGCGGGCGCGTGCTCCGGGTGTTCGAGAACTTCCTGCACTATCCGCCCCACCGGAAGGCCCTCGAGCTCGTGGAGTCGGGCGCCATCGGCGTGCCCCTCTCCGTGCGCTTGAAGACGGCGGCCGGCCGCTTCACCGAAGGCTGGGAGGTCGAGCCCGCCACCCAGGCCTGGCGCATGGACGCCGAGGCCTGCGGCGGCGGCGCCACGACGTTCGACCACGGCTACCACTGCTTCCACATGGCGCAGCGCTTCGTGCCCGCTGCCGTCGAGCGGGTCCACGCCTTCATCCATTGGACCGAGCTGGGCGACGGCGCACGCATCGACGGGCCGGCGCTGATCTCGTGGCAGTATGCCGGCCACCCGGCGCGCTACGGCTCCTGGGAGGTGATCGCCTCGGTCGGGATGCGCGTCCGCTCGCAGTACTACGTGAGCGACGATCGCCTCGAGGTGCACGGCACCGAGGGCATCGTCTGGGTGAATCGATGCACCGGGCAGCTCCTCGACGAGCCCTCCGTCGTGCTCTACCGCGACGGCGAGACCCGGGCCTACCACGACCTCGAGACGGACTGGGCGGCGTCCTTCCGGCTCGGCGGCTGCGACTTCGTCGACGCGCTGCTCGAGGGGCGCCCGCCGGAGCAGAGCGTCGAGGCCGCCCGCGAGACCCTGGCCTTCGCGCTGGCGGCCGGCCGCTCCGCCGCCGAGGGACGGGAGGTCGCGATCTCCGAGATGGGCTGAGATCCACTCCTGGGGCGCTTCATCCGCGCGGCTATCATTCGCCGGTGGCCGACCCCAAGTCTCCCGAGATCGGGTCCACACTCACCGAGCGGCAGCGCGAGGTGTGGGAGCTGCTGGCCAAGGGGCTGACCAACGCCGAGATCGGCGACGTGCTCGGAATCAGCCCGGGAACCGTCAAGATCCACGTGTCGCGAGTCATCGCGGCGCTCGAGGTCACCAACCGGACCGAGGCGGCGATGGCTCGGGCCGAGCTCGAGCCGTCGATGAGCGCGTCCGACTCCGAGGGCGTGGGCGAGTCGATGCGGGTGGTGCGCCGGCCCGCGATCGCCGTCGTCCCCTTCGAGAGCCTGTCCTCCGACCCGGAACACGCCTACCTCGCGGATGGGCTCGTCGAGGACCTGGTCACGCGGTTGTCATACTGGCGCTGGTTTCCAGTGATCTCGCGCAGCTCGACCCGCGTCTACGCGGCCGGACAGATCGACGTGCAGCAGGTGAGCCGCGATCTCGGGGCTCGCTACATCGTGCAGGGCAGCGTACGCCACGGCGGCGACCGGGTGCGCGTCGCCGCGCAGCTGGTCGATGCGACGAGCGGCGACGTGCTCTGGGCCAACCGCTACGACCGCGAGATCCGCGATCTGTTCGAGCTGCAGGACGAGCTCGCCGAGACCCTGGTCCTGTCCATCGAGCCGGCGCTGAACCGCTCGGAGCAGCAGGTGGCCGCGCGGGGAAGCCCGGAGCGGCTCGACGCCTGGTCGAGCACGCAGCGTGGCTTGAGCCACATCATGGCCCAGACACGCGAGGGCCTCCGCGTCGGCCAGGAGCTGATCGAGCGGGCCTGCGAGCTGGATCCCGACTTCGGGCCGGCATTCTCGAGTCTGGCCGTGAGCTGCGGCGTCGAGCTCGCCTATGGCTGGGGCGACTCCCCCGAGCGGACGATCGCCCGGGGCCTCGCGGCGGCCGGGCGGGCGGTGGAGCTCGATCCGGACGACGCGGTGGCCCACACGCTGCTCGCGACGGCCGTCTGCATGAGTGGAGAGCGCGAGCGGGGCAGGGCGATGTTCGCGCGCGCCGTCGCCCTGAACCCGAGCCTCCCGGGCGCTCATCACGGGCTCGGCATGGAGTACCGCCACGTCGGCCGACTCGACGAGGCCGCATTCCATCTCGAGCACGCGATCCGGCTCTCGCCCCACGATTTCATGATCCATGCCTTTCTCGCCGGCGTCGGCACGGTGCGCCTGATGCGCGGTGAGCTCGAGCAGGCGGTGGAAGCGGGCCGGCGCAGCGTCGAGGTGAAACCCGACGATGCCCAGGCCCACCTGATCCTGGCGACGGCCTACTGCGAGCTCGGACGGATCGAAGCGGCGCAGGAGGAGCTGGGCCGCTTCTTCGAGACGAGCCCGCCGACCTCCCGCGCCTACATGGCGATCTTCGATCCGGAGCCGCTGATCGATCGCTACGCGGCCGCCTTCGCGAAGCTCGGCCACGAGCTGGTCGACGCCTGACGACCCGTCGAACGGCGTCAGGGCCGAGGCTTGCCCTCGTACGAGAGCGGGTACGTCTGCCGGATCAGCGTCTGCACGTGTCCCAGTGCGGCCTCGGCAATTTGGGGCCGCTCCGGGCCCGTGTCGAACCCGAGCTCTGCATAGTCGGCTTCGGTGCACGCGGCGTCGATGGCGTCGACGGCCTGCTGCATGACGTTCGCGATGCCCTTCTCGTAGGCCCTGACCTTGCAGGTGCGGCCCTGGGCCTGCTCGTTGAGGCAGCGGATGTATCTCTGGTGGGTGCGCCGAAGGATCGCGTTGGTGTGCGCGCCGATCGTGCGCTGGCAGAGCGCGGCCTCGCCCGAGAGATCCGGCAGGGGCTCGTTCGGCGGGTCGATCCCACCGTGGGGCGGCACCACGACACCGACCTCACCGCATGCTGCATCCGGGACGTAGAACACGCCCCACATGTTCATCGCGCCGAAGCCACCCGAGGCCTCGCCCGCAGCCAGGAACGCCGTGTCCACCGCGATTCCCACGGCGGCGCCGGCTCCGGGATTCGCCGTCACCAGCCCCGCCGCCGCGCCGACGATGACCGATGCGATGTCGCCCAGCCACGAGAAGTCCGACGCGACGCAGACGGCCGGCCGCGCGTGCAGCACGCCGTCGAACTCCGCGGACATCTCGGAGCAGGCGTCTTCCCACGAGTAGCCGGCCGGGATGTCCCAGAGGATCGCCGACTTCTGGCGCAGCCCGCTGAAGCCCGTGCCCTCGACGCAGCCGTCATCCTGGAAGTCGCCCCAGCGCGGCTGACAGGTGGCGTCGGGGACCAGGAACTCACCCCAGATGTTGGACCCGGTGTTGACGCAGTCGTCCGGCGCCGCGTGGTACTGCCCGTCGATCGTGGCCCCGGTCGACCGGCACGTCTGCTCCCAGGAGAGGCCGGCCGGGATGTCCCACAGGACGGCCGAGGCCCGGGCCACGCCCGGCGCCGCGCACTGCCGCTGGAAGTCGCCCCAGGTGGGCGTGCAGCTCGCGTCGGGAACGATGAACTCGCCCCAGATGTTGCTGCCCGTGTTGACGCAGCGGTCGGGGCGGGCGTAGCGCCTCCCGTTGATCGTGGCCGCCGTGTTCTCGCAGGTGTCTTCCCACGACTGGAGCCAGGGGATGTCCCAGAGGACGGCCGAGTAGCGTGCCGTGCCGACGCCGGTGCAGGTGACCTGCCAGTTGCCCCACTGGAGGGCGTGGGCCGGCCCGGCGGCGAGCAGCAGGAAGAGGACGAAGAGCCAGGCCCTCGGCTGGAGACGGGGCTTTCGAAGGAGAAGGGTCGCGGTGGGTCGCTGGGCGTTCATGGTGGGCTCCCTGATGAGTGACGAGAGCGAACCTATGCCGCGGAGGGGCCCCCGAGAATCCACCGGCTGGCATATGCCGATCGGCATACGCTGCGCGCCCCCCGGGATTTCCGAGCCGAATCAAGCATTTGCACGAAGAGAGGGCCGAGCGTGCGCATCTTCCGCCCACCCCGAGCCGCACGGATGCCCGTGATCCCGGGCACTTCACTCCGCAGCGCATCCGTCCGATCAGCTTCCTGATGAGATGCCTGGCGTTCTTGCTCCTCGCCTCGACGCTCTTCGTGCCTTCGGTGGCCTGGGCCGCGGAGCTGCAACGGATCGTCCTGGACGACGGTACGGAGATCGTCGCCGAGGTCCGCTCGCTCGAGGGCGGAATCTACACGCTGCAGTCCCCAAGCCTCGGAGAGGTGCGCGTTCCCCAACGCAAGGTCGAGCGCATCGTGCCCCAGGGCTCGTCGAGCACGCCGCGTGCGAAGGCTCCCGCCAACCCGGCGCTCCGCTCGGAGGAGATCCAGGACCTGCAGCTCCGGATGCTGTCGAACCCGGCGACGCTGGACACGCTCATGGAGCTGCACTCGTCCCCCGAGATGCAGGCGGTCCTGAGCGACCCGGAGATCCTGCGCGCCGTGGCCGCTGGCGACCTCGACGCATTGAGCCGGAATCCGAAGATGCAGGAGCTGATGAACGATCCGGCGATCCGACGACTCACCGAGGAGCTGTCGGGCGCGCCCTAGTCCGATCCGGCCGCGGCCCGGAGCGTCTCGAGCGCCCGGTCCGCGTGTGCGTCCATGTCGAGCTCGCTCGAGAACGAGCCGAGGAGCTTGCCGTCGGCGCCGATCACGAACGTCGCGCGCTTGCTGGGCAGCGGCCCGAAGCGCTTGACGCCGAACTGCGCCGCGATGCGCTTGTCCGGATCGGAGAGCAACGGGAAGCCCAGGTCGTTCTTCTCGTCGAAGGCCTTCTGCCGATCCACCGGATCGGCGCTGATTCCCACGCGCTGGGCTCCGAGAGCGGAGAACTCCTCACCCAGATCGCGGAAGTGACAGCTCTCCTTCGTTCAGCCGGGGGTCATGGCCTTGGGGTAGAAGAACAGGGCGACGGGCCCGTTCTGGAGCAGCCCCTCGAGAGTGACCTCCTGGCCGTCCTGGTCCACGGCGCTGAAGTCGCGAACGCGGTCTCCTTCCTTCACGGCAGCCTTCCTCCATGGGGATGTCCGCTGCAATCAAAGCAGACCTGGAACGAACGCGCCGGCTTGCTCGATCTGGAGTGCGAGCTCGAGAAGCTTGTCGTCTTCTCCGAGACGGGCCGCGAACATCACGCCGATCGGCATCCCTTCGGCGCTGCTCCCCAGGGGCAGAGAGACCGCAGGGGCACCGGACACGTTGTGCGGAGGCGTGAAGGGCAGATACCGCCGGAGCCGCTCCAAGTGCACTTCGCCCGGAACCTCCGGCCCGAAGTACCCGAGCTCGGGCGTCGGTCCTCCGAGCGTGGGAGTCAGCAGGACGTCCAGCTGAGCGAACGCATCGTCGTACTGCGACGCGAACGCTCGCGTCCGCTGCCGTGCGAACGGGAAGCGGTGCGCGTTCTTCAGGAAGTGCGCCGCCAGGAAATGCGAGAAGTCCTCGAGCTTGCCTCGATCGAAGTCGGGACCCAGCAGGGAGCGCCCCTGAACCTCGACCGCCAGGAACAGCAGCGACCAGCAAGCGATCCAGAAGTCCCTGTCCAGCGTCGGCGCGAAGGGGTTCTCGATCCTTGCGACGGAGTGTCCCAGAGACTCGCAGAGCGCAGCTGCCCTCTCCGTCGCGGCGGCGCATTGGCTGTCGCACGCCACGCCATCTGGCCCCTCGACGAAGAACCCGATTCGCAGGGGTTGCTCACGAGCTCGAACCGTCTTGCCCAGTCCGGGGAGCAAGGGGTCCTTGATTCCGTGCTCGATGGCATGAGGCTCGGCCGCCCGGAGAAACGTCGCCGTGTCGCGGACCGTACGCGTGAGGACTCCCTGATGGAGGAAGTTCACGGGGAAGGCCGCCGGCAGCGCCGTCGTCGCGACCCGCCCGCGACTCGGCTTCAGGCCGACCAGGCCGCACGCGGAGGCCGGGATCCGGATCGAGCCGGCTCCGTCGTTGCCGTGCGCGATCGGGACGACCCCGGCAGCGACCAGGGCGGCAGCGCCACCGGATGACCCACCCGGCGAGAAAGCGGGATTCCAGGGGTTCCGAGTCGGTCCGTTGAGGGACGACTCGGCCGTGGCCGTCTGGCCGAACTCGGGCGTCGTACTCAGACCCAGCGAAACGACGCCCGTGCTCTCGAACTGGGTCACGAACCGAGACGACTTCGCGGCTGGCTTCGCGCTCGTCGCCCGGGAGCCGACGCGGTTCGGCAGCCCGGCTACGGCGTCCGTGTCCTTGATGAACGTCGGCACACCACCCAGGGGACCCGCCGGCTTCGCCGCAGCCGCTGCGCGGGCGCGCTCGAAGTCCTCACAGGCGATGGCGTTCAGGAGCGGGTCCACCGCACGGGCGCGCTCGATCGCGGCGTCGACGACTTCCTCGTGACTCACCTCTCCCGATGCGATCCGGGAAGCCAGCCCGACTGCATCGCTCGTACCCATGGCGTCGTCGGTCGTCGCACAGATCTGCTTGGCCCCGTCCGTCATTCGCACCCGTTCTTCCTTCGTGTCGCTCTCAAGCGAGTACCGACTCGAGGTAGGCTCGCTGCATCTCCACGAGCTCCTCCATCAGCGCAGTCGAACGCCTGGGCCGTGCCTCGAGCGCGAGATCCACGATCGCTCCCGTCGTCTCGACGAGGCAGCGGGCGACGCTGCTCGCGCGCCCAGGCGCCAGGCCGGGCTCGACCCTGCGGAGCGCCCGCGCATACGCCTCGCTCAGTCGCTCGTTGTCCAGCTGATCCAGGGCGGACAGCTCGGGGACGGCGCGCATGGCCCGACGGATCGCCGCGTGGCCGGGCAGCTCACGAACCTGCTCGAGAAAGCTCCAGGTCGCGCGCTCGACGGTCGGGCGCCAGTCACTGCGGCCATCGAGCTTCGCGAGCTCCCGCTCCGCCCAGGCGTCCCACTCGGACACGACCCGCTCCCCGAGCGCGACCAGCACCCCCGTCTTGTTCGCGAAGTACCGATAGACGGTGCTCACGCGCACGTCCGCGCGCTCGGCGAGCAG
>JASJCN010000129.1 GCA_030065975.1 Myxococcota bacterium
GAAGAGAGCGCGCGGGAGGCGTTCTTCGGTGGAACGCTGGCCCGCGCCCTCGAGATGGGACACTGAGCCGGGAGAGGATCCATGAAGCACCAGATGACGCCGCCGGATCTCGACGCCATCCCGGACGAGATCCTCGAGAAGAACAACATCACCCGCGACCAGCTCGCGGCAATCCACCAGGCGATGACCGAGCGCGACCAGCGCACACCGGCCGTGGGCAGCGAGGCGCCGGACTTCGAGATCGAGCGCCTCTCGAAGACCGGCCGCCGCACGGGCGAGAGCCTCCGCCTCTCCTCGCTGCGCGGCCGTCCCGTCGCCCTCGTCTTCGGCTCGTATACATGACCGCCCTTCCGTCTTCAGGCAGGTCGCCTGAACCAGATCTTCCGCCAGTACCGCGACCGCGTCTCCTTCGCCTGCGTCTATATCCAGGAGGCACATCCGGAGAACGGTTGGCAGGTGGCGATGAACGTCGAGCAGGACATCGTGTACGAGCAGCCGAAGAGCCTCGACGAGCGCGCAGCCATCGCGGAGGCCTGCGTGCTACACCTGGCCTTCGAGATGCCCATGCTCCTCGACGCCATGGACAACCAGGTCGACGAGCAGTACGTCGCGCTGCCGGAGCGTCTCTACCTGATCGACGCCGCCGGGCGCATTGCATGGCGCTGCGGAATGGGCCCGTTCGGCTTCGACCCCGATGGCTGGGAAGAGGCGATCCAGGCGCTTCTGTGCGAGGCGTCGCCAAGTTGAGCAACGAGTGCGCAAGCGACGAGAGGCGAATCGGCGGAGCCGGCTGAGCACGACGTGAGTGAGGAGAAGATGCGATGCCTGATGCCCCGACACGTGACCTGAGCACGAAGGAGATCGAGGCGTACTCCCGAGACGGAGTCATCTGCGCGCGAGGACTGCTCCCGGATCGGTGGGTCGAGCGCATGGCGGCCGCGATCGACCGAAACGTCGAGCATCCTTCGCTGCTCGGAGGCGCCGTGTCCATGCGGGATGCGAACTTCAGCGGTGATCTCTTCGTCTGGAAGCTCGACGACGACTTCCGCGACTTCGTCTACGAATCGCCCGCCGCGCGCATCGCTCAGCAGCTTCTCGGGAGCAGGGTCGTGCGGCACTTCTACGACCAGCTCTTCGTGAAGCCCCCTGGATGCCATGTGCCGACACCCTGGCACCACGACATCACCTTCTGGCCCGTGGATCCGAGCTGCCGAGGCCTCTGCTCCCTGTGGATCACCTTCGACGAGGTCGAGCGCGCCAGCAGCGGCCTCGAGTTCGTCAAGGGCTCCCATCGCTGGGAACGTCGCTTCAAGGCGATCACGCCGAACTACGATCCATACATGGCCGACTCGGACTACGAGGACGCCCCTGACATCGACGCCGATCGTGCGTCCTACGATCTCTTCTGCCCGGACCTGCAACCGGGCGACATGCTGATCTTCAATGCGCACGTGGTCCACGGATCCTCCGGCAACCACTCGACCGACCAGCCGCGTCGCGCGCTGGCGAGCCGATGGTGCGACGACAGCGTGGTCTTCGAACCTCGGCATGCGACGATGCCGTTGCTCTGGGATCACGGTCTCGAGGCAGGCGAGTTCCTCGCGGGCTCGCTGTTCCCCCAGATCCTCCCGGAGCCGATCGAGCAAGAGGGCGCGCGTCGCTCCCTGGGCCCCGAGCCTCCGGATCCAGACTATGCCAAGCAGGTGATGAACCAGATTACCGAGAGAATGGCGGGGGTCCGCTGAACGAGCGCCAGGTGCGAGCCGGGAGCGCCCTCAGCGGCGCTCGATGCGAGCCCCCTCCCGGATCCCTTCTCCGGGGTACACCACGACCTCGTCCCCGGCAGCGAGCCCTTCGACGATCTCGGCGTGCCGGTCGTTACGGTGCCCCAGCTCGACGACTCGCCGCGCTGCCCGGCCGTCGTCGCGTACCAGCACGGCCCAGCCCCCTCCGTCTCGGAAGAGCGCGGTCACCGGTACCTGAAGGACGTCCGCCCCTTCCCACTGGATGATGCGCACGTCGACCTGATAGCCGTGCCCCAAGCGCGTCCACTCCGGGGGCGGGCTCGCGATGTCGAGCACCACGTTGACTCGCTGCTCCTCGATGCCCAGCGCGGAGACCTTCGTGAAACCGAACGGCTCGACGCGACGCACGCGCGCCTCGAGCGGTCTCTCTCCGCCCCAGTTCTCGATCAGAGCCCGCTGTCCCGCCTCGACGCGAACGGCATCCATGGAGAGGAGATCGACGACGATCTCGAGCTGAGCGGGGTCGCCGATCTCGACGAGGTCGGCGCCCGCCGGAACGACGCCTGCGGACTCGCGAAGGACGCGGAGCACACGGCCGTCGATCGGCGAGGTCAGGTAGAGGCAGCCGCAGTCCTCACGACGTGCAAACGCCTCCGCGGGCGACATCAAGAGGGCGCGAACCCGCTCGAGCTCGAAACGTCGCACGCCCAGGGTGGCCTGGGCCGCGCTCAACGCGGCCACCCGGGCCTTCAGCTCCGTCTCCGACGCCTCGATGTCTCGCGCGGCGAGAGTTCCATCGCGGGCGAGCTTCTGGGCACGCTCGAACTCCGACCGCGCGAACGCGCGCTCGGCCTCGGCCCTCTCGACCTCCGCTCGTGCCAGGGACTCGGCCGACTCGGCGGCGCTCAGCTGCGCCCGGGCCTCGGCCTCGCTTCGCGGGTCCAGGAGCTGGGGGTCGGTCGGCTCGATCTCGATGAGAACGGTCTCTCCGGCGACCACCACGTCCCCCGGCTCGGCCTCCACTCGTCGCAAGCGCCCCGTGACGGGTGCAGACACCACGAAGACGTCGACGACGCGGGTCTCTCCTTCGTCGCGCACCCCCACCTGCAGGGGCGCCGACGCCACATCCACGAGATCCACCGGAAGGGAACGCGGCCAGAACGCCGCCAGCAGGCCGGTCAAGAGCGCCACGCCGATGGCGGACCAGAGAGCCCAACGCCTGTGTCGTGCAGCCATACGTCACTCCCGCGTCTTGAGGACAGAGATCAGATCGAGATGGTCGACCTGGCGCTTCATCGCCGCGCCAGAGACGAGGCTCGCCAGAAGAAGGAAGAGAACGGAAAGCCCATAGGTCGACGCCTGGATCTCCAGGGGAAGCCGCATCATCTCGGTCTGGAACCCACTGGCGTTCACGAAGATGGCCGTCAGAACCCAGCCGACCACGCACCCGATGGGGAGCGCCACGCACACGAGCAGCAGCGTCTCCCCGAGGAGGATGTAGAGGGCGTCGTGCCTCGAGAAGCCGAGGACACGCAGCGTCGCCAGCTCGCGACCCCGCTCGGAGAGTGCGATCCGCTGGGCGTTGTAGGTGACGCCGAAGCCCAGCGCGAAGGAGAAGGCGCTGAAGAAGCCCACGAACACCATCAAAGACGCCGCCACGATCTCGTGGAAGCTCGCGACGGCCACGTGCTTGAGGGCCACGGTCGAGACCGCGGGCAGGTTCTTCAGCCGTGCCATGAGCGCCGGCAGCCGATCCTCGTCGATCAGCGCGTTCACGTACTCCACCATGGGCCGGTCGCCCAGCATGCGGTTCAAGGCAACGATGTCCATGTAGGCAGCGGTACCGATGTAGGAGCCGAAGACGTTGGCGACCTGGACGCTACGCAGCAGACGCTCTCCTTCGAGCACGCGAACCCAGACGTCGTCTCCTACGCGGACACCGAGCTTATCGGCGAGGCTCTCACTCAGCACGAGACCACTCGGCGGGACGGGAAGCGGCCCGCGCTCGACGTCGAAGATCCGCGTCATCCGTGAATCGGCCCCCACACCGATCACCGCTCCCCGATGAGTCCGGTAGCCGGACGAGAGATCGGCGGCGACGAATCGCATGGGCTCGGCGGCGAGCACTCCCGGAAGACGCTCGACGTCGCTCAAGACCGTGGTGCTCTTCGGATCGACGAAGCCCAGGGCCAGATCCTCGCGCAACGCCTCTCCGAAGTGGGTCGCCGCCAGGGCGTCGATGGCGTCCGTGAACTGGAGCGAGAGGATCATCAGCCCCACGGCACCGGCGAAGCTCAGGGCCGTCACGGCCGAGCGCCTGGGCCAGCGGAGGATCTGGCGGATGAGGATTCGCGTCGGTTCGTCGATCCAGCTCCGCAGGCGACCCCCGCCCCCCCGCCGCCGCCGAAACACGGGCGGTGCCGGGGGCCGCATCGCCACGATGGGGGGCAGCAGGGCAGCACCACGCACGGCCCGGAACGTGGCCCCGAGCGCGACCGCCAGGCTCACGAGCGCGCCGATCAGGAACGACGACGGACCCGGGCGATAGATCAACAGCGCGAAGTTCAGGTTCTCGGCGTAGAGCCCGGTGCTGATCCGACCGAGGACGGCGCCGAGAACCCAGCCGAGCGCGATCCCCAGCAGAACGATGGCGACGACGAGCTTCGCGTAGTGCGCGCCCACCTGCGCGCTGCTGTAGCCGAACGCCTTGAGGAGACCGATCTCGCTTCGCTCGGTCGCGATCAGCCTGGAGAGCACGGCGTTCGTGAGGAAGGCGGCCACCAGCAGGAAGATCGTCGGCAGGATGCGCGCCGTCGCTTCGTTCTGCTTGAGCTCGTTCGTCACGAACCAGGCGGAGAGGTGATCTCGGCGGTCGATGGCGCCAGTAGAGCCGTAGGGCTCGAGCAACGCGTCGAGCTGGCGGATGATGGGCCGGGTATCGGCATCGCGAAGAACGGTCAAAGAGAGATCGTTGAAGCTCCCCTCCTGGCCGTAGGCGGCCTCGAGCGCTTTGCGTCCCATCCAGAGAATCCCGAAGCGGGCCTTGTCGGGCACCAGCGCGAAGGGCGGCAGGACGTAGATGAACTCCGGCGACATCGCGGTCCCGACGATGCGCAGCTCCCGCTTGCGGTCATTGATGACGGCCGAGATCGAGTCCCCCGGCTGGAGGCCATGGGCCTGCGCGAAGGACTCGTTGACGACCACTTCGTTCGTCCGCCCGGCCGCAACGAATCGGCCGCTGCGGAGCACGAGGCGGTTGAGTATCGGCTGCTCGCCCTCCGGGACGGAGACCAGGCGGCCCATGAGCGGCTCCGCGAAGCCTTCGAGATCGAGAACCGCTTGCGCACCGATCCGGAGCTGCACGCTCTGGACTCCGGGAATCTCTTCGATGCGCCGCTGCAGGTACAGTGGCGCCCGCTTCACCGAGGCGAACACGTTCCCGAAGCGGCAGCGCTCGTAGTAGGCGTCGGCCGACTCGCGGAGCGCCTCGACGGCCGAGAGGGACATGACGAGCAGAGCGATGCCGGAGGCGATCACGAACGCAATGGACGCCACCTGGGCCCTCAACCGCCAGAGATCCCGCAGCAGCTTGCGATCGAGGGCGCGTCCTACCACGCGAGGGTCCGCGCCGCCTTGCGGCTCGCGTTCCGATCGATCCGGCTGATGCGGCCGTCGGCGAGGTAGATGACGCGGTCCGCCATGGCCGCGGTGACGGAGTTGTGCGTGATGATGGCGGTCGTCGTTTGCAGCTCACGATTGACGCTCTCGAGGGCCTCGAGGACGATGATCCCGGTCTTGCTGTCGAGCGCACCCGTCGGCTCGTCGCAGAGGAGGATCTTGGGGCGCTTCGCGATGGCGCGGGCAATGGCGACGCGCTGCTGCTCGCCCCCTGACAGCTGGGCGGGGAAGTGATCCATGCGCTCCTCCAGCCCGACCACCGCGAGCGCTTCTTCCGGATCCATCGGATCCGGGGCGATCTCGGTCACGAGCGCGACGTTCTCCCGTGCAGTGAGACTGGCGATCAGGTTGTAGAACTGGAAGACGAAGCCCACGTAGTCACGCCGGAACCGCGTCAGCCCGGCGTCGTCGGACGCGGTGAGGTCCTGTCCCTCGAAGAGCACGGACCCGGTGGTGGGCGTATCGAGGCCACCGAGGATGTTGAGCAGAGTGGACTTCCCACTTCCCGAGGCCCCGAGCAGCACCACCATCTCGCCCGCGTACAGGTCGAGCGCCACGTCGGAAAGAGCGCGAACCTCGACTTCACCGCTGCCGTAGATCTTGCTGAGCCCCACCGCTCGAAGCGCTGCCGAGCGATCGCCCGCCGTTTCCCCGTCGCTGCCCATCTGAGCTCCCTGGCGATCCCGATGTCCGGGACGCTAGCGCTCTGCCGCGCCGCAGTGGGCGGCCGGCGCCGCATCGGTGGGCGACGTGCACGGACGGCTCGTGCCCACTCAGGCCTCCTGCTCGACGCAGATCTGCTCGGAGTCGTCGGCGGAGAGCTTCACCTCCAGCAGGCTGCAGCGATGGGGGCCGCCGTCGGTGGCGTTCTTCTCGAAGTAGCGGCAGGTGCGGCACAGGCCGAAGGGCCTCCCTCCGGTCCGCTCGAGATGCCCGGCCAACACGCTCGTGAGGGCCTGGTCGAGCGCCACCTCCTCGCGCCGCCCGAGGACGTCGAGCGAAGCTTCGAGCTCGAGGAGGGGGTCCGCCTCCAGCGCCCGCCGCCCCGCCGCGGTGAGCTCCAGCCTCACGGCGCGGCGGTCGTCCCGATCGGCCTTCTTCCGGACCAGGCCCTTGTCTTCGAGGGCGATGAGCGTCTGGGAGACGGTTCCTTTGGTCGATCCCAGGTAGGCGGTCAGCCCGCTGGGCGTGCGAGAGAACCGGTTGGCGCGGCCCAGGTAGCGCAGCGCCTCCCACTGCGCCGGCTTGAGGCCCAGCTCGTGCCCCCGGCTCTGCAGGAGGCGACCGAACCGCTCGAGGAGCATCAGGACGCGCCGCCGCCGGGCCTTGGCATCGGAAGGATCCGCCATGCCCGTAACGTAGCGAGTCGCTACAGAAAACCACCAGTTCCCCCAGGAGATCTGGGTTCTTCGTCGCCACCACCTTGACCGGATCTGATCGGTTGCTTATTTTGTATCGAGTCGATACTACTTGAGCGCGCCCGAGACGGAGTACTCCATGAACGCCACGTCGATCCTTCTCGTGACCCTGTTGATCACCCTCGCCCTCCCCGCTCTGGCGGTGGAGCCGGCCCCGCCCGACCCTTCCCCCGACCTCGACGTCCGGAGCGCTCGGGTCGATCACCTCGCCGATCTGGGACTCCTGGTCTTCGAGCTCCGGGTGGAGGGGGCTGCAGGCGGCACCTTTCCCGAGCCCGCCGGGCAGCTCGATGGCGCTCCCGTCCTCGGCTACGTCTTCCCGACCACCCTGCGCCCCGAACAGGTCGGGTTCGCCCCCGGCGAGGGCATCGTGGCCTTGGCAGCGACCAGCCACCCCGATTTCGACGACACCCCGCTCTTCGACGAGAACGGAAACGGCGTGTACGACGACCCCGGCGATGGCCGCGTGTTCCACGTCCACTGGGTCGTCCTGGTGCCCGACGAGCGGGTCGCCGGCGGACTCTCGGTGAAGGCCGTGAACGGGAGTGCCGCGGAGACGCTGCCGCCCACCGCTCCAGGCATGCCGATCTACCTGGACTCCCCCGGCCACACCGTCGTCGCCAGCGGCCACCGGCTGCGCATCGTCGTTCCGGCCTGGCGCATCCGTGGGCTCGAGAGCTTTCGCTACGACGCCGTCGTGGCCTACATGCAGGTCAACACCTCGGACGAGGATCGGCCGATGCTCGGCGTCTACCAGACGTACAGCGTGCTGAGCGGCGACCTGAGCCTGCCGCAGACGTTCTCGATCACTCCGGAAGGGAACTGAGCCTGGAGAGCCTTCCCCAGGAGGAGACGACGATGCATCCGAAACCCGCACCCGGATTCCCCGAAACGCTGATCACGCCGGATCCGGAAGCCGGCTTTGCCCTGGCGATCCAGCTGTCCCGGCTGGGGGTGAAGAGCGCCCAGCCCGACGTGGACGTGTTGAAGCGCCTGCGCCCGGCCTACGCCGAGAATGCGGACAGCCTGATCGCCGCGAGCCAGGTCGTCGCGATCCACTTCCAGACCATCGCCGCCGCCAACCGGTGGTGGCGCCGCGGAGCGGAGGAAGCCTGAACCATGGCGCTGGGGCTGCGCCGCACCGCGTGGGCAATCCGGCACGTGGCGTTCGAGGGGCTGGACGGCTTCGGGCCCGCGCTTGCCGAGGCGGGCTACGGCGTTCGGGTCGCGGACGCTCCGGCCGGGCTGCCCGCAGCGGAGCTCCTGGCCGCGGAGCTCTTGATCGTGCTCGGAGGCCCGATCGGAGCGAACGAAGACGGGGACTATCCCTTCTTGCGCGACGAGCTCGACGTCATCGAGCGCCGCCTGGCACGGGGGCTCCCGACCCTGGGCATCTGTCTGGGCGCGCAGCTCATCGCGCGCGCATTGGGCGCGCGCGTCTCGCCTGCGGCGGCCAAGGAGATCGGCTTCGGCCCACTCCGGCTGACGGACGAGGGCAAGCGCTCCTGTCTGTCCCCCTTTGCGCGCGATCCGGTCACGCTGCACTGGCACGGCGATTCCTTCGAGCTGCCGGAGGGTGCCACGCGGCTTGCGTCGACGGAGGCCTGCGAGAACCAGGCCTTCCAGCTCGGCCGCCACGTGATCGGGTTCCAGTTCCACCCGGAGGCCACGGGCCGCAACCTCGAGCACTGGCTGGTGGGCCACGCCATCGAGCTCGCCAGCGCCAACCTGGACGTGCGGCGCCTGCGAGCCGACGCCGAGCGTTGGCGCCCGAGCCTGGTACGGAAGGCCGATTCGGTCGCGAGGGATTGGCTGCGCCAGCTCCCGAGGCCGGACCCGGGTTGATCCACTCTTCGCCGCTCGAGCGGCGGTTCAGGTGAAGGAGGAATCGAGATGAGCGCGTTCTTCTTGTTCGACAACCTCGAGGTGACCGACCCGCAGAAGCTCGACGAGTACGTGCAGGCGGTGAGGCCGGTCGTCGAAGAGTTCGGCGGCCGCTACCGGGTGGTGGGCGGATGCGCGACCACCCTCGAGGGCGACTGGGGTCCTGCCTACCCGGTCATGATCGAGTTCGAGGGCGTCGAACAGGCTCGCGCCTGGTACGACTCCGACGCCTACCGCGAGCTGAAGGCCCTCCGCCAATCCGCCGTCAAGTGCAATGCCGTCTTGATCGAAGGGGTATGAATCGCCGTGCGCTCGGGCCCCCGCCTGGAACGCGAAGTTCCGCGACGGAGTCTTCGAGCCCCGGCTGCCGAGAAGCACGGAAAGACAGCCCCTGCCACGCGTTCGCGGATCGATCGGTCAGGCGCGCAGCGACTCGTATCGTGTCCCGCGCGCCTCGACCGCGCCGCCGCAGTCCCGACACACGAGCGCGCCATGGGTGCGCGCGCCACAGTCGTGGCGGGGGGCCGTGCGTCGCGTTCCCTTGCACCAGCGGACCCCCCAGGCCCGCACGCCGAGCAGGGCCGGCAGCATGTCGCCGCCGGCCCGGGTGAGCGCGTAGCCTTCGCTGCCGCGTGCGACACCGCCGAGTCGCTCCAGCAGTCCTTCGGCAGCGAGGCGCTCGAGGCGATCGGTCAAGACGTTGCTCGCGATCCCGAGCGCGTCCTGGAGCTCTCCGAACCTGAGGTTCCCGCGGAGCGCCTCGTGCATGACGAGCATGGTCCAGCGGTCGCCCATGACCTCCAGCGCCCGACCCACCGAGTCGACGCGGCGGCTCACGTCCACCACCGAGGCGATCCGCCGCCAGCGACGGCCGGGACCAGGCCGCACCGGGGCGCCCCGCTCGGGCCACTCCAGCGAGTCGACGCCCAGAGGATCGCCGCAGTCGGTGCAGCACATCGCGGCGCGCAGGCGGCGCCCGCAGGGCCCATGGACGAGCCGGACCGGAGGCCCCGAGGCGCCCGATCGCCAGCAGTCTCCCCACTGCATCAGGGCCACCGCGATCGGGTAGAGGGCCAAGCCCTTCGGCGTGTAGCGGTACTCGTAGCGCGGGGGGCGCTCCTCGTAGGGCGTCCGCTCGAAGACCCCGATCTCGACCAGGTGGCGCAGGCGCTCGCTGAGCCGTGCCCGCGGGATGTCGAGCTGCTCCCGGAAGGCCTCGAAGCGGCGCGCGCCGAAGAACGCCTCTCGGGTGACCAGGAAGCTCCAGCCGTCCCCGATCTCATCGATCGCGGCGTCGAAGGGGTCGGTCTGAGGCCGGTCCATGGCCGCCGATACTGGCACAATGGGACTGGCTCTCCTACCTTGTCAATCTCGTTACGCAAGAAAAAGGAGGCTCCATGCAACGACCCGAGATCGAGTCCCTTCTCGACCGCTACTACCAGGCCTTCAACGCCCTCGATCCCGACGCCGTGGCGAAGCTCTTCGACCCGGACTGCGAGTTCGTCGATCTCACTCTCGGACGCGAGATGCACGGGCTCGACGCCCTACGCGATTTCGTGCGCCTCACCGCGGCGCTGAGTCCTGGCTTCCAGCTGACGCCGGGCCGGATCCTCGTCGACGGCGACCAGGCGTCGGTCTCCCTGACGATGGCGGGCACCCACGCCGAGAGCGGCGCGAAGTGGTCGGTGCCCTCGAGCTCGGTCTTCCGCTTCCGCGACGGCCGAATCGTCTACAAGGCCGACCTCTGGAACGCCGCCTCGGTCATGGAGCAGATCGGCATGATCGAGATGCCGGAGCTCGAGCCGCCCCGTCCGGTGCCCGAGCCCGGGGATCGGCCGGCGCAGGCGCTCGCGATTGCGCGGCGACTGTTCGGCATCGAGGCCTTCCCCGAGGGCGACGACGGCTTCGTCTCGCCCGGGCTGGAGCACCTGTTCGGCGAGATCTGGGCGCGTCCCGGCCTCGCACTTCGCGACCGCTCCCTCATTACCGTGGCGGCGCTGACCGTCCTGGCCCGCGAGCAGGAGCTGCGCTTCCACATGCGGGGCGCCCTCGCCGCCGGCGTGCGGCCCGATGAGATCCGCGAGGCGATCCTGCACCTCGCCTATTACGGCGGCTACCCGGTGGCTGCCATCGCCCGGCGGGCGGCAGACGACGTGCTCCCCGGCACAGGGTCCGCGTGATCCTCTACGGGCTGCGCTTCTCTCCCTACTACGAGCGCGTTCACCTGCTCCTCGGTCTGAAGGATCGTCTCGACGCCGTGGAGCGCGTCGGCATGCCCGCGGGCGGGCTCCGCAACGACGCCTACCTGCGCCTCAACCCGACGGGCAAGATCCCCTGCCTCGTGCTCGACGACGGCACCGCGATCCCCGAGTCGCAGGTGATCTGCGACTACCTCGAGCGGGTCTTCCCAGCACCCTCTCTCGCTCCATCAGACCCGGCCGGGCGCGCGCGCATCGACCTCCAGTGCAGGCTGGTGGACACGGCGCTCTTCCCCGCGATGCGGCCGCTGCTGCGACCGCTCGCGCCCGACATGGACCGGAGCTGGATCGACGCGCAGCTCTTCGAGATCATCGAGGCGACACGCTGTCTCGACGCCTTCGTGGGAGACGGCGAACGCGAGAGCGACGGGGATTGGACTCTCGCCGACTGCGCCCTGGTGCCGGCCCTCTACTACCTCGACCGCCTGGGCGAGCGCCACGCCTGTGACCTGCTCTCCGAGGCGCCCCGCCTCGCCCGCTATGCCGCGGGGGTGAGTGAGACGGAGCGAGCCCGGGAGAGTCACCGAGCGATGCGAATCGCCCAGGGCGGCTGAGACTCAATCGACCCAGAAGTCGCGTGCTGCCTCGCGTCGTGTGCGGACCGCGCTGGCCGGGTCCTTCGACGCGTAGGAAGCCCAGCCATGAGCGTCGTCGGCGTCGGAGACGTGCCAGGCGCCGAGAATCGCGGAGGTCAGCGCAGAGCCCATCGCCTCGAAGCCCTGGGCGGTGTAGAGGTCGGCCTCGACGTTCTTGTTGATCATGAACTTGAGCTGGCGCAGCCCCTGCTGATTCTTCAGCAGCAGCAGCTCGATGAGGCGCTGCGTCTCGGACTCGAGAGCGTCGTTCGCGACCACGCGGTTGAACAGGCCGAGATCGACGCCGCGACGGGCCGGGTGAAGCGCGCCCAGCAGGTTGATCTCCTTCGTCATCCGCCGGCCGATGAGGCGCACCATCCGGGTCGTGCCGCCCCACCCCGGCGTGATGCCCCAGTCGACCTCCGGCATCCCCCAGCGCACGCGCTCGGTGCAGATCACGAAGTCGCAGGCCATGGTGACCTCGAGACCGCCGCCCACGCAGAAGCCGTCCACCGACGCGATGGTGATCTTGTCCAGCTCCTCGAGCGTGTTCGCCATGTGCTGGTAGAAGCGCACGCGGCGCATCACCTGGTTCGCCGTGCCCCAGGCGCCCGAGGCCATCTCGGTCAAGTCGTCCCCGGCGCAGAAGTTGCCCCCGGCGCCCTGGATCACGAGCACCTTGAAGCGCTCCGTATCGCGCACGTACTCGATCGCCCGGCACAGCTCGTCCGAGAGTGCGATGGAGAGGGCATTGGTGACGTCCGGACGATTCAGCGTGATGCGGGCGACCGGTGCCGCGTCGTCGAAGACGAGGTGCTCGAAGTCGGGGACCGGCTGCTCCTCGCCGCGAGCAGCGGTCTCGAGGGCGACCAGGTCGAGGCTCTTGGGGTCGAGCTTGGGTACCGAGGCCATGAAGATCTCCTTTCGATGGCGTCTCGTGACTTGCGTAACGAGACTGTATGACGAGACCCTTGATAGAACAGCTGGTCTCATTGTGCAAGCATTCACCTATCGCGCGGTCGGCAGCCGCATCGAGGCCGCGACGCCAGGAGCCCTCTCACCACCGAGTTCCCATGAGCGCCATGCGACGCAGAGGTTGGTGAGCACGAACAAGGGAACTCCGATGAGGGGTGCGATCGACATCGGGAATGTGAGCACCGCCCGCGCATCGGGTAGCTCCTGGAACACATGAGACGGTCCCGGTAGCCCCAGATGAAGCAGCAACGGCGCGGCCGGGACGATGATCAGCGCACCGACGAGGTTCCAAGCGAGGAAGCCCTGCCTGGAGAGACGGCCCCGGTGCGCTCTCCTCCAGATCCAGAGCGCAGAGACCCCGAAGAGGAAGTCAGGAATGCCGACGATCCATCCGAAGTAGGCGGGGAACTCGCCACCCCAAGCCTTGACGAGCGTTCCCAGCGCCGTCATTCGCAGCGCGTGAAATCCCGCCCACCACGTCCAGGGTGTCGCGTCGACGGTCTCTCGGATCGCGTCGCGCAGCCGGGGGAGTCCGACCACGGGGCCGACGCAGACGACCACGGTCACCACCTGAAGCCAGAGACCGGGCGCCCATCGCAGGAGGTCCTCGGACACGAAAGCCCCTCGCGCACCCAGAACCGACGTGAGAACCGCGTAGCCAGCAACCCACGCCAAGAACCCGAAACCGATGGCCGCGTGCCCCGTCGAGAGCGCGCCTCGCCGCGCGCGCTCGACGGCCGTCGCGAGGAACGCCAGCTCGACCATCAAGAGGACCGGGGTGAGTGACGGCTCCATCACGCCACCTCCTTCCCGGAGCTCGCGAGCGATCCGAGCACGACCTCGTGAATCGCATGGTCGACCTCCTCGACGCGAACCCACTCCAGATCACCGGGCTCCTTGAGTGTCCGCGAGTGGGGAGAGCCCGATCGCCGTCGGTACTGGACGAGACTCATCCGGCACGCTTGGCCGCCGAACCTCTCCTGGTATCGAGTTGCGCCCGGTGCGGCGCTCCGCACGCGATAGAGCTTCCAGTAGCCGCCGTCGTGCTCGTAGATGTCGAACGCAAGCTCATGGCTGTCGTATTGCCACTGCCACGGGAAGCTCGCGATCTTCTTCCAGTCGGAGAGCTGGCTTCCGTCCTGGAAGGTTTCACCGGGAATCGACCAGGCGAGCTTGGTGATCATGACGGGGTCACTTCGACGCCACGCACGTCGCAGGAGACGTCCGGAGAACCCCACCGTTCAAGGTGGGTAAGCGCGGCGGCAGGAGTGCGGCGTACGGGACCAAAGCGGCCCGTCGGAAAGCCGATGGGAAGCATCGCGACGACCGCGATCTCTTGGGGCACGCCGAGGTGTTCGGCGAGCTCGGTTTCGAACATCCGGTGCATCGTGGTCACCAGGGACCCGAGCCCCACCGCTCGACAGGCCAGCAGGATGTTCTGGACGCAGGGGAAGATCGCGCCGTAGGGCGGCGGTGCGACTCCGACCCGATCCTCATCGGCCACCCAGAAGGGCCAGTCTCGGTGGCTGCACACGAAGAGCAGCACCGGCGCTTCGTGGAGGGACGCCGCCTGCCGGAACACGTTCCGGAGGAGTCGCGGGAAGGGCCCGTCTTCGTTCGAGAGAGAGTCCCGAAGGGCTCCGAACCGTTCGGTGGCCACGCGCAGGTAGTTCTCCTGGATCCATCGTTTCGACTCGGACTCGCGAACCACGAGAAACTCCCACGGTTGCGAGTTGAGACCGCTCGGAGCCTTGGTCCCAGCTTCCAGAACGCGGCGAAGCAATCTCATCGGTACGGGGTCGGGCCGCAGTCTCCGCATCGCGCGAGTCGTCGAGAGGATCTCGAAGAAGCCGGGATCGTCGGCGACTTCAATGGCCTCGAGCTTCGTGTTCTCCGTCGAACGCATCCAGGTCTCCTTTGGTGCCACGGGGGTTGGGGGGGCATCGCGAAGGAGAGTTGGTCTCAGGCGTGCAAGCTGCAATCGATTCATTCTCATGACA
>JASJCN010000130.1 GCA_030065975.1 Myxococcota bacterium
GAGGCGGCGGCCCGGAGGACGGCACCGGGACGGCGCGCGCCGGGCCGCCGCCTCCCGGATGGGAGTCGGGATCGGAGTCGGCGCCGCGGAAGGTGCGGGCGCGGCGAAGAAGTCCTGGGCGTCGGCCTCGATGCGCGCGCGCAGCGAGGGCGGCATCTCCTCCGCGGGAGACGTCTCCATGGCGAGCGCGACCTCGGCGGCCACCCGGGCCAGGGCGTCGGGATCCGCGTTCGGGTCGTCGGCCAGCAGGGCGTCGAGCTCCGCGCGCTCGGCGTCTTCGAGGCCCACGGTGGCTTCGTCCGCCAGCAGCTCGAGAAGGCGCTCGTTCATGCCGGCGCCCCCAGGCTGCCGGCGGCGGAGTCCTCCAGCAGCTCGCGCAGTCGGATGAGGCCTCGTCTCGCGTGGCTCTTGACCGTGCCGAGGGGCAGGCCCGTCCGTTCGGCCGCCTGTCCATGGGAGAGCCCTTCGACCACGCACAGCTCGATCACGCGTCGCTGGTCGCTTCCGAGATGCTCCATGGCGCGGGTCACGCGGCGTGCATCGACGGCCGCGTGGATGCGTGCCGCGCCCGCGCCGGCGTCGGCGTGCACCGCCGCTTCTCCGGCCGTCTCTTGCGACTCGGTCGCGGGGGCGCGTCCGAGGACGCGCAGCCGATCGATGAGCCGCCTCCGCGTGAGCACCGCCACGAAGGTCACCTCGGTTCCCTTCGACGGGTCGAAGCGTCCCGCGTGGCGCCAGAGCTCGGTGAAGATCTCCTGAGCGGCGTCTTCGGCCTCGGCCGGGTCGCGCAGCATGCGGCGGCACAGGCTCCAGACGAGCCCGCTGTAGCGGTCCATGCATTCCCGGACCGCATCCTGTTCGCCTGCCGCGATCCGTTCGAGGAGTTGTTGAGCCACGGTTCCAACTCACGCTATCCGTTGCGCGCGCCCCGGTCGAGGGGAGAGGCGAGGCAGGAGGGGTCGCCGTGGGGCACGCGCCGCATGCGGTCGGTCTCGTACCCCTGGTCCCGAAGGCGCTCCTCGATCGCGGCGAGTCGCTCCTCGGGCAGCCGCGGCTCGCGCGCCATGATCCACGCATAGCGCCCGGAGGGGTGTCCGATCACCGTGGTCGTGAACTCCGGGTCGAGCTCGAGGATCTGGTAGGAGAGGCCGAGCGGCCAAAGGGGTCGCACCCGCCACTCGGCGTTGGTGGCCGGGTCGTGGACCCAGCCGCGCATGCGGAGCTCCTCGGCCGGGCCCTCGAAGGAGCCGTCGCAGAAGCGGAAGAGCACGTCGATGTCGCCGTCTTCCCGCAGCGCGTAGCTCTCGGTCGCGTCGTGGGCCTCGGCCTCCACCGAGGTCGGGATGTGGGCGATCACGAACCAGTCACCCATGAATCGCTCGAGGTCGATGGGGAGGTCGGTGGAAGAGAGCCCCCGGGGCTCGATTCCCGAGGGAGCCGCACACGCGGAGAGCAGGAGGGCCGCCGCCGCGGAGACGGCGGCCAGAGAGCGGGTCGGTCGCATGCGGTGGGATTCGGCTCCGGCTGCCGATTGGATGCATCCGCCTGCGCTGCATCCGCCGACCCACGACCGGGCGAAGTCGTGGACGTGAAGCACGTCATCTTGCAGCAGATCGCGTTTCAGGGCGTCTGGATCCTGTGTGCCCTGGGGGGCGCTCGGGGGCAGTCGTGGCCGGGTGTGCTGGCGGCAGCACTCTACCTCGGTGTCAGCCTGGGTCTCCCGCGGAGCCGGGTGTCGGACCGCGCCCTCGTTCCCCTCGCCATCATGATCGGCCTCGCGCTCGATCTCGTCTGGGTGATCGGGGCTGGCTGGCTCGCCTACCCCGGTACTCCCGCTCGCCTCGGCGCGAGCCCGCTCTGGATCCTGGCTCTCTGGGCCTCGTTCGGGCCGACCCTTGCGGCTTCCTTCCGGTGGCTGCGCGGGCGGCACGGGCTCGCCGCGAGCCTCGGTGCCGCCGGAGGGTCGTTGGCCTTCGCAGCCGGCGCCCGCTTCGGGGCGGTCGAGGTCGCCGCCGATCCGACGAGCTGGCTCGGGCTCGCCCTTGGCTTCGGAGTCGCCGTCCCGCTGCTGCTCGCCGCATCGGCCCACTTCGAAGGCGCGTCCCTCCGGTCGCTCCGTGGGTCGCTCCGTGGGTCGCTCCATGGGTCGCGGCTCGGGACGCCCCGGTGATCCGGAGCCTCGAGGCCGGATCCGTTCCCGGATCGGCTCTGGCCTCCGTCAGCCGTCAGCGCCCGAGGTAGGGCTCCGGCATCGCCACCTTGACGGGTTGGCCCGCGCTGAACCTCGCGTCGAGCTCGACGCCGTTGGCGACGGCCAGGGCCTCGGCGCTCCAGCTCGAGCCCGTGCGCTCGACGAGGGCCGCGGGCGTCTCGCCCGCCTCGGCGTCGCGCACTCGCAGGCGCGATTGGCGGATGCCTTCGCGCTCGTGGGGACGCAGCCTTCGGAAGCTGAAGACCGTCGTCTCGAATCCCGCGACCATCTCCGAGACCGCCGCGGCGTTCGCCTGTCCCACGATCGCGTAGACGTCGCCCTTGTGGTCGAGGATCGCCATCTCCGCGCTGCGTCCGCGGCCCTCGGCTCGGGTGCGCGCGCCCTTGGGAATGCGCTCGAACTGAAGCTCGCTGCCTTCCCGCTCGAACGCGGCGAGCACCTCCTCCACGCTCGTCTTCTGGCCGACGACCTGCAGGCTGATGAGCGCGTCCTTCTTCGGGCTGATCGCACCCACGGCCTGGGGTGTGTTGCGGACCTGCCACTTGGCCGGGAACTCGAGGATCAGGTCGAGGTCGGGGTGGAGGAAGCGGTTCTCGTCGATCACGCCCTGGGCGGGGTCTTCGCCGACGACCATTCCGTCGAGTCGAAGGAGCATGTCGCGTCGGCTCGCCGCGATCGGCGAGGCCGGCGCACGCGTGAGGCTCGTGGCGCGAGCGCGCGTCCTGGCCACGCGGTCCGCGGAGGGTGGGTGCGTGTCGAGGAAGCTCGCGCGTCGCCGCTTGCCGCGCATCAGCTCCTCCTCGCGGTCGAGCACGTGGAGGAAGTGGCTCAGCGCCATCGGGTCGTAGCCGGAGGCCGCCGCCAGCGTCTGGCCGATCTGGTCGGCCTGGTACTCCTGCGCGCGGCTGCGCGGTGCCATCACGAGCCCTTCGGAGAGCAGCTTGCCGGAGCCGGCCAGCAGGCCGCCCACGCTCGGGCTGATCAGGCTGGTCGCGAACCCCGCCAGTCCGGTGGCGATGGTGATCGGTGCGGTCAGCACGGCCACACCGATGCGCTTGCGTGCGTGGTCCGCAGTCACGTGTCCCATCTCGTGGCCGATCACGCCGGCCAGCTCGTCCTCCGTGTTCACCAGGGCGAGCAGGCCCCGCGACACCCACACGTGTCCACCGGGCAGGGCGAAGGCGTTGGGCTCGACGGTGTCGACGATCGCGAAGGACCAGGGGCCATCGGGCCGCGAGGAGGCCGGGGCGAGCTTGTTGCCGATCTCGTTCACGTAGGCGACGAGGGCCGCGTCCTTGACCAGGCCCATCTCAGCCTCGATCTGGGTGGCCTGCTCGTCCCCCACGCGGTCGACGGTGCTGGCGCAGGACAGGCAGAAGAGGACGAGAGAGAGGAGGGGCAGGCTTCGGGCGCTCATGGCCCTGACTTTGGCGGGGGAGCGCGGGACGCGCCAGCCCGGTGTACGCTGGCTCGCCTCGCCCGAAGGAGCCCCCCGTGCAGAGACTTCAGGTTCGCCGCACCGACGAAGGTGTCGTCCACGTCACCCTCGACCAGCCCAAGCGGAAGAACGCCATCGATGCGGTGATGTGGGACGAGCTGGGCGAGACCTTTCGCGAGGTCGCCGAGAGCGACTCCGATCGGGTGCTGGTGCTCACCGGCGCGGGAGACGATTTCTGCGCCGGAGCCGATCTCACGCCGGATCCGGCCTCGAGGGACAAGCACCAGCTCGACAAGATGCACCACTACGGCTGGGTGGGTCTCGCCCTGCACGAGATCCCGAAGCCGACGATCGCCAAGGTGAACGGCATCGCCGTCGGCGCCGGGCTCAACCTGGCCCTCGGCTGCGACCTGATCGTCGCCGGCCAGAGCGCACGCTTCTCGGAGATCTTTGCCAAACGCGGGCTCGCGGTGGACCTCGGCGGCTCCTGGCTGCTTCCGCGGCTGGTGGGGATGCACAAGGCCAAGGAGCTGGCGCTGCTGGCCGACATCGTCTCGGCCGAGGAGGCCGAGCGCATCGGCATCGTGAACCGGGTGGTGCCCGACGCCGAGCTCGACGCCTTCGTCGACGACTGGGCGCTGCGGCTCGCGACGGGCCCGCCGCTCGCGCTGCAGATGACCAAGCGCATGATCACGAGCGCGTTCTCGTCGAGCTTCTCCGAGGCGCTCCACTGGGAGGCGATGGCCCAGAGCGTGACCGGCACCTCGAAGGACACCCAGGAGGCGATGGAGGCCTTCTTCGCCAAGCGCGCGCCGGTGTTCAAGGGGCGCTAGGCGGGGCGGCCCTCGGACAGGAACTCGAGCAGCAGCCGGTTGAAGGCCTCGGGTCGCTCCTGATGGGCGAAGTGGCCGGCGTCCTCCATGCGCTCCACCCGCAGCCCGTTCGGGAAGTCCTCCGGGAGCAGGGCCACGTCGTGGAGGCGGGTGTCCATGCAGCCGTCCTTGGCGCCGGTGATCGCGAGGGTGCGGACGGGGATCGGCCTTGCGAGCAGCTCGTCGGTGCGACGGGCCGTCTCGGAGCGCGTGTCTGCGGCCGCGCGGTAGTAGCCGAGCGCCGCCTTCTTCACGCCCGGCTGGGCGAGCGTCCGCTTCACGCTCGCGAGGTCGTCGGCCGGAAGCTCCCACCCCGGCGACCAGTCGCGCCAGAGCTTCTCGATGAAGGCCCAGTCGCGCGCCTCGACGACGAAGTCCGCGAGCCCGCGCAGCTGGAAGAACAGGATGTACCAGGAGTTCCAGAGCTGGCTCGGGATCTGGCGCAGGCCATGGCTGCGCAGGCGCCCGGGGTGAGGGATGGCGACGGTCGTGAGCGAGCGCAGGCGCTCCGGGGCCAGCGAGGCCGCCACGTAGGCGATCACGGCACCCCAGTCGTGGCCGACCAGGTCCACCTGCTCGACGCCGAGGTCGTCGATCCAGGCCACCATGTCCTCGGCCATCCGCAGGATGTGATAGTCGCCGTCCTTCGGCTGCGAAGAAGGCTCGTAGCCGCGAAGGGTCGGCGCCACGGCGCGGTAGCCGGCGTCGGCCAGGGCGGGGAGCTGGTGACGCCAGGAGCCCGCGTTGTCCGGGAAGCCGTGGACGAGCAGCACGCATGCGCCTTCGCCCTGGCTGCGCGCCGAGAAGGAGAGCGGTCCCGCTTGGAGCGTGAGGCTCTCTGCCCCGCTCACTCGTCGGCTTCCGGAAAGACCTGCAGCGACTCGAAGACCTCGACGTCGCCGAAGACGCCCGAGGTGGTGTACGGGTCGCCGTGGGCAATCTCACGCGCGGCTTCCAGGTTCTCGGCCTCGAAGACGATCACGCTGCCGCAGGGGCTGCCGTCTTCCTGCTTCAGCGGGCCCGCGAAGCGGATCCGTCCCGCCTTCGAGAGGGGCGCCAGGTTGTCGATGTGAGCCGGGCGATGTTGCTTGCGGAGCTCGGCACCGCGCTCGCCGTCGCGCCCGATCCAGACGTAGAGAGGCATGGCGGCAGGCTAGCGCGTCGCGCCATGCGACGGCCGTCGACCGCGCCATGCGACGGCCGTTCACCGCGCTATCGTGGCGGCCGCTCCCGGGGGGTGCGCTTGGAGGGGAAGATGACTCGAGCCTTGATCCTGAGTGCTGCGCTGTTCCTGGTCGCGGGCTGCCAGACCCAGTACCGCGGAGACGTGAGCTACGACCCGGACGCGCTCTACCGCGGCTACCAGACGTTCTCCTGGGTCGAAGGACAGGGGGGCTCCGAGCAGCCCGTGCGAGCTCTCGCCGAGAAGGCCGTCCAGGCCGAGCTCGTGAAGGACGGACTCACCTACGTGGAGAACGGCGAGCCCGACCTGCTGGTGCGCGTCAACCTGGGACGCCGTCGCCGCACCTCGTTGAGCGGTGCCACGGGTCCGCGCGCCGAAGCCGTCGGCATGGAGGTGATCCTGCAGGACCGCAAGACCGGGCAGTGGGTGTGGAACGGTTGGGCCGTGAAGACCTACTCGTCCGATCTCGAGGCCGAGACGGAGATCCCCCTGGCTCTGGCGGAGATCTTCAAGGACTTCCCGCCGACGCAGTAGCTCCGCTCCGCGCGGGCTCTCCTACAGGCGGGCGACCAGGCGCAGCGCGTCGGTCGTCGTGAAGATCCCGACCAGGATGTCGCCGTCGGCGACGAGGGCACTGCTCACCCCGCGTTCGAGCATGGCCTGCGCCACTTCGACGGCCGGGCGCATGGGGTCGACGGTGAGCGGATCGGTGGTGCAGACCTCGCCGGCGCTCATCTCCTTGGCCGTGGCCCCGTCGCGAAGCACCAGCTCGTAGAGGTCCTGGCTGGACAGGATGCCGAAGGGGTGCGCCCCGTCCATGATCGGCACGTGGTGGCAGTGGTGCTCCTGCATCAGGCGCACCACGTCGGCGACGGGGTCGCGTCGATCCACCTCCGCCGGCAGCCGGCTCATGACCTCTCGGACGGGCGTCGTCTTGCGCATGGGGGTCTCCTCGGGGCGGGGGACCCGGGGCCGCGGCACGAGGTCGTGCCGAGCCCGAGCCGTTGCCTTTGCGTCGCCCGCCCACAGGATCGCGCGCCCACGGCGGGCTCGCACCCGAGCCGGCTCCGATCCTTCCGGGTCCAAACGACCACTCCTCCTCGAGAAGAAGAGTGCGCAAGGCCGCCCAGGGCCGACGGCGACCGGCGCAAGCCTCACGCCTGAGGTCGGCAGCCCGGAGCGGCAGCTATCCTCCGCGCATGAATCGACTCACCCGGTCGTTGCGCGGGGCTCGCTACGCCCTCGTCCTCCTCCTCGCCCAGGGCGCGCTCGCGGATTCGCTCGCTCCGGGGAACGCTCTGGTCGAAGCTCCGGTTGAAGCTCCGGTTGAAGAGTACGGCGCGCCGATCGCGCTGCGGCAGCCGACGCCCCTGGCCGAGGTGCTGAACTCCCCGGAGCGGTTCGCCGAGCAGCCGGTGCTGCTGCAGGGCCGCATCACCGACGTCTGCCAGAAGAAGGGCTGCTGGACGGTGCTCGCCGAGGGCCAGGCCTTCGTGCGCATCCGCTTCCAGGACTACGCGTTCTTCGTCCCGACGGACGTCACCGGCCGCCGCGCCTACGCTGAGGGTCTCGTCTCGGTCGAGACCCTGAGCGAGTCCGAGGCGCGCCACTATGCCGAGGAGTCGAAGGATGGAGATCCCGACGCCATCGAAGGCCCGCAGCGTGTGGTGTCCTTCACGGCGAGCGGGATTCGCATCCTCGCAGCCGAGGGCTCCGGCTCCTAGGAGCCGGACCGCCTGGTCGTCGGCGAGCAAGGTATCCTCGCGGCCAACCAGCTTCTCCAGCCCAGCCTCTCCAGCCAGGAGCCCCCTTGGACCTCATCCTCCATCACTATCCGGCCTCCCCCTTCTCCGAGAAGGTTCGCGCCATGCTCGGCTACCTCGGCGCCGAGTGGCACTCGGTCGAGATCCCGAACATCATGCCGCGCCCGCTGCTCATGCCCCTGACCGGCGGCTATCGCAAGACGCCGACGCTCCAGATGGGGGCCAACGTCTACTGCGACACCGCCGTGATCGCCCAGGGCCTCGCGCGCCACTGCGGCGACACCACGCTGTACGCGCCCGGCTTCCCGGCGCACCGGGTGGCCGAGTGGGCCGACGGTCCGCTGTTTCGCACCGCGGTCACGCTGAACTTCCGACCCGAGGCCCTGGCCGGCTTCATGGGACAGCTTGGCGACACCGACCCCGGCGAGTTCATGAAGGATCGCGCCCAGCTCACCGAGGGCACGACGCTGATGGCGAGCTCGCCGGCCGCGGCCATGGCGAGCCTCGACCAGGCACTCTGCCAGCTCGAGGCGTCACTCGACGCGCCCTTCCTCTTCGGTGAGACGCCCTCCATCGCGGACTTCTCCGTGTACCACGGCTTGTGGTTCCTCGACGCCAACTCCGTCAACGCGCCGCTGCTCGATGCGTTCGCCGGGATCCGCGCGTGGATGGGACGCATCGCGGGCTTCGGACACGGCACGGTCCACGAGTCGAGCGGCGAGGCGGCGCTCGCGCACGCCCGCGCGTGCGAGCCCGCGCTTCCGGCCATCCAGAGCCGCTGGCCCGAGGGCGTCGCCGAGGGAGACCGCGTGACGGTCACACCCACCGACTACGGGAAGATCGCGGTGGCGGGTTCGCTCCTGGCCTGGGGCCCGGAGGAGATCGTCCTCGACCGCGAGGATCCCGAGGCGGGCCACGTCATGACCCACTTCCCGAGCGCGGGCTTCGAGGTGGCGCCTGCGTAGCGCGCTGCGCTCCGCTCAGACTCCGCTCAGAGCCTGGACAGGAGCTCCCGGGTGTCCTCGAGACCGGCCCGCGCGGCCGCCTCGTCGTAGCTCTCGCCCTCGTGGCTGAAGCCGTGCTCGAGGCCCTCGTGCACGACGAAGCGGGCGTCCTCCACGTGGGAGAGCGCGGCGCGAACCGCCTCGATGGCCTCGGGCGGCGTGATCGTGTCGGCACTCCCGTAGTGGAAGCGGATCGGCCCGCGGACCTCGGAGGCGCGGTCGAGGAACGCCTCCATCCGGCTCCCGTGCCACGCGGCCAGGCCGTCGAGCGCGCCTTCGCCGGCCAGGGTCAGGACGACGGGCCCGCCGAAGCAGATGCCGAGGCCCGCCACCTTGCCGTTGCAGCGCTCGCGGGTCCACGCGATCACGGCCCGGGTCTCCTGCAAGCACGCCGGGACGTCGAAGCCCTGGAGCCGGCCGAAGGCCGTCTCGCGATCGGAGTACGGAACCGCACCTCCGCCGCCGCGCCAGAAGGGATCGGCCACGACGGTGAGCGCCGCATCGGAGAGCGACGCCATCTGGCGCAGCAGATCGGGAGCCGGGCCGAAGATCGAGGGGATCACCACCAGCCCGGGGACGCTGCTCGCGTCCTCCGGCCCCTGGACGTGGATCGGCACGGCGCCCCCCTCCACGGGGATCGAGAGCTCTCGGAGGCTCATGGATCGGCGGGCGCTAGTGGCAGTCGCCGGGGGTGCACTGACAGCTCGCGCCGGCGGGCTGCCGGGCGCACTTCTCACAGCAGTAGGTGCGACCATCCAGCTCGAAGCGGTTGTCGCCCATCGGGCACTCGCAACCCTCTCGTGCGCACTTCATGACGTTCCTCCTCGCTCAGGAGTCTAGCGTCAGAAGCAGACCACCTTGCTCCCATCGCGGGACGCGTGAGCGTGGAAGTCGTTCATGCCCCCGAAGCGGCAGCCGGAGGTCAGCATCGCCTCGGTCACCCCGCGCGCCTCGGCGCAGGGCTTGCACACCAGCACCTCCGCGCCCTCGTGGGCCAGCACCTCGGCGAAGCGCGGCGGCGGCCCCACCGGCACCATCTTCTCGGCCGAGCCGTCCACCGCGACCGTGACCGAGTCGTGGAAGAGCATGAGCATCACGGTGTCGCCGGCCTGCAGGGCCGAGGCGGCGAAGATGAAGGGGAGCGATGCGCGGGTGGGATCCGTCGGACCCCACGTGGAAGAGATGGCGTAGTGCATGGCGGACTCCAGTCTGGCGGCGAGGGTCAGCGGGGGCGGCGCCCCACGACGATGTACTGGAGCGGCAGGGATTCCGCGAGAACCTCGGCCTCGAGGCCTCCTTCGGCGAGCTCGCGCACCACCTGCTCGGGCGCGAGACGGTGCCGCCGGGGCGGGCCGCGCGGGGCGTCGAGGTCGAAGTCGACGACGTACACGGCGCCTCCCTCGCGCAGGCCGTTCAGGAGCCGGGCCGCGTAGCGGCCTCGATCCCCGATGTGGTGCCAGGTGTTGACGATCAGGATGCGGTCGGTGCTCTCCGCAGCCAGGCCCGGATCGTCCGGCGCCGAGAGGCGCGCCTCTGCCTGGGGCCAGCCCGACTCGGTGATGCGCGACGCCATGTAGTCCACCATCGCGGGCTCGACGTCGAGGCCCACCACGCGTCCCTCGGGACCGACGGCCTCGACGAGATGGGGCAGGAAGTAGCCGGTGCCCGCGCCGACGTCGGCCACCTTCATGCCGGGCTCGATGCCCATGAGGTCGACCACGGCCTCGGGCTGCTGCCACTGCGCCCGTTCCGGATCCTCGAAACGCTGGGCCCAGCCCTCGGCGTCCGAGAAGTCGTGGTGGAAGCCTCCGTGGTGCCCCCCGTGTCCAGCGCACGAGAGCCACAGAAGCATCGGCGCGATCCACCAGACTGCAGAGGCGGCGGCGCGCAGAGCGGCCACGACTATCCCGACCGGCGCTCGTAGAGGTAGAGCCGACGCTCGGACTCCCGAACGGGGGCCGATTCGACGAGCTGGAAGTGCTGCTCGAAAGCCTGCTCGAAGCCCTCGCGGGTGTAGTGGGGGAACACGTCCTCGCGAGTCTGCAGCAGGCGCTTGACCTGGGAGTCGGACTTCGGGACGAACTCGATCACCACGTGACGTCCGAGCTGCGCCAGGTAGCTCGCGACGTCGTCGAGCGGCGTGTTGTTCGAGATCGCGAGGTGGTGCACGACCGCGAGCGCCATGGCGACGTCGGCCGGGCCGCGATCGGCGACCGTGGCGCGCTCCCGATTGGCCCAGCCGATGCCGGCGCTGGGATTCGTGAGGTCCAGCAGCAGCGGGAGGAACTCGCGCTCCTCTTCTTCGCGCACCTGCTGGTAGTTCTTCTCGACGGCAGCCGGGTCGATGTCCCAGCTCACCACCTGGTCCGCGTGGGCGGCGGCGATGCGGCTGTAGACGCCGGTGTTCGCACCGAGATCCCAGACGCTCTTCGGTGCCACCCGGTCCAGCATCTTTCCGACGAGCTCGGCCTTGTGGCTCTGGGCTTCCTCGGAGTAGTTGGTGTCGGTGTAGTAGTCGCCCCATTCGGTGCCGGCCGGCCGCCAGGAGAGCTTGCGGACGGCGGATTCGAGGCTCTCGACCAGGCCCTGCATGCCGGCGGCGCTGACCTTCGCGCTTCGGTGCTCCTGGCTCTCGTCGGCGCCGGCCGCGGCGCTGTCGGCGTGGCGCTGCTGGCTCCGGGCGTGGAGATGGATGTGCACCAGCAGCGAGAAGCGCATCCGCGTGAGCCGCGGCAGGAGCCGGCTGGCCAGGTCGAGCGGGATTCCGTCGATGTGGATCCGCAGCAGCTGGCTCAGGCGGACGTCCGTGTGGGCCATCAGCGCCAACGGGGCCAGGAAGTGCTGGCAGAACTGGCGGTAGGCGACCCAGGGCGTGCCCTCTTCGTAGGCTTCGAACGAGAGCGTATCGATGAAGACGGGTCGGCCGCGCCGGAACTGGACGTTGTAGGCGCTGGCATCCTTCAGGATCATGCCGTGGGCGAGGGCGCGCTTCTGCAGCGCGAGGGTCAGCAGCGCGGCGTCGCGCAGCTGGCTGAAGCACCACTCGTAGGGGTACGAGATGAAGGCCAGGGGCTCCGGCCGGAGCACCTTGTACGCGCCGGGCTCGGGTGCGAGGGAGGTCGAGACTTCCTCGTGCGGGACGAGCAGCCCCTCCGAGACGAGCGCGTCGAGCAGGCCACTGCTCTCGAGCAGCTCGAACGACGGCCGGTAGACGTCGTTGACCTGTCGGAAGAGGGTGCCGTCGCTGTGAAAGAGGTGCCCGCTCGGATCCCGAAACGAGCTGGGAAGACGCTCAGTCGTTCCCAACCGCCGCCTTCTCCGACGCGGCGGTGCTCTCCGCTTCGCTGGACCGACCCCGGAACATCGTCTTGATGCGCGCCCAGTAGTGCCGCATGGTCACGGACAGGCCGATCAGGGCCGCGACGATCGCCTGGAAGATGAAGCTCCCGGTACCCGCGTCGAGGTAGGCAAACGCCTCTCGAACGAAGAAGACCTGCACGAAGGCGACGAGCGCCATGAAAGCGAGTGCTTGGGTCATCATCTGCTAGGGCTCCTCCAACGGGTGGTCCGTGGGTCTGGGCTGCGCCAGGGTCGGTTTATCGGCTAAATTGGCACGCGATTGTAGCCTGAGTGCCACAGCCAGGCCAAGAAGTTACGGAGGCCGCCCCGGGGGGGCGGCCTCGTCCACGAGAGCTTCACCTTCCCGACTTCTTCCGACTTCCCGACCTCCTGACAGAAGGACCGATTCGGACGAGTCCGTCACGCGCGAGTCGCGGCGAACGGCCAGGTGACACCATGCCGCCCTCACAGCGCGCCCAGTCCTCGCCTGCCTCTGCTCCGGGTAGTCCGTTGTGGCGTGGGGTCGTGGCCAGCGCGGCCGCGCTCTTCCTGCCGGTCGTCGTCTTCCTCTCGATCGCGCTGGGTCTGGTGCAGCTGAACCTCGAAGAGGTTCGTGCCCTGCCCAAGACCTACGGCTGGATCGCGAGCAGCATGCTCGCGACCTGGCTCCTGCTGCTCCCGATCATGTGGGTGGCGTTGGGGGGGCGGCTCGAGGGGTGGGCCCGCGCCGTGATCGTGCTCGGGGTCAGCATCATCGTGTGGGACGGCTTCCGAGGTGTCTGGCTCGGGAGCGCACTCCTGGTTGCCGGCGTCGCCGTGCTCGAAGGCGCGCTGCTGGTGGCGCTCTGGGTCGGACTGCGCCGCGTCGAGACGCGCACGTTGCTGGGCCTGGCCGGGCTCTTCGCCGTGGCGCAGGGTGCCCTCCAGGTCGGGCTCCACGTACGCGGCGTCGGCGTCTCGCAGGTGGGCAATGCCGTGCGCGAGCTGATCGCCGGCGTCGGCGACTCCACTGCCGTCCACCCCGATCCCTGGGTCGCAGTTCCGGACGGAGCCGAGCCCGTTGCACGAGAGCTCGACGCTCCCCGCGCCCTTCGGGACGGCGTCGAAATCGCGGGCACGGAAGGCGGTGGCTTCGCCGTGGCGGCGGATGCGATCCCCGGCGCAGACCTGATCGCCATCCCCGTGGACGGCGTCCCTGCGGATCGGCCCGGCGTTGCGTCGCTCGTCTTGCGCGTCCGCAGCGGTGGGGTCGGCCTCGGGGTCGTGAATCCGGACACGGGCCAGTGGTTCTACCGTCGTGAGGCGGTCGGAGACGGTCCCGGCGACTACGAAGTCCACCTGCCGCTCTTCCCGGGAGCCACCGAGGTGGTCGCCTTCAACCCGCGGGTGGGGAGCGAGCGACCCGACTTCGACGTGGCCTCGCTCGGCCTGCACGCGCTGCCGGCACGCATCGGCGAGTCCGACGCCCAGGCCGGCAACGTCTACCAGATCCTCCTCGACGAAGCGGCGCGCCACGACTTCACGAGGCTGCTGGAAGAGGACCCGGGGCACCGCCACGAGGGCTTCACCGAGTACTACGACTTCAGCACGCTCTCGGGCCGCACCCGCTGGTCGCTGCCCCAGATCCTGAGCGGGAGCAGCTTCGACCCGAGCACCGATCGCGACGTCGACGAGTGGACCGAGCGGTCCTACCAGGAAGGCCTGTTCGCAACGCTCGAGTCACAAGGCGTGCCGGTCAGCCAGTACGCCCTCCTGAGCAACCACTGCTCGAGGGGCGTCAGCTACTGCTTCTCGACGACGGACCATCGCCGAGAGCTGCTCGACGCGATCTCCGACAACTTCATCATCGACCTCACCTTCCTCCGGACCCTGCCGAACAGCGTGCGTGCGCTGCTGATCGGCTCGATCGGTCGCGAGCCCGAGGCCAAGAACCAGTGGGAGGTCGGCTTCTCGGTCACCAATCTGTTCGCCGGGCCGCCGCCGGCCACCAGCGAAGACGCGATCCTCCGCGAGTACTACTACAGCCTGAACCTCTTCACGGTGAACTTCTTCCAGCGCATGCTGGTCGAGGAGGTGATGCGTCCGGCGTCCGGACGCTACGTCTTCTTCCACGCCATGGTGCCCCACCGTCCCTGGGCGCGGGACGAGGCGTGCCAGTTCATCCCCAAGGAGCAGCGAACCAAGGAGAACGCCGCGCAGCGGGCCGAAGCGCAGACGCGCTGCTCCCTGCTCCTGGTGGACTGGTTCGTCGAGCAGCTGAAGCTCCTCGATCGCTACGACGACGCCCTGATCATCGTCCACTCCGACCATGGCGACGGCGAGCCGCCCCCGGGCGTCGAGTCCTACAACCGGAACGTCCATCCCAGCGAGGAGTGGCCGAGCTGGGTGGTCGAATCGCTGTCGGCCGGAGTGCTGCTCGTCAAGTGGCCCGGGGCTTCGGGCTTCGAGCGCTCCGGCCTTCCCGTGCAGTCGATCGACATCACACCCACCGTTCTCGAACAGCTCGGTCTCCGGATCCCCGATCGCGTGACCGGCGAGCCGATCCAGACGATGGGGCCCGACTTCGCCCGGCCGAAGGAGTTCTTCGCCAGCGCGCCGCCCGCGCTCGGGGCCAGCCTGGTCGGGACCACGCTCGACCATTTCTCGCGCTACGAGCGGCGCGGCACCTCCTGGACCTTCGTCGAGAAGATCCCCACCAGCGGGGCGCGCTGAAAGCGGGGCGCGCTGAAGCCGCCTACTCGGTGACGCCGGGGCCGGGCGGAAGGCCGAGCGCCGGGCGGAACA
>JASJCN010000131.1 GCA_030065975.1 Myxococcota bacterium
GACGTGCTGAGCCAGACCGAAGTGGGCGGTGGCGTCGTCCAGTTCCTGCTGCCTCCCTACGCGCCGGTGCTCGGCAGCCGCGAGCCGGACTTCGACGAGTCCGCGCGGCTACTGATCGAGTGCATCGACTCGCAACGCTCGGCCGGGGTGGTGATCCATCGGCTCTCGGAGCTCTCGATGGTGAGCATCGACGCCCGGCTGCACGCCTACATCGCCGGGCTCCCCGAGGAGCGGGTGATCTACCTCGGGGACGGGACACGAGAGGCGTTCGAGGCCCTGCCACGCTGAAGGGCGTTGGCGTGCGCAGGCGACGCGCAACCGTGCCGCCTCGTGATGTATGAAAACGAGGGTTCGCCGTGGTAGGATTCCCCCGAGGTCGACCCATGGGCACGGGAGCTGAGCTGTAGATGGATTTGCGGGCGTTTCGCCAGAATCCGTCTGGAGCCATCGTCCTCTTCCAGCCGGCCGTCGGCTACATGGACAGCGTCCGCAGCAAGCCGGCGCTTCCGCTGAGCCTGCTGCACGCGGTCTCGTACGCGGCCCGCCACTACGAGGTGGTGCTGATCGACCAGCGCGTGCAGCCCGACTGGCGCGCACGCCTCGAGCGGGCCCTCGCCGATCGCCCGCTGCTCCTCGGCATCACCTGCTACACGGGCCCGATGATCACCGACGCGCTCGAGGCCGCGGCGATGGCCCGGCGAGTCGACCCCGAGGCGCCCATCGTGTGGGGTGGCGTGCACGTGGGGCTCCAGCCCGAGCACTCGGCCCAGCACCCCCTCGTCGACATCGTGGTGCGCGGCGAAGGCGAGATCTCGCTGCTCGAGCTCTCCCACGCGCTGGCCAAGGGCACCCCGCTCGAGGACGTGCCCGGTATCGGGTACATGGACGAGGGCGTCTACCGGGAGACGCCGGCCGCCGAGTACATCGACACCAGCACGGCACCCGAGATCCCCTACCACGTGGTGGACGTCGAGGACTACATGCCGCTCTACGAGGGGCGGCGCAGCCTCTACATGGAGAGCTCCCGCGGCTGCCCCTACGCGTGCACCTACTGCTACAACGTGTTCTTCAACAAGCGCCGCTGGCGGCCCCAGTCGCCCGAGCGGGTGCTCGAGCGCGTCCGCTACCTGAAGGAAGAGTTCGGCGTCGAGGACGTCTACTTCACCGACGACGATTTCTTCATCAACGCGAAGCGGTCCCGCGCGATCGTCGAGGGGCTGCTCGACATCGACGTCACCTGGCAGGTGCAGGGCTCGGACATCATCTGCATCAGCAAGATGGACGACGACTTCCTCCAGCTGCTCAAGGACAGCGGCTTCCGGCGCTTCACCATCGGCATCGAGACGGGCTCCCCGCGCATGCGGAAGATCATGCGGAAGGAGGGAAGCGTCGAGCTCATCAAGGAGACGCTCACGCGTCTCGAGAAGTTCGGCTTCATCGTGTTCGGCTCGTTCATCTCGAACACCCCGGGCGAGACCCGCGAGGACATCCGGCAGTCGGTCGACCTGATGCAGACGCTGCACAAGGTCAACTCCAACTTCCGCAACTCGCCCGTCTACCACTACACGCCCTTCCCGGGCACGCCCATGTTCAAGCAGGCCGTGGAGGACGGCTTCGTCCCGCCCAAGACGATGGAGGAGTGGTCGCACTTCTCCTACGAGGGCAACGGCTTCGTGCACATCGGCTCCCAGAAGCCCGAGTTCTACGAGCGTCTCTACGTCGCGACCCTGGTCAACGACCACAAGGTGGACGAGTACACGGTACCCTGGTGGACGCGCGCGGCCGTCTCCCTCTACCGCCCCATCGCGAACGCCCGCCTGCGACACCTGTACTTCGACTGGATGCCGGAGATGGCGGTCGCCCGCCGCGTCATCGCCAAGTGAACGCGCCCCACACATCCTCGCGCCCGTGGGTGGTGATCCCCGCCTACCAGGCCGAGTCGACTCTCGCCGCGGTGATCGAGCGCTTCCGGGCCACGGGGCTCTCCGCCGAGCTGCTCGTGGTGGACGACGGCAGCTGCGATCGCACGGGCGCGGTGGCGACCCGCAGCGGAGCGCGGGTGCTCCGCAACGAGACGAACCGCGGCTACGGGGGGACCCAGAAGCGCGGCATCGCCCACGCCCTCGAGCACGGAGCCAGCTGCGTCGCGATCCTCCACGCCGACGGGCAATACCCGCCGGAGTCGCTCCCCGAGCTCGTGAAGACGCTCTCCGACGGCAGCGCCGACGTGGTCCTGGGCTCGCGCATGCTCGACGGTGGGGCCCTCCGGCGAGGCATGCCGCGCGTGAAGTTCGTCGCGAACCGTCTGCTCACCTGGTTCGAGAACCGCTGCTACGGCCTCGAGCTGAGCGAGTACCACACGGGAATGATGGGCTACTCGGCCGAGGCTCTCGCGAGGATCCCCTTCCGCTCGGTGTCCGACACCTTCCACTTCGACGGCGAGATGGCGATGCTGGCCGGCCGGAAGGGGCTGCGGATGCACGAGGTGTCCGTGCCCCACGTGTATGGTGACGAGGAGTCGCACCTGCGGCCCGTGCGCTACGGCCTGACCGTGCTGGCGATCGCCATCAGCGTGCGGCTCGGGCTCTACGATCGCTGGCTGTCGGCGCGTGCGGAGCGGCAGGATGTGCGGCGCGAGTCGGCTCCGGAGCGCCTGGGGCGGGCCTCGGTCTAGGGGTCGACGTCCGCGCCCTCCTCGAGGGGGGCGAGCAGCCGGACGCCGAAGCCGGCTCCGGTGAGGGGCTCGGGCCCGACGCCGCCGACCACCCGGCGCCCGCGGCGCAGGGCTTCGGCCAGCTCCACCGCGTAGTCGTGGCCGAAGCGGGGCGGGCCGAACTCGCCCGTCTCGCGATCGATGAAGAGGACGTGGAAGGGCGGCTGCGCCTCGACCTCCTGCACGACCGCCTCCTCCCCGAACCACGCGAGCATGGGTGGGATGAAGCTCAGGTGTGGCGTCGCGCTGGGTCGTCGCGAGAGGTAGTTGAGCATCGCGCCTTCGGGCACGACCAGCAGCGGGGCGCCCTCCGGGACCTCACGCTCGATGAGTGCCAGCGCCTCGGCGATCACGGGGCCACGCTCCGCCGCGAAGATGCGGTCGAGGCCGCTGCCGACGGGATGCCGGCGCGTCTCGAGGGTGCGCCGGCTCAGGTCGAGATGCCCCACCACCAGGAACGCGACGAGCCCGAGTGCGGCCCCGCGGAACAGGCCGGCGGCGTTCCCGTTGCGGGCGAGCCGTCGGGGCAGGGCGTGGAGCAGGGCGAGGACGGTGACCGCGAAGGCGGGAACGCCGGCGACGAAGCCGTAGTCGACGAAGCGCGGGCGGATCCCGGTGCGGGAGAGGAAGCCGAACGCGAGCAAGCAGAGCGCGATCACGGTGAGGGTCCGGGTCGCATCGTCGCTGGCCGGGCGTGCTCGGAGCCGGAGCAGGGAGCCCCCGAGCATGAAGGCGCAGAAGACGAGCGGCGGCGCGCCCCAGGGCGCCCATTGGTGGGACTCCCAGCCGAGGGAAGCCTGGATGCCCAGGCCGGCGATGATCACGAAGGCGAGGCCGCCTCCCACGAAGCGCGTCCGGTCCGTGTCCGGGAGCCGGCGGGCGAGGAGCCAGGCGGGACCGAGGATCACCGCCCAGACGGCACACGCGACGAGCGAGATCCCGATCGATCCGCCGGGGTCGTCGAGTCCGAGGACGTGGCGCGAGAACGAGGCGAAGTGATTCGCCATGTGCACGGGATCGAGGAGCGGGCGCCACGCCGCAAGCAACGCGTCGGGAACCTGTGCGGCCGGGAGTCGTGTGGCGAGACCGAGGGCCACCGCCACGATCACGGCGGTCGCGGCCATGAGCGCGGGGGTGATCTCCACCAAGCTGCGGCTCCCGTCCAGCGCGACGCGGCCCAGCAGCCCGACGGCGGCCGCAGCTCCCAGGGCCAGGGCGACCTCGGGCTTCATCACGAAGGCGAGGCCCACGAGCGCGCCCAGCAGCGCGCTCGTACCGCGGCCGCCGTGCTGCAGGTGGCGATGCACGGCGAGCAGGGTGCCCGCGCCGAGGGCGAGGCCGTGCACCGGCGAATGGCTGTAGGGGGCCAGGTGGTGGAAGATCATGCGCTCTTCGAAGTGGCCGAACGCGAAGAGCGCGAGCAGCGCGCCGCTCCCGACGAACGCGCAGAGCGGCCCGCCGAGGAGCCACAGCAGACGGTGCCATCCGGCCGTCGCCAGGCCGAGCACGAGGAGGTTGAACGCCTCGAGGACGCGGATGCCGGGGCCGAACAGCCAGAACACGAGCCCGTTCAGGTGCGGCGACACGGCGCCGTACTCGTAGCGGAGATCCAGGTAGAGCCGGTCGCCCTCGCTGATCCGCCAGGCCACGTAGAGCTCGCGCCCGAAGTCGACGAGCTCGTCGACGCCGCGGCCGCGGGTCCAGAGGGCGCCGGCCAGGAGTCCCACGCCGATCGCGGTGAGGCTTGCCGCTTCGAGCATCCGGGGCCGCGCCACGCGTCGATGGGTAGCACAGGGCGTCTCCGCCCCGGATCGCGTTCGTTGGAGTGCCCGTTCGCGGGAACCTAGAATGGAGCCGCCTGGAGGGTCCGGCGCGGGCTCGGAGGATGCGTGGCGCGCTTCGCAACGAGAATCGGGGGTCTGGCCCGGAGCCGGCCGCGAAGCTGCCTCGCCTTCGTCGCACTCCTCGTGCGCGCACCGTTCCTCGCCCGCGCGTCGATGAGCGTCGACGAGACGCGCAGCGTGGAGATGGCGCAACGCCTGAGCTCGCCCGAGCTGGGCGATGCGTTCGCCTTCGATCTCCAGGCGCCGCTCTTCCCGCTGCTGAGCGTGCTCCAGGGTGCCGCCGCCGGCGCCGACGGCCGCTGGCTGCGGCTGTTCCCGATGCTCGCCTCGGTGGCGACGGTGCCCGTGGTGTACAGCCTGTTCCGGCGTTGGCTCGGGCCGCGCGAGGCGTTCCTCGGTGGCCTGGCCACCGCCATCGCCCCCTTCCTCGTGTTCTACGGCAAGGAGGCCCGACCGTACGCGTTGGCCGCGTTCTTCTTCGCGGCCTTCCTCCTCGTCGCCGATCGCTGGCAGGCCGGAGAGGGGCGCCGGCATGCCTGGCTGGTGCTCCCTGGGCTGGCGCTGCTGGCTTCGGCCTCGCACTTCGCGGCCCTTCCGAGCCTCGGCTGCTTCTTCCTGATCCAGGGCATCGCGGCCCTGCGCGGCAAGAGCGGCAAGGGCTTCGGCAAGTGGCTCGCCATGGGCCTGGTGGTGGGGTTGGGCGTCTCGCCCATCGGGATCATGCTCCTCGTCTACGCCGGTGACGGGGGGCTGAACTACCTGGCGTGGACGTCGTCGATCGACCTGGCCGCGCTCTTCGCCGAGCAGGTCTTCTTCCTGTTCGGCAACAGCCTCGGCCCGGGGGTCGGTGGCATCCACCTCCTCCTGCTCGGGCTCGGAGCGCCGATCGTGCTCGCCGAGGCGCGGAGGCGACGCGAGCTCGGCACCCCGCTGCCCTCGGTGGTGGCGCTCTGGTGGGTTCCGATCGTCCTGCTGTGGGTCGTGCGCGTCCTCACCGATCGTCCGCTGCTCTACTTCCCGCGCGCGTTCCTGATGGGCGCGCCGCTCCTGCTCCTGGTCTTCGCGCTCGGCGCGGCGACCTGGTGGCGCGTCGGGGGTGTCCGCCGCGTCCTCGCCGGCCTCGCGATCGCACTCTTCGCCGGCCTCGGCGGCCTGGTGGCCACGAGCAGCTCCCTGCACCCCGAGTACTTCGGACGCTCGCTCGGCGCCGAGTTCCGTTCGGGGCTCGCCGCACGGCTCGAGCCGAGGGATGTGGTGCTCGTTCACCGCGAGATCCTCACGTCCTACGTGGCCTACGAGTGGCCCGGGCCCCAGAAGGTGCTCGGTCTGGGCGTCTCGCCGATGACGGCGTCCGTGGCCGAGCGCGAGCGCGCGATCCGCAGTCAGCTGGCGCGGCTCCCCGCCGACCGCCGGCTCGTGCTCGTGTTGAACGGACTTGCGAACGAAGGAGAGCTCGACCAGATGGTTCAGAACTGGCTCGATGGGCAACGCCCCCGGGAGGCCGAGCTTCCCTGCTGGGCGGAGGACGCAGCGCCCGCTGGGCTCCTGTGCGAACGGATCTTCATCTACGGGCCCGCTCGGGATCCCTCGCAGCCGGGCCGGGGGGCGCGATGAGCCGGCCGAGGCGCGGACGGAAGTACCTGGTGGCGATGGTGGGCCTGCCAGCCCGGGGCAAGACGTTCACCGCGCGGAAGATCGCCGGCTACATGGGCTGGCTCGGCTACCCGACGCGGAGCTTCAACGTGGGAGAGGCCCGGCGCGAGCAGCTCGGCCCGGGCCAGAGCCACGACTTCTTCGATCCGAGCAACCGCGACGCCGCCGAGCAGCGCGGCGCCCTCGGGCAGCAGGTGCTCGACGAGGCGATGGCCTGGCTGCGGGGCGAAGGGCGCATCGCCATCTACGACGCGACCAACAGCACGAAGGCCCGGCGCGACGCGATCCGCGCGCGCTGTGCCGCCGAGGATCGCGAGTTCCTCTTCGTCGAGATCAGCAACGACGACCCGGTGGCCATCGAGGCCAACGTCCGCGAGACGAAGCTCTCCTCGCCGGACTACTCGGGCTTCTCCACCGAAGAGGCCCTGCAGGACTTCCGCGCCCGCATCGCGCACTACGAGGCGATCTACGAGCCCCTCGGCGAGGAGGAGGGCTCCTGGGTCCGCCTCCGGGATCGGGGCCGACAGGTCGTGATCCACGAGGTGTTCGGGTGGATCCCGGGGCGCATCCTCTCGCTGCTCACGAACCTCCAGGTGAGCCGGCGCCCGGTCTGGATCACGCGCCACGGGCAGAGCCAGTTCAACGTCGAGGATCGCATCGGAGGAGACTCGGGGCTCTCCGGCGCCGGTGCGGCCTACGCCACGAACCTGGCCCGCTACGTGCGCGAGAACCCGCCGGGCGAGGACCTCGACGTCTGGACCAGCACGCTCCAGCGCACGATCCAGACCGCGGCGCCCCTCGAGCGCGAGTTCGGCGACTGGCGCGCCCTCGACGAGATCGACGCCGGCATCTGCGACGGCATGACCTACGGCGAGGTGCGCGAGCGCATGCCGGCGGAGTACGAGGCGCGCCGGCTCGACAAGTTCGACTACCGCTACCCGCGCGGCGAGTCCTACCGCGACGTGGTGCAGCGCCTCGACCGGGTGATCGTCGAGCTCGAGCGCTACCGCACGCCGGTGCTGGTGGTGGCGCACCGCGCGGTGCTGCGGGTGCTGACGGCCTACTTCCTGCAGATCCCGGTGGAGAAGTCGCCCTGGATCGACCTGCCGCTGCACACGATCGTGAAGCTCACGCCGACGGCCTACGGCTGCATCGAGGAGCGGACGGTGCTGCCGCCCCAGGTCGGAGAGGCCGAGACCGGCCAGCCCAGCTGAGGAAGCGGGGCTGGCCGGCTCGGCAGCCTAGAACAGGCTCGTGCCGTCGCCGACACGGCACGGGCCCACGGCATTGAGGAGATCGGGTGCTCCGGAGAGCGGGTCGAACACGCCGGTACCGGCGCAGATCAGGCCGGGCAGGCCGACCGTCGAGCCGACCGGGGCGTGGACGTAGCCGAAGGCACTGAGGACGGTGTCTCCGTCGAGGTCTCCCAGGGCCTCCGCGGTGTACCGGTCACAGGCGCCCGCGCCGGGGCAGCCGCCGGCCATCGTCACCACGTAGTCGAAGAAGACGCTGCCTTCGGGGAGCCAGCCGAGCTCGTCGAACCCCGGGGCCGCCGCGTTCCAGGGCCGCCGGTTCGTTCCCAGCGGGCCGCCGGGGGCCGGCGCCGCGGCCACGTAGGTGCCGAACTGCACCCGGTAGGCCTCCTCGGAGGTGCGGATCGCGCCCAGGTTGGACTTGCCTTCCGTGAGACGGGTTCCCAGCTGCAATCGCATGTAGGAGGGGATGGCTACGCTGGCCAGCACGCTCACGATGCCGGCGGCGACCATCAGCTCGATGAGGGTGAAGCCGGCTCGACGGCGCCCGCGTCGGTTGCGATGGATGGGGTTCATGGCGTTCCTCCTGAGCCGAGCCTGAGCCGAGCCTGGGCCGAGCCGTGCGCTCCTGGCATTCGCCTCGCGGAGTGCCGAACCTTGGGGCCGGATGCCGCGAGCGATCATGGAACCCGGTACGGCACACGCGAAAGAGAAGTGCGTGACCGGCCTCACGCACGGGCGCGCGCGAGGCCGCGCGTCTGCGCAGCGGGCTGCGGGGCGTCTCGGGGCGTGCTTTCTCGTCGCGCTGTGTCTCGGTGCGGCTGCGCCCGCCGAGGCACCCGAGGTCCTGCCGCTGCTTTCGGCGCCGGGTGCGCGCGACCTGCGGGTGGAGGAGCTGCTCGAGGAGCCCCCTCGCTTCCGCTTCCCGCCGGGAGAGCGGGTGGTGTTCGAGGTCCGCTACCTGGGCATTCCTGTGGGCTTCGTCACGAAAGAAGTCGCGCGGATCGTGTCCTTCCGCGGCCGCCGCATCGCCCATCTGGTCGGAACGGCCCGGACCAACGCCTTCTTCAGCGCCCTGTTCCGGATCGACGACCGCAGCGAGGCGTTCGTCGACATCGACAGCTTCCGCACCCTCCAGACCGCCACGCGCACCCGCCACGGTCGCAGGCGCGAGGTCTACGAGGAGGTCGCCTTCGACTGGGAGACCCACTTCGTCCACGTCCTCGAGGACAAGCGTTGGAAGCGCACCCGGGAGTACTCCCTCGATTTCGGGCCCGACGTCTACGACGCCTTCGACGTGGTCTACGCCGTGCGCAGCATGCCGCTCGAGCCGGGCACCGAGAGCGCGGTGCCGGTGTACGCGAGCTTCAAGATCTACGGGCTCGAGGTGCCGGTGGAGGCCCGCGAGCCGATCGAGACAGGCCCGCTCGGGATCGTGACCGCGGTACGCCTCGCGCCGCGGAACACCCTGGACGGCGAGTCCCAGGGCGACGGGCGAGGACAGGTCTGGCTCGCCGCCGACGGGCGGCGCGTACCGCTGCGCGTGGTGGGCTGGATGCGCCCGTACACCGGCTTCCGCATCGGCGCGATCCGAGCCGAGCTCGTCGAGTACGCGGCGGGGGACCCGAGCTGGGAGGCACTCGCGCCGCAGCCGGTTCCGCCCCGGGCCGGCGTGGCTCGGACCGAGCGGGGGAGGCCGGTCTGGCGGGCGCCCAGGGAGATCCTTCTCGCCCGCGGCCATCTCGGCATCGACTCCACCGACACCCGGCACCCCGACCAACGGATCGAGGAGCTCGTCGCGTGCGGCGAGCTTCCGGTCCTCCGCCGCTACTTCGTTCGCCCCGGCGAGCCGGGTCGGAGCGGCGGATGCACGCCCGTCGAGGAAACGCGCCCCCAGGGGGCCAAGACGGCTTCGAGCGACACCCGTAGCGGGCTTCGTGACGCGCCCTAAGCTACGCGCCCGGAGGGACCCGCGTTTGAGCCACGGCTTCGTCGTCACCGACGGCCCCAACCCCCATCTCCAGCGGGGGGCGGAGATCCGGCGCCTGCACCCGGAGGTGCGCGCCTACTTCGGTGCCGACCGCATCTCGGCCGTGGCCATCCTGGGTGTCGTGGGCCTGCAGATCGCGATCGCGGCCCTGCTCTCGGGTCAGAGCGTCTGGTGGGTGCTGCTCGCCGCCTACGCGATCGGCGCCTTCGCGAGCCACGCCCTGTTCGTCCTGATCCACGACGCCAGCCACAACCTGGTGGCCCGCGGGAGCACCGCCAATCGCATCTGGGGGATCGTCTGCAACGTGGGGCAGGGCTTCCCGAGCGCGATGGCGTTCCGGACCTTTCACCTGCTCCACCACTCGCACCTCGACGAGTACGACTGGGACGGCGACCTGGCCTTCGACTGGGAGGCCCGCTGGGTCGGCAACTCGCCCTGGCGCAAGGCGCTCTGGCTCTCGCTCTTCTCGCTGGTCGAGGTGGTACGCCCCTTCCGCATCCAGCAGCGCAAGGTGGTCGACCGCTGGCAGCTGATCAATCTCGCCGCCGTGGTCGCGACCGATGCGCTGGTGTTCTGGCTCTTCGGCTGGCAGGGCCTCCTCTACCTGCTGCTCTCGACGATCTTCGGCCTGGGGCTCCATCCCGTGGGCGCACGCTGGATCCAGGAGCACTACACCGTGGTCGAGGGTCAGGAGACCTACTCGTACTACGGCCCGCTCAACCGGGTGGCCTTCAACATCGGCTACCACAACGAGCACCACGACCTGCCGGCCGTGGGCTGGCGGCACCTGCCGAAGATCAAGGCTCTGGCGCCCGAGTTCTACGAGCCGCTTCACGCGCATCGCTCGTGGACGGCGCTGCTGGTGCGCTTCATCACCGACCGCGAGATGAGCCTATTCAGCCGCATCACGCGGGTCCGCACGCCCAAGCGTCAGGCCGCGGCCTAGGCGACGGCCTTACCGGTTCTCTCGAGGACGGTTCGCGCGCAGGCGCTCAGTCCCCGGAGTGGACCTCGCAGCGCAGGGAGCCGTCCTCCTGGCGCTCGCAGCGCGGGTCCTCGGACGGGTAGGCGGGCTCGAGCTCGAGGGTGCGTCGCACCAGCGGGCAGACGAGCTTGTCGCCGCTCACCCAGCAGCCCTTGCCGACCTGGGGCGCCGTCGCCTGGAACGAGCACTGGCAGTCGCAGGGCGGAGCCTCGACGTTCACGACCGGGGGCGGCGTCTCGCAAGCGACGGACGCGAGGGCCCCCAGCAGGACGCCGCATGCGAGCCACGTCCTGCCGGGCATTCGCCGGCGGCTCATTTGGCGGACTGGACTTCTTCGAGACTCAGCGATCCGTCGGCGTTGGCATCCGCGCGGCGGAAGTCGATGGACCGGGCGTCCAGGAACTCCTGCATCTGGAGCTTGCCGTCGCCGTTGCGGTCGCCGCTCCGGATCGCCTGCTCGGTCAGCCCGGGCGCCTCGCCCACCGAGAGCGCGCCATCCTTGTTGGCGTCACTCATGTAGAAGACCTCGGTCTGGCGGGCCTGGTACTCGTTGCGGTCGATCACCCCGTCCTTGTTCCGGTCGGTCTGATCCATCGCCTCCTGGGGGCCGGCGAGAGCGGGAAGGCCCGCCCCGGCCACGGCGAGGGAGACTCCCGTCAGCACAGCAGCAAGTCGATTCATCTTCATTGGTTTCCCCTCCCGAGTCGACGTCGGCCGATGTTCGGCCGTGACTATTGCACCATCTTCCACGAGCCGTCGGCCTGGCGGCACGCGGTCCCGTAGGCCATCTCACGCTGGCCGGCGACCCAGACTTCCTGGTTGTACTCGCGGCAGTACTGGCCGTTGGGCTGCTGGTAGGTACGCGTCGGCGTGAACGTGCCCGAGGCTCCGGTATCGGGATTCTGCCAGGGGCTGGACGTACCCGTCGGCGCGCGCTCGAGTGCGACCTGGGCATTCTGGGCGGCGATCTGGCGGTCGCGCTGGTCGAGCACCTGTCCACCCAGTGCGCCGAGCAGTCCGCCGAGGGCGACGCCCGCGAGCACGTCCTTGGTGCTGCCGCCGAGTGCCTCACCGAGGAGGCCGCCGGCCACGGCGCCGCCGAGGCCGCCGACGGCGGTCTTGTTGGTGCGCCCGGTCTCGTTGGTGGCGTAGGGCGACGCACAGCCGAGGCTGGCGACGAGCAAGGTCGTGGCCGCGAGGATCGCGGTGCTGCGGGACTTCAGGAACGATCGAGTCGAGAACGCCTTCATGGCTCCTCCTCCGGATGCGGGGGAATTCGCGCAACGTAGCAATTGGACGCCGCCGCCCCAGGAGTATTCACGGAAGCGCAACCTGAGTGATTCCGGGCCTTTACAGCGTTCCAGACGGCTAGAACGCGGCCCCGCAGGTCAGGAAGCTCAGCGCCCTGAAGACGATCACCGATCCGATGAAGCCGAGGATGCAGATCAGGACGGCGCGCCCGGTCTCCACATCGAGGGCCTGACGCACTGCCAGCACCCAGGCGATCAGCGCGAGGATCGTGACGCCCAGGGCCAGCAGCGCGCGCAGGGGCCCGATCGGCAGGATGCCCAGGACGAGCAGGATCTGCGGTGCGGAGGCGAACCCGAGCGTCCGCAGCAGCTCCTCGTAGTCCGAGGTGTGCTCCATCATCCGGACGCCGATGGCCCAGATGATGCCCGTCCCGATCAGCCAGACGAAGAGAGCGCCGAGCACGCCCATCGGAATGCCGGCGAGTCCGCCCCCGCCGATGGTTCCGATGCCGCCCGCCACCGCGGCCAGCGCGACCACGCCCGCCGCCTGGGGCAGGGCCGAGGGATCGTGCTCGACCTCGTCGAACACCGTGGCGTCGAGTTGCAGCGCGCCCAGCAGGCGCTCGGGGAAGCTGCGCGGCTCGCCGGAGCCGGGGGCCGGGCTCGGGGAGGTCGGGGTCTCGGTCACGGCGCTCCTCCTGAACGGGATTCGTCTGGCCGCCACCATACCACCCGGTCGCGCCCCGCGAGCGTCCGAATCCCCTGGGAATGCGGCGCACACGAGGGGCCGGATCAGCCCGGAGAGCGGGCCGGCTTCGGCTCGCCCTCGGGCTGTCGGCTGCCCGACTCCGCCGTCGGGCCGCGGGCGAGCCTCCGTGCTGTGCGTCAGATGAAGAGGGGGCAGAGGCCGGCAGCGCCTTCCCCTAGATTCGGCGCCCAGCATGGAGTCGGCCCACGCATCGAGCCCGATCGAGACGCCCGCCGTGCGGCTCGCGGCCGCCTCCTGGCTGCCCATGGCCGTCCTGGTGGTCGTGGCGGCCGGGGTGCGCCTCGTGCGCTGGCAGGTGACCGCCGTGCTCTTCAACGACGGGCCGGTGTTCCTGGCGATCGCCGAGTTCTTCCGGGAAGGGCGCTTCGCGGACGGATTCGGGCACCCGTTCCATCCCTTGTACCCGGCCCTGGTGGCCCTGGCCTCGTTCGTGACGCCCGACCTCGAGGCTGCCGCGATCGCGGTCTCGGTGCTGGGCGGGACGGCCGCGGTGGTGGCCCTGTACGCCTTCGTCAAGCGGGCCTTCGGTCCGACCGAGGCCTGGCTCGCCGCGGCGATCCTGGCGGTGCACCCGATGGCCGTCATGCACGCGGGCGACGTCCAGAGCGAGGGGCTCTATCTGGCGTTCTTCCTGGGCACCGCCGCATGCGGTTGGCGCGCCCTGCAGGAGCGCTCGGCGCTCCACGGCCTGTGCGCCGGCCTGCTCGCCGGCGCGGCCTACCTGACGCGACCCGAGGGCATCGGGATCGCGCTGGTCTTCGGCGGATTGATCGGGCTCGCCGTGCTGCGCGGCGCCTGGACCTTTCGCGACGGCTTCCGGGTCGTCGGCGCGCTCGCCCTGGGCCTCCTGCTCACGGCCGCGCCCTACGTCGCGTGGCTCAGCCTGCAGAGCGGCGGCCCCACGCTCAGTGGCAAGAAGAGCCTCGGCGTCGTGACCGGCGTCGTGGAGGAGCCGTTCCAGGGCCCGGATCCGCTGGCCGCCAATCCGCAGATCCCCTGGGTTCGCGATGCCGACGATCCCGCACCGGGGACGCCCGAAGCGCGGCCTCCGCGCCCGGAGCCGAGCGCCACGGCCCAGGCGGCCGACGCGCTCTTCGACACGATCCAGACCCACTTCCGTTCGCTCCGCTACGAGCTCGCCGTCGTCATCCTGCTCGGTGCCGTCGTCGCGCGTCGCCGGGCCGGGCTGCGGCTGCTGCTGATCGGGAGCGTCGTGGGTGCCTATGCCGTGGTGCTGCTCCTGCTGCGCTGGAACGTCGGCTACGTGAGCGGACGCCACACGCTCCCGAGCGTGGCCCTCCTGTTCGGCTACGCCTCGAGCTCGCTGCTCCTGCTGGGCGAGGCCGCCGCGCGTCGCTACGGCGGACGAGCGGGTCGAGCCGTGGCTCTCGGCCTGCTCGCGGCCATCGCGGGGCTCGGGCTGGGCAAGGCCCTGCGCCCGGATCGGCTCGATGCCCTGGCGGAGCGCCGGGCCGCGGAGTGGCTCCGCGAGCAGCCCGTCGAGGTGCGCGCGCTCGCCGCGCGCAAGCGGCGCACCGCGTACTACGCCGACGCGCCGTGGGTGAAGCTCGCGACCGCCGCCTTTCCCGGTGGCCTGCGCAAGCTCGGCGCGAGCCACCTGATCCTGGCCGACGACGACGCCGACGACTACCGCAAGCTCGCGCCGCTGCGGCCGCCCGAGGCCCGCGAGATCCACGTATTCGAGGCCGGCGGCGAGACGGTGCGGGTCTACGAGCTGTGGGTCGCGCCGCCGACGCCGGGTGGCGGGATCGGCCAGCGGGCGCCCGCGGGTCCGACCCGCAGCGAGCACGGCCTGGCCGCCCCGCTGCGAGTCGGACTTCGCTGAGCGCCTCTACTCGTTGCCGAGGCCGTAGGCCGTCTCGGAGTGCTGGCTCACGTCGAGGCCGGTCGCCTCGTCCTCTTCGTCGACGCCGAGGTTGCCCATCACGAGGCGCATCAGCGTCAGGATCAGGATCGTGGCGACGGGGGCGAAGATCGCGGTGAAGCCCACGCTCACGAGCTGGGTCCAGAGCTGCTCCACGCGGCTTCCGATCTCGTTGGCCTGCATGGCGTAGTCCGAGAGGAAGATCGCCACCGCAATGGCGCCCCAGGTTCCGCACAGGCCGTGAACGCCGAACACGTCGAGGGAGTCGTCGTAGCCGAGGGCCGGCTTGAGCACCATCACGGCGACGTAGCCGACGACCGCGCCCCCGGCGCCGAGCAGGATGGCGCCGCCGGG
>JASJCN010000132.1 GCA_030065975.1 Myxococcota bacterium
CGAGGTCGCCGCTGTTCGAGGCCTTCCTCGACATCCTCTTGCCCGCCCTCTGCGCCCTGTGCGGAGCCGACGCCGGGCCGAGCGGCCTCTGCCCCCGCTGTCAGCGGCGCCTCGACGAGGGCGTGTGTGCCGAGCCGCCGGCACCGCCGGGGCTCTTCGCCTGGCGCAGCGGTGGGCTCTACGCCGGCGAGTGGGCCGACTGGATGCTTCGCTTCAAGTACCCGCAGCCAGGCCTCCTGGGCCTCGACCCGGCCGCCGAGATCGTGGCCCGGGCGCTCGTGCTGCGGGCGGCCCGCCGCATGCCCGGCGCGGCGCCCGAGGCCGTCCTGCCCGTGCCCGACCACCCCGAGCGAAGCCGGGAGCGCGGCTTCGTCCCCACCCGGATGCTGGCGCGCTTCGTCGCGAAGGCCGTGGGCGCGCCGCTGCTCGGCGCCGGCCTCGAGCGGCGGCGGGACACGCCAAGTCAGACGGGTCTCGGCGCGGGCGAGCGACGGCAGAATCTGGCGGGCGCCTTCGGGCCGGCCCGCGCCCTCCCCCGCCGCATCTGGATCGTCGACGACCTCTTCACCACCGGCGCCACCCTCCGCGAGGCCGCCCGCGCCGCTCGGCGCGGCGGGGCGCGCGAGGTGGGGGCCGTGGCGTGCCTGTGGACCCCGCGTTGATGGCCGGCCGGGGGGCGGCTATCAAGATCGACCCACGCGCATCCAGCACGTGCCCAGGAGCACCCCCTCATGGCGACGATCAAGCAGGCCACCACCCTCAAGCACCAGGCGAACCTGGGCGAGGAGGTCGAGGAGGTCTCCTTCGCCGAGGGCGAAGAGGTCACCGTTCTCAAGGAGTGGGCCGACCACTACCTCTGCAAGAACGAAAGCGGCCAGATCTTCAACATCGAAAAATCCCTGGTCGACGCCTGAGGGGAGGGGACGGTCCTTGCAACTTGCATCTGGCCGCCCGCGGGAAACAACTCCCCCAGGGCGCCGACTTGCAACTTGCAAGGACCGTCCCCTCGATCTAAGCCCCAAGGGGTAAGGACCGTCCCCGCTAAGCGCTGTTTTGTTCGCGGGTGATTCGGGCTCTTAGGGCTTGTTGGTACTCGCGGGTGATCGGGTAGCTCCAGAGCAGGGGCAGGGCGACCAGGGCCAGGCCGGCGGGGATCAGGCTGTAGAGGCAGGCTACGGCCAGCTTGGCCGAGTCGGTGTTCGCGGTGCCGGCGGTGGGCTCGAAGCCGAAGGCGGCGGCGGCGTTGGTGGCGAGCAGCACGCCGAGGGCGACGGCCGCCTTGTTGGCCATGCCCCAGAGCGAGAAGAAGAGGCCGCTTCGCTGCTCGCCCGTCTCGAGGGTGTCCACGTCGATCACGTCGGCCGCCATGGACGCCGGCAGGAAGGCCAGGGCGCCGATGGCCGAGCCCTTCATCACCATCAGGAAGAGGAAGAGCGCGAAGTCGCCGGGCTCGAGGAGCGGGATCGGCGCGCTCCAGATCGAGAGCCACACGATGGCCACGACGACCGTGCGGTGCTTGCCGAGCCGGTGCGAGATGCGCAGCCACACGGGCACGCCGAGGGTCGTGGCCAGGTAGTAGACGAAGATGAACCCGGCGTAGGTCGTGGTCGTCTCTTCCATCACGGCGGTCACGAAGAAGATCGAGAGCGACGCCGTCATGGTGATCGCCATGATGAAGAACAGGAACGAGATGACGAGGCGCCGGAACGGTCCGTTGCGCCAGGCGATCCCGAGCTTCTGCCAGCCGGAGAGCGCGGCGCGCGGGACGCGCTCGGGCTCCGGCTCGGGCACGAGGAAGAGCGCCGGGATCGCGAGCAGCGGGGTCAGCACCACGACGGCGACCGCCACGCCGAGGAGCTGCCCCGACACGTCGGTGTATCCGAACTGCACCATCAGGAGCGGGATCGAGATCGACAGGATGGTGCCGACGACGCCGATGGCCTCGCGCCAGCCGGTGACGCGCGAGCGCTCGGAGTAGTCCTTCGAGAGCTCGGCCCCCCAGGCGTTGTAGGGCAGGCTGATCAGCGTGAACGCCAGATAGAGGACCGCCACCCAGACGAACAGATAGACGAGGGTCGGCTCTCCGACGGGAACGAAGAGCATCCACAGCGACCCCATCAGGAGCGGAATGCCCGCGGCGATCCACGGCTTGCGGCGCCCGAAGCGGGTGCGGTGGCGGTCGCTCAGCGTTCCGATCAGCGGATCGGTGAAGACGTCGGTCACGCGGCACGCCGCGATGATCAGGCCCACCGCCGCGAGGTCGAGCGCCAGCTCCTGGGAGTAGAAGCGCGGCAGGTACAGCGCGAGCGGCAGACCCACGACCGAGAAGGGCAGGTTCGGGAGCCCGTAGAGGGCCATCCGCAGATTGGAGATCCCGGTCGAGGACACGCCGGGAGTCTACGCCGAAGCGCCGGGAAACCCGAGCCCGGCGCCGCTCAAGGCCGGGGGCGCACCCTGCCGATGAGTGAGGGGGAGGCGCACGTCGCCCAGGCGCGCGACCCCTCGCGAAAGGAGCGCAGCATGGATCTGCTGGCACGAGACGTGATGGAGCGCAACGTGGCCGTGGTCGCCGCCCAGGCGACCCTGCTCGAGCTGGAGCAGGCGTTCGAAGAAGCGGGCGTCAGTGGCTTCCCCGTGGTCGATGGCGGACGCGTGGTGGGCGTCGTCTCGAGGGCCGACGTGCTCCGGCAGCTCGGCGGCAAGTCCGGAGACGAGCCGCGGCTCTCGACCTTCTACGCCGAGCTTCCGAGCTTCGGGTCGGGCCTGGCGGACGAGCGCTTCGCGGACGCCGCCGCTCGGGGCGGCCGGCCCGTCGAGCAGCTGAAGGTCGCCGACCTGATGACTCCCTCGACGGTCACCGTGGCGCCGGATGCGACCCTCCTCGACGTGGCCCTGGCGCTCACCGAGCACCGGATCCACCGCGTGCTGGTGACGGACGCAGGCACCCTGGTGGGGGTCGTGTCGAGCCTCGACCTGGTGCGGCTCGTGGCGGAGGAGAAGCTCGCCGTCGTGACGCCCCGGCCGCGGGGCGTCGGCTCGCACGACTAGGCGCCGGAGCTCCCGGGCTCCCGACGGCCAGGAGGCGCCCCGGCCGCTAGCCCTCGGGCTTGTCGTCCCGGCCGACGGCCTGGGCGAGGGCGTCCCGCAGGCGCATGGGGTCGACGGGCTTCTTGAAGATCACCGTTCCGAGGCCGGCGACCTTGCTGCGCTTGATGATGTGGTCCTTGTCGTAGTGGAAGCCGGTCATCATCAGCACCGGCAGCGAGGGGCGGACCTTGCGCAGGGCCTGGAACAGCTCGTAGCCGTCGAGGCCCGGCATCACGACGTCGGAGAGCACCGCGTCGAAGTCCCGGGCCTCGGCCTTGGCGAGGGCGTCGGCCCCGTCCCGGGCGACCACCACCTGGCAGCCGTGGTGCTCGAGGATCTCCTTCATCGAGCGGCAGATTCCGCCGTCGTCGTCGGCCACCAGGATGCGCAGCCCCTCGAGGCGCGGATCACGGCCGGTGGGCTGGGCCTCGCGCTTGCGCAGGTCGACCATGCGGGCAGGGCCCACGTAGTCGACGGTCTCGTAGCTTTCGTCGCGCACCATCTGGCCCAGGCGATCGAGGGTCTCGGAGATGCGCCCGATCTCGCGACGGACGGCATCGAGCCGCTCGGTCTCGACGGAGACGTCGCGCTCCCCGGCCAGCTCGCACAGATCGCTCTCGAGCATCTCGGCCTGGTTCAGGATCACGGCCAGGGGGCTTCGGATCTCGTGGGAGAGCCCGATGGCCACCTGGCCCAGGGTGTCGAGCTGCTCGCGCTCGAGCACCTCGCGCATGTCCTTGGCGAAGCCGATGGTGCCGTCGTCCTCGCCGTGCTCGTCGCGCAGGAGCGTCCCGGAGATCGCCACCGGGATCTCCTCGCCGCTCTTCGAGAGGAAGGTCGTGCGGAAGGTGGTGACGGTGTCGATGCCGCCGTAGGCGTCCTCGGCCATGGCGCGCTTCACGCGCTTGGCCTCGTCGACGCTCGGGTAGAGCTTGCCCACGAACTCGCCGAGGATCTCCTCCTCGGCGTAGCCCAGCATCTCCTCGGCCCCGTCGTTGTAGTAGACGACGACGCCCTTGCGGTCGGTGCCCACGACCACGTCGCTCGAGTGTTCGACGAGTTGTTCGAGACGCTCCTTGGTGAGCGCCATGGCCTCTCCCGCGTTGCCGCTACTCGCGCTCCGCCAGCCAGCGCTCGGCGTCGATGGCGGCCATGCTGCCCGTCCCCGCGGCGGTGACCGCCTGCCGGTAGGTCGGGTCCATCGCATCGCCGCACACGAACACGCCGGGGATCTGGGTGCGGGTCGAGCCGGGCTCCACCTTCACGTAGCCGACGTCGTCGAGCTCGAGCTGGCCCTTCACGAGGTCGGTGTTGGGCTTGTGGCCGATCGCCACGAAGACCGCCTCGGCCGGAATCTCGCGCGTCTCGCCGTTGCGCGCATCCTTGAGGCGCACGCCGACGACGGCGTCCTCGCCCAGGATCTCGTCCACCTCGGAGTGCCAGGCGAACTCGATCTTCTCGTGGGCGAGCGCGCGATCCTGCATGATCTTCGAGGCGCGAAGCTCGCCGCGCCGGTGCACCACGGTCACCTTGGTGGCGTAGCGGGTGAGGAAGAGCGCCTCCTCCATGGCGGTGTCGCCGCCGCCCACCACCACCATGGCCTTGTCGCGGAAGAGCGCGCCGTCGCAGGTCGCGCACGCCGAGACGCCGCGGTTCATCAGCCGCTCCTCGGACGGGATGCCGAGCCACTTGGCGCTCGCGCCGGTGGAGAGGATGACGGCGTCGGCGGTGATCCGGCGCGTGTCGTTCTCCACCACGAAGGGGTGCACGGTGAGGTCGACGTTCGTCGCGTCCTCGAAATGCAGCTTCGTGCCGAAGCGCTCGGCCTGCTGCTGCATGCGCTCCATCAGCTCGGGGCCGGTGATGCCTTCGGGAAAGCCCGGGTAGTTCTCGACGTCGGTCGTGATCATCAGCTGCCCGCCGTACTCGAACCCGGCGAACATCTGGGGCTGTAGCTCGGCGCGCGAGGCGTAGATCGCGGCGGTGTAGCCGGCCGGGCCGGAGCCCACGATGACGACGCTCGCGTGCTCGGTGGGAACCTCGGGCGCCTCCCCCTCACTGCCCCCGCCCTCGAGCAGGGCGTCGAGCTCGCCCTTGCGCGCCAGCTCGGCCAGGTCGTCGAAGCCCCCTACGTGGGTCCCGTCGATGAAGATCTGGGGCACCGTGGTACGACCCGACGCGCGCTCGATCATCTCGTCGCGGCGCTCGGGCGATTCCTCGACGTCGATCTCCGTCCACGTCTGACCCTTCTCGGTCAGCAGCTGCTTGGCGCGATCGCAGTAGGGGCACCAGGACTTCGAGTACAGGACGATGTCGGCCATGGGGATCTCCGGAATGGGTACCACTTCGATGCCGAGGCGCTAGCGGGGGTGCAGGGCCCGAAATCGGGGCTCCCGCGGGGTCCTGGGTCTGCGCTCAGAGCGGCTCGGTGATCGGCAGGTCTTCCCACAACAGCTGCAGGAAGGTGCCGATGAAGAAGGACAGGAAGGTCATCAGCAACACGGCGGAAGGGAACGCCGGCAGGAACTCGAGCCCCACCACCTTGGGGAGCTCGCCCACGAAGGCGGGCAGGCTCTCCCGCACGGCCGGGAGCGAGGCCTCCACGCCCTCGGGCACCCAGTTGCGCACCGCCATGAGCGGCCCGAGCAGGCTCGTCACCAGGGCGCCGAAGGCGGCCGCCTCGGCGATGCCGAGCAGGAAGATCCCGAAGGCCCGCGAGAAGGCGAGCTCCGGGTCTCCGAGCTTCCGCTGCACCTCGACGTAGATGTAGAGCAGGGTGGTCGAGCCGAGCAGGACGACCACGAAGAGGATGTAGAAGAGCGACTGCTCGGCCAGGTCCCAGACCTCGTCGATCAGGAACACGGGCAGGTAGCCGACGATGATGCCCGCCCCGATGCGCGGGATGGAGGCGTGGAAGGAGACGAGGTCCTTCTTCCACATGAAGCGGTAGAAGAGGAACCAGGCCGCGGCGCCGACGATCAGCCCGATCTCGGCGGAGACCCAGACGTCGAAGAAGGTCGGCGCCAGGGAGTAGAAGAAGATCGAGGCCACGAAGGGGAGCGCGCCGAGGCCGAGGGCGATGCCCAGTGTGCGCGTCGAGATGCGGGCCAGCCGCCGATCGTCCGGCGGGTTGCCGGTGGTCATGCGCGCGCCGTGGGTCATGAGCGCCGAGGCGTTGGGCACGTCGTAGATGCGCAGGAACCAGTTCTCGAGCTTGCCGAGCAGGCGCACGCAATCGCGGTGGCCGGGCTGGCGCAGGAAGGGCGAGAGATCCCGCGAGCGCACCACCGGGCCGCTGCCGTCGAGCGCCACGACCTTCATGATCTCGGCCTCGCGGTCGCCGAAGGGGCTGCCCTCGCGCTCGAAGGCGCGGTTCTCCTCGTCGAGGCAGACGTCCTCGAGCCAGCGGTAGTAGGCGAGCTCGGTGGCCGCCGTGACGCTGGAGTCGATCTCCTCGGGGTCGCCCTCGGCCAGCGCGTAGAAGAAGCCGAGGTCGTGGGGGTCGCGGCCGCGGACGGGCACCACCTCGCCCGCCACCAGACGTTCGACGAACTCGGGCCGCACCCGGGCGTCCATCAGGGTCTGCAGGGCGCGAAGGGTGAGGCGGCGCAGGTGCTGCCCCGAGGTCACGAGGCGGCTGCGATCGCCCAGACCCTTGTCGTCCACGAAGCGCGCCACCACCAGGCTGAAGACGGCCACGTCCTCGCTGGCGCGCACCAGCGGCGCCTCCTGTCCCCGCTCGACCAGCTGGTCGAGCACCTCCTCCAGGTACCCGGGCAGCGCCTCGAGCAGGCGCAGCACCATCTCCTCGGCGTCCCGGCGGGCCGCGCCGGGCGCGAGCCGGGCCGGGTTCGTCCACACGTCCTCGAAGCGCAGGTACAGCTCGGTCGGGTCGTGACGCTCGGCGTGGAAGGAGAAGGTCTCGGGGAAGGCCGGTCCGAAGCCCGAGCCGGTGTCGGCCTCGAAGCGCACCTCGCGCGCATGGAAGGCGTAGGTGATGCGGAAGGTGGCGTGGAGCCGCGGCACCCGGAACTGCAGGCGCGGGATCCCGGCGGCTCGATCGATGCTCGCCTCGTAGAAGCCGCTGATCCGTGCAGAGGTGGAGGAGGCCGTGGCCATGACGCCTGGAGTCTAGGCCATCGAGCCGAGCGGTCTGGGGGCGCGGGCCTACAGGATCGGCTGCTTCGGGTTCTCGCCGGTCTCGTAGTAGGACTCGACGCGCTCGGCCAGCTGGGCCACCCGGGCGGGCCGCTCCTTGGGGCGCGGCCACCGCGACGTCGCGAGCCGCATGCGGTCGCGCAGGGACTGGGCGTCCGGGTAGTCCTCCTGGGACAGCGCGTCGTCCACCGCGATCCAGTAGTCCATCGCCGTGCGCGTCCGCGAGATGCCTTCGGCGAGCTCGACCATGCCGGGCGAGTCGCCGGACTGGATCTCCTGGGCGATGGCCTGGAGGCGGCTCTGGGCATCGGCGAACGCGGTGCGCAGCGAGTCGGACTCCGCGAGCAGGCCGTCGATGATCTCGTCGAAGCGGCGCCGCAGGGGCTCGTGGGAGATCTCCTTGATCAGGATCACCCGGCCGAGCGGGCGCGAGTCCGGGCCTTCGAGAGGCCTCGCAGAGACGCGCAGGTTGACCACGCCGTCCATGTGGAGCTCGAGCTCCTCGTAGTCGACGTCGTCGTCGCCCTGGACGCGATTGGCGGCGCTGCCGATGGCCTCGCACACCGATTCGCTGAGCACGTTGTCGAGGAGCTGACCGCGGGGGTCTCCCTTGACGCCCAGGTACCGACGCGCAGGGCGGTTCATGGCCCGCACCACGTCGCCGGCATCGACCGCCACGGCACCGGTACCGAACTCGTCGAGCACCGCCTCCAGGAAGACGTTGGCATCGCGAAGGTCGGAGAGGAGCCGCTCGTTCTCCTCGGCGAGGAAGTAGTGGTCGACGCCGCGCTTCACCACGCGCTTGAGCTCGTCGGGCTCCCAGGGCTTGGTGACGTAGGCGTAGACGTGGCCGTCGTTGATGGCGCCGATGGTGGCGTCCATGTCGGCGAAGCCGGTCAGGATGATGCGCACCGTCGTCGGGTAGCGCTCGAAGACCTGCGCGAGGAACTCGACGCCCGTGGTCTCGGGCATGCGCTGATCGGAGATCACCACCGCGACGGGGCCCTCGCGCTCGAGCAGGGCGAGCCCCTCCTTCGCGGAGGGCGCGGTGAGGACGTCGTACTCGTCCTCGAACGTGAAGCTCATCGTCTCGAGGATGGCTTCCTCGTCGTCGACGACGAGCAGTCGCGCGCGAGCATCGGCTGCCGTGGATTCGGCCATGGGAGGTGGGGCCATGAGCGGGCCGGTGGGGCTGCCCTACCAGATCCTCTTGCCAGTGGACTCGTTGCGCGCCTTGATCTTGTCGCGCACGTCCTTGCGGTAGTCGGCCAGCCGCTTGGGCAGGCGCTCCTGGGCCAGCTTGCTCCAGGGGCGCTGCTCGGCGCCGTCGCGGAACTTGCGGAAGCGCCGGTAGCCCCAGAGCTCGTTCTTGAAGTCGACCTCGACGATCTTGATCATGATGGCGTCGTCGAGAAAGCCGAGACCCGGAATGCTGTCGGGGATCAGGTCGGCCGGGTTGGCGAAGTAGGTGAGCGCCGCCAGGACACGCGAGGCCTCGGCCTTGGGCAGGGCGTAGGCCTCGTCCTCGAGCATCTGGATCAGGTCGACCAGGGTGACCACGGCCTCGCGAACGAAGTGGGGCACCTTGGAGCCTTCGACCTCGGTCACCAGCTTGCGAACCTTCTTGACGGTGCTCGCCTGGTCGTGGTCGCCCGAGTGGCTCTTGGCGTCCTTCAGGAGCTTCCGGAAGTAGGTGACGTCCGAGGCATCGAGGGTGAAGGAGATCTTCATCGTATCGGCCATGGTGGGGGCTCCTGTCTTGCCCGAGCTGCACGCTCGAGGCGCGCCGGACCCAAGAGAGCGGACTGTATCAGTACCGCGCGTACTCGATCAACTCCGAGATGCGTCCCTGCCACTCTCCCTGGAAGCGGGCCAGGATCTGCTCGCCCGGGCTCTGGCCGAGCTCGGCGATCTCGCGAAGAGGCTCGAGGAAGCGGCGTTCGTCGGGATCGCCCGAGCCTGCGTGGCCGATCCGCCTCAGTCCCTCGGAGGCGATGGCCAGGAGCTCCCGGGCGAGCTCCAGGGCGCCGCCGCCGGGGAGCGTCGCCGCGAGGCCCTGACGCGCCACGGCATCGGTGGCGGCGTCGCGCTCGGGGAGCGTCCACTCCGAGACGAGGGCCCACGCCGCCTCGAGCGCGTCCCGGTCGTACAGAACGCCCTTCCAGAGCGCGGGCAGCGCACAGATCAGGCCCGAGGGTACGGCGTCGGCGCCGCGCACCTCGATGAAGCGCTTGAGTCGCACGTCGGGGAAGAGCGTCGTGAGATGCGTCTCCCAGTCAGCGAGGCTCGCCTGCTCCCCCGGCACGCGGCCCTCGAGCAGGTCGCGGAAGCGATGGGCGTGGGCCGCCCGGTACTCGCCGTCGCGCACCAGGAAGAACATCGGCACGTCGAGGGCCCACTCGACATAACGCCGGTAGCCGAAGTCCTCGTCGAAGACGAAGGGGAGGAGCCCGCAGCGGTCGGGGTCGGTGTGCTTCCAGATCTCGAGGCGCCGCGACACGAAGCCCGAGGGCTTGCCGAGCCCGATGGCCGAGTTGGCGAACAGGGCCGAGACGATGGGGGAGATGCCCGTGGCCGTGCGCATCTTGCGCACCATGTCGGCCTCGTCCGAGAAGTCGAAGTTGGCCTGCACGGTGCAGCTCAGGTGCATCATGTCGAGGGCCAGGTGCCCGCGCGTCGGCAGGTAGCTGCGCATGATGTCGTAGCGGGCCTTCGGCATGCGCGGGATTGCGGGCACGTCGTGCACGGGGTGCATGCCGAGCGAGAGCCAGACGAGACCGAGCGGCTCGGAGACGCGGCGCACCAGGTCGAGGTGGGAGTTGAACTCGGCGCAGGTCTCGAAGGTGGTGAGGAGCGGCGCGCCCGAGAGCTCGAGCTGCCCACCCGGCTCGAGGGTGATGCTGGCCCCGTCCTTTGCGAGGGCGATCAGGTTCTCGCCCTCGAAGACGCGCTCCCAGTCGTCCTCGCGCGCGATCGCCTCGAGCAGCGCGCCGATGCCGCGCTCGCCCTCGTAGGGCACCGGCGAGAAGTCCTCCTTCAGCAGGCCGATCTTCTCGTGCTCCGTCCCGACGCGATAGGCCGAGGCCGGCTTCTCGCCGCTGCGGATCCAGTCGACGAGCTCCGAGACGGAGCCGACCGGCGCGCCGCCATCGGACGTGTCCGGCGCGCCGCCATCGGACTTGTCCGGCGCGCCGCCATCGGACTTGTCCGGCGCGCTCATGCGATCTCCTTGCGCGCGTAGAGGTCCGGGTGCAGCAGCGAGGCCAGAGCGCAGACCACCGCATGTCGCGTGTACTCGGCGCGGTCGACGACGCCGCCGGTGAGCTTGCCCACGTTGCCTTGGCCCTTCGCCGAGGGCCGGTCGTCCGCGGGCTCGTCCGGCCCGTGGGCGCGCCACAGGGCGTCGAAGAGGTCGCCGATGGGCTCCTTCTCGCGCGCCGCGCGCTCGGCACAGGCGGGGGGATAGGCGAAGCCCGACGAGAACCCGAGGCCCACCTGATCGCCGAGCCGGACCGCGGCGCAGCCGACGTTGAACCAGCCGGCGGCCGCTTCGTCATCGGCGCCAGCGGTGGGCAGCCGGACGAGTCCGTCCTCGTAGCCCACGCAGAGCTCGAAGGCGCCCGCCCGGCTCGCCTCGCGCGCGCGGGTGCGTGCGCCGCGCACGATCTCCTCGAAGCCGACGGGCTGGTCGGAGACCCCGCTCGCGACCGCCACACCGCTCACCTCGGCGCCCGGGGCGTAGGCCACGACGGCGGCGCGCACGCCGGCGAGCTTCGGCGGATTGGTCGAGCCGACCCCGACGCGAGCGATCTCGCGCAGGGGGGAGGAGGCCGGGCTCAAGGCGTGGCCGCCTCTTCCAGGAACTCCTGGAGGAAGCCGCACAGGGCGGTCTGGATGTCGCGCTCCGCCTCGAAGGGGAAGGTCTTGCACGGCCCCTCGGTCTTGCCCTTGCGGAACGGCCCGACGAGAGTGACGTCGCCGCGGCTCTTCACCGTGACGATGGCCTTGGCGCGTCCGCGCTCGACGTCGAACTCCACCGAGCGGAGATGCTTGTCGTCGGTGCGCACCGGCGAGAGATCGATCTGCAGATGCGGCGCGCCGGCCTCGGACGCGGCGGCGTGGAAGGCATCGAGGCCCTCGCTCACCGCCTGGTGCAGGCTCTCGGCGCGCTTCCAGGCGGCCTCCAGGTCGCCGCGGTGGGCGGACTCGCGCTCCCCGAGGGAGCGGCCCACCTCCGCCAGATGCCGCTTCAGATCGATCGAATCGGACTCGCTCATCCTGTCCTCTGGGCCTCTGGGCCTCTGGGCGCTAGGGGGGCCGGATCGGCCGAGGGCCGGGATCCGGACGGCTCGATGCTGGCACAGCCGGCGGGCGCGGGAAACGGTGGAGAGCGGCCTGTGCCCCAGGACGCGGCATGGGCGCGCACGGGGGCTACCGGAGTCCGATGCCGGCCCCGCGGCGGGGGTTACGCGGGCCGGGCCCGCCCGGACCGGGGTGGCTCGAGGGGCGGCCGTAGGCGGGCTAGAGGGCCTCGTTGGTCAGCGGCGCGATCGGCGAGGGGTCGAGCTGGGCCAGCAGGTGGTCGCGGGTGGAGTAGAAGCGGGGCAGCACCTCGTTCGGGATCGGGTCGCCGGCGGGCATGCGCAGGCTGGCCGGGTTGACCCACTTGCCGTGGTGCTTGAGCCGGTAGTCGAGGTGGGGGCCGGTCGAGAGACCCGAGGAGCCGACGTAGCCCAGGATCTGCTTCTGTTGGACGTGCTGGCCCTTGCGCAGGTCGCGCGGGAAGCGCGAGAGGTGGGCGTACCAGGACTCGTAGCCGTTCGCGTGACGCACCTTCACCATGCGGCCGTAGCCGCCGTTCCAGCCGCGGAAGGTGACGGTGCCGTCGGCCACGGCCCACACCGGGGTGCCGGTGTCCGCGGCGTAGTCGATGCCCGGATGCGGCCGGCGGATGCCGAGGATCGGGTGCAGGCGGTTCAGGCTGTAGCGCGAGCTGATGCGGCGATAGTTGAGCGGCGCCTTCAGGAACTGGCGGCGGACCGAGGATCCGTCGGGCCGGTAGTAGCCGCCGCGGCCCTCCTGGGTCTCGTAGTAGAGGGCCACGTAGTCGTCCTGGGTGTTGGTGTAGCGGGCGGCCAGGATGCGGCCCGGGTGCACGTAGGTGAGGTGGTCGGTCTGGGCCTCGTCGCGCACGTGCACGCGCTCGTAGAGCATGGCGAACTCGTCGCCGCGCCGGACCGAGCGGGAGAAGTCGAGATCCCAGGCGAAGATCTCGGCGAAGTCGTGGGCCAGCTCGGGCTCCTCGCCCAGCTGCTCGACGGCGTCGTAGAGGCTGCCGCTCACCACGCCGGCCACCCGCGCGGGCTCGCGCACGAGGTCCGGCTCGTAGCGGCTCGGGATGAGCTCCCCGCCCTCGTTGCGCAGCACGTAGCGCTCGAGGGCGGAGCGCACGTAGTCGAAGCGCAGGATCTCGCCCTGTTCGTCCTGCACCAGCCGGTAGCGATCGCCCGGGCGCGCGTACCGGAAGTTGAAGACGGGAGCCATGCCGCTGTCGATCAGGTGGGCCACGTAGCCGTCGACGCCGTCGCGGGAGAGCGAGCCCACCAGGGTCTCACCGCTGCTGAGCTCGCCGTCGGTCACGATCTCGACGCGGACCTCGGGCTCCGGCACGGGAGCGGGCGATGCGGACGCGGCCTCGATCGGCACGACGTTCTCCGCCGCGGGCACGAGGTCGCTCGACTCCGGGCGCCGCGCGCCGGTCAGCACCAGCACCACCAGGATCATGATCCCGGCGGCGGCGATGCTGCTCCCGATCCAAAGGGCGTGGCGATTCAAGAACGATCCTCGAGTGGACTCAATCGAGCGTGGCGGGGGTGCACGCATCGAACGCTGTTCGGCGACGCTCGGCGGGGGGCTTTCGACCCCGGTCGAGCAACCGATCAAGCGTATCGGTCGCCCGGATGGCGGCATCGACCCCGGGGACGCTGGGCGAATGCCCGGGGGGCCGCTACCCGTTGACGCGTCGTGTGGCGCTCCCCCTCCCCCCTTTTAGTCGTCGGTACCGATCGATGGTGACCCGGGTGCGTGGCGCCGGCGCCATTCTGCTGATCGGCGTCGTGGCACTTCTCACCGGATGCAGCTCGCCGTCGAAACGCACTGCGGGGGCCGATTATTCCGTGCCGGCCGGGGGTTTGCGAGGGGAGGCCGCGGCCCTGCTTTCACGTGCCATTCAGGTTGACACCACCAACCCCCCAGGGGACGAGCTGCCGCTGGCCGAGCTGCTGGTGGGGTACGCCCGGGCGGAGGGCCTGGAGGCCCGGGTGGTGCCCACGCCGGGCCGCTCGAGCAAGGGCCGGGCGGCGGCCTGGGCGATCCACCCGGGGAAGGGCACCGAGGCGCCGATCATCCTGCTCTCGCACCTCGACGTGGTGCCTGCCGACCCCTCCCAGTGGACCGTGCCGCCCCTCGCCGGCGTGACCGGCGGCGGCTTCGTGGTCGGGCGCGGGGCCCTCGACGCCAAGGGCATCGCCGTCGTCCACCTGCTCACCCTGCTCGAGCTCGAGCGCCGGGACATCGAGCTCGACCGCGACGTGATCTTCCTCTCGGTCCCCGACGAGGAGACGGGCGGGCGCCGCGGCGCCGCCTCGATCACCCGCGACCGCCCGGAGCTCCTGCGCGGCGCCGAGTACGTGCTGGCCGAGGGCGGCGCCATCCAGCCGGGGCGCGGCGGCACCCCGGACGTCTGGCGCGTGACGTTCACGGAGAAGAGCCCCTGCTGGCTGCGACTGCGCACCACCGGCGAGCCCGGCCACGGCGCAAGCGCGCCGCGCTCGGCCGCGGTGCCGCGCCTGCTCCGCGCCCTCGAGCGCATCATGCGCTACCAGCCCGAGGTGCGCGTGGCCCCCGAGGTCGCGCAGATGTTCGCCGCGATCGCGCCGCTCGTGCCCGTCGCCGACCGCGCCAACTTCCGCGACCTGGCCTTCGCCCTCGACACCGACCCCGAGTTCCGCGAGCGCTTCCTCTCCGCGCGGGGCCAGGCGTCGCTGGTGCGCGATACCCTGACCATCACCGTGCTCGAGGGCAGCCCCTCGACCAACATCGTGCCCGCGACCGCGCTGGCCGAGATCGACGCCCGCCTGATCCCCGGCGGCTCGTGCCCCGCCCTCGTCGACGAGCTACGCCGCCGCGTCTCGGACCCGGGCGTCGAGTTCGAGGTGCTGCTCTCCTTCCGCGCCGGCCGCTCGCCCGTCGAGACGCCGCTCGTCGACTCGATCCGCCGCGTCGCCGCCCGCCGCGACCCCACCGCCTTCGTGCTGCCCCAGGTCAACACGGGCTTCACCGACGCCCACTACTTCCGCGACCGCGGCATGAAGGTCTACGGCTTCGTCCCCCGCTGGCTCCGCCCCATCGACACCCGCGGCATCCACGGCGAGAACGAACGCATCTCCATCGACAACCTCGAGCTCGGCATCGAGGTCATGGTCGAAATCCTCCAAGACCTGGCCGAGCTCTAGACCCGCGAGGACTAGGGGACGGTCCTTACCCCTTGGGGCCCGGGACGGTCTCGCGGCGCCAACGTTTTGGCGCCCCAAGGGG
>JASJCN010000133.1 GCA_030065975.1 Myxococcota bacterium
TGAGACCCGCACGAACCACGGTCTCGGTGAAGTCGACTCCAGGCTGCACGTCTGCGTCGATGAGACGCGGGAACTGCGGGTTCGAGACGTCCTCGAGGCTGATGCCCGTTCCACCCGTGACCGCGACTCCGCCGGACACGTCGATCGCAGCGGATTCCGCCAGGCCCACGAACTGCGCCATGAGTCCCGGCTGCGTCGGGTCGCCGACGTCCAGGACCACGACACCGATCTGGTTCGTGACGAAGAGGGAGTCGCCTTCGATCGCCAGCCCGCTCGCCGGGAGGGAGAAGGATCCGATCTCGGCGGGAAGCCCTGGAGTGCTCAGGTCGATGATTCGGACCGACGACGTGGCGGCGACGTAGGCAGTCGTTCCCACGACTAGGACATCGACTGCCGCGTCCGGCAGCGGAACGGATCCGGCTGCCGAGGGTGACGTCGGCGTGGATACGTCGAAGACGTCGAGGCTCGACGGCGTCGCAACCAACGCGAGCCCGGCATCCACGTCGACTGCTTGAGCGAAGTCCAGACCCGTTCCACCGCCGAACGAGACACCGGTGTCGACGAGTGACGACGGGTTCGAGATGTCGACGACTCGGATCGTGGCGAGGGGGCCGCTGAGCGAGACCGCATAGGCCGTCGCGCCGTCGATGGCGAGGTCCACGATCGGCGAGGCCGCGACGCCGATGGAGTCGAGCTCGACCACGGACGCCGGATTGGAGAGGTCGTAGCTCGCCAGCGCAGGACCGCCGGGTGTGGAGATGCCCGCGTAGGCCACGGAGCCGTCGATCGCGAGCCCGAGACCGCTCCCGGAGAGACCCCCAGAGGTGGGGACCGTGGAGACCTGGGCTGGATTCGACGGGTCCGAGACGTCGAAGATGACCAAGGCGTCGGGGCTGAATGGGACCGTGGCGACCAGCGTGTCTCCGCTTCGGGCGAGACGCTGGATGGAGTCGGGCGCGTCGAGACTTCCCAGGTGGAAGACCGCGGCAGCGGGAGACGAGAGCGAGGCCAGACAGATCGCGAGCAGGAGCCGGATCGGCGAAGCGAGCATGGGAGGCCATCCTTCCGGCCCACCCTACCACGGCAGTCGAACGCGGAAGTTCAGTGCCAGCCCCGTGGGGCAACTCGCTCCAGCGCGAGTTCGGCCTACTCCGCCTTCTGGCCCGTGATCGTCTGGTGCACGATGCGGGCGCAGCTCTCGACGAGGGCGGCGCGGTCGACGCCCACGACCTCGAGGTCGCGCTGGTAGGCGGCGAGGCGCTCGAGGATGGAGAGCAGGGCGGCGGAGGTGGCCATGGGCTGGAGGCCCTGGCTCACGTGGCCGGCTTCCTGGCTCGAGGCGACGCGCTTCGAGAGGTGCTCGAGGGCGGGGCGCAGCATGGAGGCGCGGGCGATGCGGAAGCGGGGCTCGCCCTCGTCGGAGGCGAGGTCGCGTACGCGGAGGATCGGGCCGTGCTCGTCCCAGTGGTCGAGGAAGGCGTTCACCAGGGCGCGAGCGGCGTCGAGGCCGCCCGGGCCGTCGAAGTCGGCGTCGAAATGGGCGAGCAGGTCGGGCAGGCCCTTCTCGACCTCGGCGTGCAGGGCGAGGACGGCCTCCTCCACCTCCTTGAAGTACTGGTAGAAGGTGGCGGGCGACGTGCCGACGCGGCGGGCGATCTCCATCACGGAGACGTCGCGCAGGCTGCGCTCGGAGAGCATGGTGGCCGTGGCCTCGAGGAGCTTCGCCCGGGTCTCGAGAGCGCGCGGGCCGAGCTTGCGGCCGCTCTGATCGAGGATCTCGTCTTCGCCGTCCGTCCTCATCCTCTGGGCCTAGCAAATGGGTTCGGGTGCAGCAGCGCCTCGCGGAAGGAGGAGTCCATCTCCGCAAAGGCCGTATCGAGGTCCCAGACGCCGTCGGTCACGACCTCGCGCAGGACCGACGGGTTCGAGAACAGGCCGATCCGCCCGTTTCCGCACTGGAGGATGCGGCCGTTGATCCAGTCGCACTCCTCGGTCGCGAGCCAGACGACGGGCGGGACGACGTTCGCCGCCGAGATGCGGGGATTGTCCGGGCTGTAGTCCATCACCGTGCTCTTGCCCTGGAGGCTCTCGGTCATGCGGGTGAAGGCCACTGGCGCGATGCAGTTGGAGGTCACGCCGTAGCCGGCCAGGGAGTTGGCGCACGAGTAGGTGAGGCCCACGATGCCCATCTTGGCGGCGGCGTAGTTGGGCTGGACCGGGGAGCCGTAGATGCCGGAGCCCGAGACGAAGTTGATCAGCCGGAACTGCCCGCCGCGATTCTGGCGCCACCAGGCCGACGCGTGGCGGGTCGTGTTGAAGGTGCCCTTCAGATGGACGGAGATCACCGAGTCCCACTGGGACTCCTCCATCTTGAAGATCATCCCGTCGCGGATGATGCCCGCGCAGTTGACCAGCACGTCGAGGCGGCCGAACTGCTCGACGGTGCGCGCGATCAGGGCCTCGGTCGCGGCGAAGTCCGTCACGTCGGTGCCGTCCGCGATGGCCTTGCCGCCGGCGGCCTCGATGCCGGCCACGACCTGCTGGGCCGGGCTCTCGGGATCGGTGCCGCTGCCGTCCATGCTGGCGCCCAGGTCGTTCACGACCACCGAGGCGCCCTCGGCGGCCATGGTCTCGGCCACCGCAGCGCCGATGCCCCGCCCGGCTCCGGTGATCAGGGCCACGCGTCCGTCCAGCTTTCCCACCACTCGTCCTTTCCGTTGCGGAGCCGCCGCACGGAGCGCGCACGGAGCGAGCAGGGTAGCGGGGCTGGCGTCACGCTCGATCCCCCGAGGGGGCATTTTCAATACGCAACGTATCGTATATATTCTCGGGGCGTGACGGTAGTCCGTCCTCACCGCGGGCGGCGCCGGCTCGGGGGTTCCGCGCCCCCACCGAGACGTCATCCCAGAAGCCATCCCTGCCATCCACTGGAAGGAGCCCCCGTGGACTTCGAGTTCTCGCCCGAGGAGCAGGCGTTTGCCCGCGAGGTCGAGGCGTTCCTCGACGAGCACGCGACGCCCGACGTGGCCGACGTGCTGCGCGAGAACATGGCGCAGATCGTCGACACCCCCGAGCGCCGCGCATTCATGAAGAAGCTCGCCGACCGCGGCTGGCTCGGGATGACGTGGCCCAAGGAGTACGGCGGCCAGGAGCGCGAGGGCGTCTACGAGTACATCCTGAACGAGGCCCTCGCCCGGCGCGGCGCGCCCCAGATCGGCAAGGGCGTCGGCATCATCGGCAAGACCCTGATCCGCCACGGCAGCGACAAGCTCAAGGAGGAGTTCCTGCCGAAGATCATGAACGCCGAGGTCGAGTTCGCCGTCGGCTACAGCGAGCCCAACGCCGGCTCCGACGCGGCCAACATGCAGCTGCGGGCCGAGCGGGTCGACGGCGGCTTCCTGCTCAACGGCCAGAAGACCTGGACCACCTCGGCGCACTTCGCGGACTGGTACTGGGTCGGCGCGCGCACCGACACCACCAAGAAGCACGACGGCATCAGCCTCTTCCTGATCCCCATGGATCACGAGGGGCTCGAGGTGCGCGGGCTTCCCACCATCGGCGACGAGCTCACCAACGAGGTGTTCTTCAACGACGTGTTCGTCCCCGAGGACTACCTGGTCGGCGAGCTGGGTGCGGGCTTCCGCTACATCTCCGAGGCGCTGGATCTCGAGCGCTTCACCATGTTCACCTACTCGCCCACCGAGCAGCGCCTCGAAGAGGTGATCGAGTACGTGAAGGAGGCCGAGTGCGACGGCGAGCCGTTGCGAGCCGATCCCCACCTGCGCCAGAAGGTCGCGCAGCTCGCGACCCACGCCGAGGTGGCGCGCGTGCTGGGCCTGCGCTTCGTCCACGCGGCCCGCAAGGTCGACGCCAAGCCGCCGACGGTGGAGGCCTCGCAGTACAAGCTCTTCGCGACCACGCTGTCCCAGCGCGTCGGCAACGCCATGGTCGACGTGGCGGGCCCCGGCGGGCAGCTCCGCGTGCGCACCGAGGGCGCGCCGCTCCGCGGGCGCGGCGACATGAGCTACCGCTACTCCGTCATCGACACGATCGGTGGCGGTGCTTCGGAGATCCAGAAGAACATCATCGCGCGCCGCGGGCTCGGGCTGCCGCGCAACTTCTAGGTCTCCCGTGTCCTCCCCCTGTCTCGACGGCATCACCGTCCTCGACTTCTCCACCGTGGGCCCCGCGGCGCGCTGTGCGCGCATCCTCGCCGATTACGGCGCCACGGTGGTGAAGGTCGGGGCGCCACCCCGCAAGAGCGGTGTGCAGATCGAGCCGGCGTGGTGGGCCTACTCGGGCCACCGGGGGATGCAGCGCGTACGCCTCGACCTGAAGGCGCCCGAGGGGCGCGACGCGTTCCTCGCGCTCGCCGCCAAGGCCGACGTCGTGCTCGAGAGCTTCCGTCCGGGCGTCGTCGATCGTCTCGGAGTCGGGTACGACGCGGTGCGCGCGAAGAACCCGGGCATCGTCTACTGCTCGACCAGTGGCTACGGGCAGGACGGCCCGGCCGCGCGCCACGCGGGACACGACCTGAACTATCTGGCCGTCGGTGGCTACCTGGCTTGCAGTGGCCGCGGCGAGAACGGGGGGCCCGCGCTCCCGGGCGCGACGATCGCCGACGCCGCGGCTGGTGGCATGCACGCGGTGATCGCCATCCTCGCGGCGCTGCTGCGCCGGGAGCGCACGGGTGAGGGCGAGTGGCTCGACGTCTCCGTAGCCGAGGGCGTGCTGCACCTGATGGCCCTCGCGATCGACGAGCATCTCGCGACGGGAGCCGAGCCCGGCCCCGGACACGGGACGCTCACCGGGCGCTACGCGTTCTACGACGTCTACGAGGCGCGCGACGGCCGCTGGCTGGCCGTCGGCGCGATCGAGCCCCACTTCTGGGCCAACCTGTGCAAGGCCCTGGGCCTCGAGCGCTGGATCCCGTACCAGACCGACGACGACGTCCAGGACGAGATCCGCGCGGATCTTCGCGCGGCCTTCCGGGCCCGCGATCGCGACGACTGGGTGGCCGAGCTGGCGCCCGCCGACACCTGCGTGGCGCCCGTCTACGAGGTCTCCGAGGTGTCGCGCGACGCGCAGCTCAATGCGCGTGCGGCGTTCGTCACGGCGCGCAGCGAAGAGGAGACGGCGCGGCAGGTCGGCCCCGTGCTGGCGGGCATGCGCAAGCCGGAGGGCGACGTGGTGCTCCCGTCGGCCGGCACGCGGACGGCCGAGCTGCTCGCTGCGGCGGGCCTCCCCGAGAACGAGATCCAGCGACTCCACGCCGAAGGCGTGGTCGCCTGAGCCCAGTGAGAGGAAGACGATGAGCGAAGAGCTCCCCCCCATTCCCGACGACGTCTCCGCCTGGATCGGCGAGCAGCGCTACGAGACCGTCGGTGAGTTCGACGTCGAGCGCGGCTACGTGTTCTCGTCCTGCGCCTCCGTCGAGAACGGAAACCCCCTCTACTGGGACGAGAAGGTCGCCCAGGATCTGGCCGGCGGCGTGATCGCTCCGCCCTCGATGATCTCGGTCTGGTTCCGCCCCCACTACTGGGCGCCGAACCGCACCGAGCAGGCTCAGCCCCTGCAGGTGCACTTCGACCTGAAGGAGCGGCTCGAGCTTCCCGAGGCGGTGATGACCGACAACACGATCGTCTTCCGCGAGCCCGTGCGCATGGGCGACCGGCTCAAGACCTGGCAGGTGCTTCGCTCGATCTCGGAGCCCAAGACCACGAAGCTCGGCACCGGCCGCTTCTGGGTGATCGACGTCGAGTACGTCAACCAGAAGGGCGAGTCCGTCGGCACCGAGTCCTACACCGGCTTCGGCTACCGGAGGGCCGCAAGGTGACCGACACGAAGCTCACGCTCGAGAGCGTCTCGGCCGGGCAGGAGCTCCCGGAGCTGCGCATCCCCGTAACGCCCACCACCGTGGTGCTCGGCGCGCTCGCGAGCCGCGACTGGCGGCCCATGCACCACGACAAGGACTTCGCCGTCGAGCGCAACGGCACGAAGCACGTTTTCGTCAACACGCCCCACAACGCCGCCTACTTCGAGCGCTACCTGACGGACTGGACGGGGCCCCACGGCCGCCTCGGCAAGATCCGCTTCCGCATGAAGGACAGCGTCTTCCCGGGCGACGAGATGGTCTTCCACGGGCGCGTGTCCGGGGTGCGCGAGGACGAGGCCGGCTGCGGCTGGGTCGATCTCGACCTCTGGCTCACGGTCGGGGACAAGACGACCACCGAGTGCAACGCCAGCGTCGCGGTTCCCGTCCGCGAAGGCGACAACCCCTGGACCCGCCGCGGCGACGACTGGCGCCCGTAGCCGATTGCGTCGACCGCCATCGGCGCGGCTCGACGTGGGAGTGACGATGGATCTCGACTTCAGCGAAGAGCAGCACGTGCTGCGCGACATGGTGCGCGGCCTGTGCAACGAGGTCGCCCCCCTCGAGGTGGTGCGCCAGATGGAGGACGACCCGAAGGGGACCCCCGACGAGCTGTGGAAGCAGCTCTCGGAGCTGGGACTGCTGGGCCTGCTCATCCCCGAGTCCTACGGCGGCGCGGCTCAGGGTCTCCTGGACGCTGCGATCGTGTACGAGGAGTTCGGGCGTTCGCTCGCGCCCTCGCCCCACTTCGCCAGCGCCGTCGTGAGCGCCGGCCTGCTCCTCGCGGCGGGGAGCGATGCCCAGAAGCAGGAGTGGCTGCCGAGGATCGCATCTGGGGAAGCGATCCTCACGCCTGCGTGGCTCGAGCCCGACCGCGGCTTCGGGCCCAAGGGCATCGCCCTCGCCGCGACCGAAGACGGCTCGGACTACGTGCTCTCCGGCACCAAGCGTCACGTCCCCTACGCTTCGACCGCCAGGCGGCTGATCGTGCTGATTCGAACGGGCGAAGGGGAGCGGGAGATCGGGCTCCTGCTCGTCGACCCCCAGGCCGCCGGAGTGACGCTCACCCAGCAGCGGAGCCTCGCGTCGGACACCCAGTACCGGGTCGACTTCGACGGCGTGCGGGTTCCGAAGGGCGATCTCCTCGGTGCAGCGGACGGAGGCTTCGACGCGTTCGAGGCGGTGATGCACGACGCCATCGTGCTGCTCGCCGCCCAGGCGGCCGGCGGTGCCGAGAAGGCGCTCGAGATCACCGTGCAGTACGCCAAGGACCGCAAGCAGTTCGACAAGCCCCTCGGCGCGTTCCAGGCCGTCTCCCACTACCTGGCCGACGCCTCGACGAACATCGACGGCGCCAAGACGCTCGTGTACGAGGCGGCGTGGGCGCGCGATGCCGGCAAGGAGGAGCACCGCAAGCTCGCCTGCATGGCCAAGCTCTTCGCCTGCCAGACCTTCCGCGACACGACGGCCATGTGCCAGCAGGTGTGGGGCGGCGTGGGCTTCACCATCGAGTACGACATCCAGCTCTACTTCCGTCGCGCGAAGCAGCTGCAGATCACCTGGTGGGACGGCCGCGAGCTCGAGGATCGCGTGGCCGCGGCGGTGCTGGGATCGTGAGCGCCGAAGCCCCCCTCGCCGGAGTCCGGGTGATCGAGAGCTCGATGCTCGGCCCCGGAGCCACCGGAGTGCACCTCGCGGATCTCGGTGCCGACGTCATCAAGATCGAGCCGCCCCAAGGCGACTACATCCGCGAGATGACCTGGCCGATCATCGAGGGCGTCTCGCTGATGCACCTCCACGTGAATCGCGGGAAGAAGAGCCTGACCCTCGACCTGCGCAAGCCCGAGGCGGTGGAGGTCTACCTGGACCTCGTGCGCGGAGCCGACGTGGTGATCGAGGCCATGCGTCCGGGATCCCTCGAGCGGCGCGGCCTCGGCTACGAGAAGCTGCGCGAGGTGAACCCGAAGATCGTCTTCTGCAACGTCTCGGGCTACGGGGCCACGGGCCCCTACAAGGACATGCCGAGCCACGGCATCGCCTACGACACCTGGGCGGGCATCGTCAACGTCGCCAAGGACGAAGAGGGCTTCACCTACATCCCGGAGCACGCGTCGATCGGGATCCACGCGGGCCCCTTGATCGCGGCCTTCGCGATCCTGGCGGGCGTGATCCGCGCGCGCGCCACCGGCCAGGGCTGCTCCCTCGAGGTGGGCCAGTCCGACGCCGCGGCCTACATGGACTGGTATCGCAGCGAGAGCCACAAGGCCTACGAGCGGCCCGAGGACGAGGTCACGGGCAACAAGGCCGATGGCTACGTGCGTCGCGAGGTCGGCACCGCCGGTATGCGCGAGGGCGTCCGCTACCAGATGTACGAGGCGAGCGACGGCGGCGTCGTGCTGTTCATGGCCTCCGAGCAGGCGTTCTGGAAGAACTTCTGCGAGGGCGTGGGGCGCATGGAGCTCTTCGAGCGCTGGCCCGGCTCGAAGTTCGCCGATCACGCCAAGGGCAATCGCGAGCTCCAGGCCGAGCTGCGCACGATCTTCGCCAGCAAGACGGCGGACGAGTGGATCGCCTTCGGCAACGAGCACAACACCCCGATCGCTCCGGTGAACACGCCGAAGACGATCGCCGACGACCCGCAGTTCCAGCACCGGCTGCCCTGGCTCCCGGCCAAGGAGCACGGCGCCGACATGCTGCCCTTCCCGGTGCAGTTCGAGGACGGGCTTCCGACGCCCGGCTGGGCCCCGACGGTGGGGGAGCACACGGACCGGGTGTTGCAGGAGACGCTGGGCTACGACGCCGAGCGGATCGCCGCGCTGCGAAGCGCGGGCGCCCTCGGCAAGGAGGACTCGGAGTGAGCGTGCAGGGTCGGCTCGAAGGGAAGGTCGTGTTGGTGACGGGCGGGGCCGCGGGCATCGGGCGCGCCACGGTGCTGCGACTCGCATCCGAGGGGGCCGCGGTGACGGCCGCGGACGTCGTCGCGGAAGGGCTCGAGGAGACGGCCAAGCTCGCCGCCGAGCAGGGCAGCGAGATCCGCACCACCACCTGCGACGTGAGCGACGAGGCGCGCGTGAAGGCCGTGATCGCCGAGGTCGTCGCCGCGGGCGGGCGGCTCGACTCGGTCGTCAACATCGCCGGCATCCTGAGCCTCGACCACACCACCGAGCTCGGGCTCGAGCGCTGGAACCAGGTGCTCGCGATCAACCTGACCGGCACCTTCCTGATGTGTCGCGAGGCGCTGCCCCACCTGCTCGAGAGCCAGGGGAGCATCGTCAACACGTCCTCCACCTCGGCGCTTGCGGGGATGCCCTATGCGTCCGCCTACGCCGCCACGAAGGCCGGCGTGCTCGCGATGACGCGTACCCTCGCCGTCGAGTACGGCAAGCAGGGCGTCCGCGCGAACTGCGTCGCCCCGGGCTCGATCAAGACCGCGATGGGGAGCCGCGCCAATCTGCCGAAGGACATGGACTTCAGCCTGATCCAGCGCCAGATGCCCATCGACAAGCCGCGGGGCCCGGAGACCGTGGCCGGCGTCGTGGCCATGCTGGTCTCCGAGGACGGCGCCCACATCAACGGCGAGTGCATCCGCGTGGACGGCGGGACGCTGGCGTAGCGCCGTCCCTCAGGCGTTCATCTCGTAGGCGCCGTCGAGGACGACGACCTGCCGCTCCCAGACGCGGTCGTAGCGGGCCTCGTCCCGCAGCGGCTTGCGGACGATCTCGCGGCAGGCCTTCATCTGCGCGTCGTTCGAGCTCGGCTCGGCCAGGAGCTCCGTCGCGTGGCGGGTCATGTCGGCCACCATGAACTCGAAGATCTGGTCGAGCATGTCGTCGTCGATCTCGCAGTGGCCGGCGTTCTCGAGGATCAGCTGGGCGTAGACCACCAGCGCGAACATCTCGCCGAGGGCCAGCAGGAAGTCCACGTCCTTCATCTGGTCCGCGTCCGGCGGCGAGCCCTGGAGCAGCTCGCGGAAGGCTCGGGTCTGCTCGGCGAAGAGGCGTGCATTGGGCGCCGTCGCCGCGTCGAAGCTCGCCTGGTAGTCGTGGAAGCGGATCTGGGAGAGGCCGCGCGTGCTGCCCTGGTCGAAGAGGAAGTCGTCGTTGCGATCCTCCCGCTGGGGCTCGACCTCGGGATACTCGTCGGGGTTGAAGAAGTAGTTGGGCATGAACTTCGCGATCAGCGCGATGTTCACGTGGACGGTGCCTTCGAGCTTGGGAAGGGCCCGGATGTCGATGGCGGCCTGGCCGAAGTAGGTGCTCTTCTCGAAGCCCTTGGCCGCGATGGCGTCCCAGAGCAGGTCGATCACCTTCTCCCCCTGGGTCGTGACCTTCATCTTGACCATCGGGTTGTAGAGCAGGTAGCGGCGGTCCTCGCTCGAGGCGACGCGCATGTAGTCGGCGGCGCGCAGGGCGAACGTCTTCATGGCGACCAGCCGCGCGGTCGCCTCGACGAACATGCGTCGCACGTGGCTCATGTCGGTGACGCGCATGCCGTAGAGCCTTCGGTTGTGCGCGTGGGTGATGGCCTCGTAGAGCGAGTGGGTGCAGATCCCGACGGACGCCCAGCCGAGGTTGTACTTGCCGATGTTCACGGTGTTGAGCGCGGCGTTCCATGCGTCGCGGCCCTTGTGGAGGACGTCCTCCTCGCGCACCGGGTAGTCGCGCAGCTCGTACTCGGACACGTAGTTCTGGCTGGACACCACGTTCTGGATCAGGTGGTAGCTCTCGTGCTTCGGGTCGGCCGCGAAGAAGACGTACTCGTCGTCGTCGGCGAAGCGGCCGAAGGTCGAGACGATCGCTGCGCGGTTGCCGTTGCCGATGTAGTACTTGCGCCCGTTGGCACGCCAGCCGCCGGACTCGTCCTTCGTGAGCACCATGTCCGTCGAGTAGATGTCCGCGCCGTGGGTCTTCTCCGAGAGGCCGAAGGCGAAGATGCCGCCCGCTTCGAGGGCTGCGGCGGTCTTCTTGCGCAGCTCCTCGTTGCCGCTCATCCAGATCGGCCCGAGCCCGAGCACCGAGACCTGCCAGACGTACCAGTACTGGAGGCCGTAGAACCCGAGCAGCTCGGCGAACTGGGCGATGCGGTGCGTGTCCCAGCGCCCGTCGGGTGCGCCCTCGCCCTCGGGCGTGCACATCGTCGCGAAGATCCGCTCGCGCCCGACGAACTCGACGAAGTCCTCGTACCAGGGCCGGGCATAGTAGTCCTCGAGGAGCTTCTGCTTTCCCTTGGCCTCGAAGAACGCGACGACCTTCTCGAGCACCTCCTGGCTTCGGGCGTCGGGCGAGGTGCAGGCGAGGTTGCGGGGGTCGAGCAGGATCATGGGCGGTCTCCTGAGGGTGGAGCGGTGGCGGTTCGGGTCACGCCGGCGCCCGCAGCCCGAGGGCGCCGAGAGCCAGGAGACACAGCGTGCTGGCTGCGAGGGCGCGGTGCCACCCCGGGCTCCGGGGCGCACAGGTGGCCGCTCCGAGCGCGCAGACGCTGGCCAGGAAGACGTCCTCCTGGCGCAGGGCGAAGACTCCGAAGGCGAACGCGAGGAGCAGGCCGCGGGTCCCCGTGGAGCGTGGCGCCAGGCCGAGCCCGATGGCGAGGCCGGCCTCCACGGCCAGCCCGAGCCACGCGAGGCCGCGGGCCAGCAGCGCGACCCGGGGGCCCGGGTCGACGAGGGCCGTCGCGACGCCCTCGGAAGGCTGGGTCGCGAGGAAGGTGCCGAGCGCGGTCGTGTTGGCCGCGACCGCCTCGGCCAGGCCTGGGACGAGGGGCTCGATCCAGCCGTTCCCGAGCCCGCCGTGGAGGAGCAGGAAGTGGAAGAAGCTCCCGTCCAGGTAGGGATCGGCGAGCGCCTTCTGCAGGGTCGCGAAGAGCATCACGCCGAAGAGCAGCCAGCGGCTCGACTCCGACAAGGCATGGGTGCGTGCGGGTTCGGGGAGCAGGCCAGAGAGGGCGACGGCCAGGGCCGCGTAGGCGAGCAGGAAGTGGTGGTTGGGTGCCGCCAACGGCGCGAGGGCAAGGCCCACGACCAGTGCGCCCGCGACCGCGAACCACGCGGCCGATCGGGCTCGGCCTCGGAGCACGCAGCCTCCGAGCGCCGCGATCGCGAGGGCCACGCGCAGACCGAAGGGCAGCCACGGGAGTCCGGGCTGCATCGCCAAGATCGAAAGAGCGACCAGAACCTCCGCCCGCAGCCAGCGATCGAGGCTCACTCGAGATCCCGCACAGCCAGGGTGACGCGGGTCAGCGAGCGCCACCCGAGTGCCGGGGGCTCCCGGAGGAGTTCCGGTGCGAAGAGCTCGCCCGTGACCTCCCGGCAGCCCGAGAGGTCGCGCGCCGCGACGACGCTCCGGGCGAGCGCCTCCAGACTCGTCCGGCTCGCGGCGCGCTGGGCGTGGTGGAGGCGGGGCGCGACGTCGGTCGGCGTGGGCCCGGGTGCGGCTTCGCCGGCACAGCCCTCCGGACGGGCGTCGATCCACACTCGGCGCGCATCCGGGTGGATCTCCGCATACATCCCGAAGCCTCCGCCGCGCCAGCGCGTCAACGGGGACAGCTGCGCGGCGGCCAGCTGTACGCTGGCGACGGCGCCGAGCAGGAGCGGCGGCGCCCACTTCGCCAGCTTCGCCAGACGCGGTGCCTCCATTCCGTCGGGGTAGCCCGGTGCGGCGCGATCGGCCACGAACGCTCTCGGCTACGGGCTCGGGGTTTTCGGGGGCGTATCGACGCCGCCGACGCGCTATCCATTGAGTCCCTCAGGAGGACAACGGATGCGAGCTTCGATGACGATGGTGGCGCTGGCCGCCGCCATGCTGCTGGCTCACTCGGCCGCAGCCCAGGGGGTCTTCGTCTATCCCCAGCAGGGTCAGGATGCCCAGAAGCAGGCCCAGGATCAGGGTGAGTGCGCCGCCTGGGCCCAGCAGCAGACGGGCTTCAACCCGAACATCCCCCCGCCGACGGGCGGCTCGTATCAGGGTGGATCCCAGGGCGGCGCGATGGTCGGAGGCGCGGCCCGGGGCGCGGCGCTCGGCGCCATCGGCGGCGCCATCGCCGGCGATGCCGGAAAGGGAGCGGCGGCGGGAGCAGCCATGGGCGGCCTCTTCGGCGGCATGCGGCACAACGACCGGCGCCGCCAGGCCGATCACGCCCAGGATCAGCAGATGGCGCAGTACAACGCCGCTCGCGACACGTACCTGCGCGCCTACGGAGCGTGCCTCGGCGGCCGCGGCTACACGGTCAACTGATGAAGCCGAACCACTCGGAGGGGACCATGCGAATCTTCCTGCTCGCTGCGATTGCAGCCCTGCTGTTGCCCGCTGCGGCCTTCGCAGGCGGACCTTTCGACGGGAGCAAGGCCCTCGTCTGCTCCGCGGACGACACCGTCGAGTGCAGCGATGGCGGCACCTGCCTGAACGGCGACGCCGAGGACGTCGGCCTGCCCGCCCTGATCCGCGTGGACGCGAAGAAGAAGACGATCTCGGGGATCTCGGGCACCGGCGAAGGTGAGACCGCGCCGATCGCCACCATCCGCAAGGAGGAGGGCCGCCTGGTCCTGCAGGGCGGACAGGCTGGCCGCGGCTTCACCATGGTCGTGGACTCGACGGGACAGTCGACGATCTCGGTTTCCGACTCGGGCTACGCATTCGTGGTGTTCGGGGAGTGCGCGGCGCTCTAGCCGACTCGGGGCCGAGATGACGCAGATCCTGGAGGCCGACTACCTGGTCGTCGGGAGTGGGGCCATGGGCATGGCCTTCACCGACGTGCTGATGACCGAGAGCGACGCGAGCGTCGTGATGATCGATCGCCAGCACCAGCCGGGGGGCCACTGGAACGTGGCCTACCCCTTCGTGCGCCTGCACCAGCCCTCGGCCTTCTACGGAGTCAACTCGAGAGCCCTCGGCAGCGGCCACGTCGACGAGACGGGCTGGAACCGGGGGCTCGCCGAGCTGGCCACCAGCGGCGAGGTCTGCGCCTACTTCGACCAGGTGATGCAGCAGCAGTTCCTGCCTTCGGGTCGGGTTCAGTACTTCCCGCTCTGCGAGTACGAGGGCGGGCGCCGCTTCCGCTCGCGGGTGGGCGCCGGCGAGTACGAAGTGCGCTGCGAGAAGGTCGTCGACGCCACCTACATGAACGTGAGCGTGCCCTCGATGCGCCCTCCGCCCTTCCCCGTCGCCGAGGGCGCACATTGCGAGGCCTTGAATGCGCTGCCTCGCATCGGCCCCGACTTCGAGCGCTTCGTGGTGGTCGGTGCCGGCAAGACCGGCATGGACGCCTGCCTCTTCCTGCTGAAGAACGGCGTCGACCCCGACCGCATCCGCTGGATCATGCCCCGGGACTCGTGGCTGCTCGACCGCGCGCAGATCCAGCCGGGAAAGGCGGGCGAGGAGGTCGTGACGCGTCTCTTCGCCGAGCAGCTCGACGTGATCGCCGCCTCGGAGACGAAGGAAGAGCTCTTCGAGCGTCTCGATGCCGCGGGGATGCTGCTGCGCCTGGATCCCGCGGTGACGCCCACCATGTACCGCTGCGCGACGGTCACGAAGCTCGAGCTGGAGCAGCTGCGGCGCATCGAGGGCGTGATCCGGAAGGGGCGCGTCACCGCGATCGAGCCCGGCCGCATCGTGCTCGAAGAGGGAGAGGTGTCGACCGATCCGAAGACGCTGCACGTGGACTGCACGGCGGACGGCCTCGCGACGCGCCCGGTCGTGCCGGTCTTCGACGGCGATCGGATCACGCTGCAGTCGCTGCGCGTGTGCCAGCAGGTCTTCAGCGCCGCGTTCATCGGGCACATCGAGTGCGGAGGCGCGGACGAGGCGACCCGGAACGAGATCTGCTCGCCGCTGCCCCACCCGGACACCGACATCGACTTCCTGCGCACCACCCTGCAGAACGGCGCCAACCAGGCGCGGTGGAGTCAGGATCCCGAGCTCGTGGCCTGGCTCTACGCCTCGCGCCTCGCCGGTGAAGCCGTCGAGGC
>JASJCN010000005.1 GCA_030065975.1 Myxococcota bacterium
AGCTCACCTGGAAGGACATCGACGCCGTCGTGATCGGGAAGGCCCCCGATCTCTTCGAGGGCGTGATGATGCCCGAGCTCTTCCTGGCCGATGCCCTCGGCGGGGCGAACAAGCCGATGCTGCGCGTGCACACGGCGGGCAGCGTCGGCGGCTCGACGGGCATCGTGGCGGCCAGCCTGATCCAGGCGGGCATCCACGATCGCGTGCTCACCGTCGCCTACGAGAAGCAGAGCGAGAGCAACGCCATGTGGGCGCTCACCATCTCGCTGCCCTTCAGCGTGGCGGTGGTGGCCGGCGCCGGCGGCTACTTCGCGCCGCTGATCCGCGGCTACATCCGCCGCTCGGGCGCGCCCGACGACATCGGCATCAAGGTCGCCCTGAAGGATCGGCTGAACGCCCTCGACAACCCCTACGCCCATCTGCGGATCCCGGACATCGACTTCGAACAGATCGCGAACTCGCCGATGCTCTGGGACCCCATCCGCTATCTCGAGACCTGCCCGTCTTCCGACGGTGCGTGCGCCATGGTGATGGCCAGCGAGAGCGCGTCGAAAACGGCGCCGACCCCGCCGGCCTGGGTGCACGCCACGGCCATGCGCAGCGAGCCCACCATGTTCGCCGGGCGCGATCAGGTGATGCCGCGCGCCAGCCTCGACAACGCGCGAGAGCTCTACAAGAAGGCCGGCATCCAGAACCCGCGCAAGGAGATCGACGTCGCCGAGATCTACGTGCCCTTCAGCTGGTTCGAGCCCATGTGGATGGAGGGGATGCTCTTCGCGCCCGAGAACGAGGGCTGGAAGATGACCGAGGAGGGTGCCACGGCGCGCGACGGCGACCTGCCGGTGAATCCCTCGGGCGGCGTGCTCTGCTCCAATCCCATCGGTGCCTCGGGCCTGCTGCGCTTCGCCGAGGCCGCGATGCAGGTGCGGGGGCAGGCGGGCGCCCATCAGATCGACGGCGCCCGGAAGGCCATGGGCCACGCCTACGGCGGCGGCAGCCAGTACTTCTCCACCTGGATCGTGGGCAGCGAGAAGCCCTGACGGTCCCTCCCCTTCGCGAGAAACAACCCCCAGGAGCCCCCATGTCCGAGCTCGGATTCTGGAAGTTCGCCGCGGCGAACCCCGATGCCCTCGCCCTCGTCGACCCGAACGAGCGCGAGATCACCCGCGGCGCCCTCGCGGCCCGCAGCAACCAGCTGGTGCGGGGGCTGCGCGCCCTCGGGCTCGAGACCGGCGACGCCGTGGCGATGGTGCTGCCCAACTCGGCCGAGGTGTTCGAGCTGTACCTCGCCTGCTTCCAGGCCGGCTTGTATCTCACGCCCATCAACCACCACCTGGCCGGCCCCGAGATCGCGTACATCGTGAACGACTGCGAGGCCAAGGCGTTCGTGGCGGGCGAGGCGTTCGCGAGCACCTGCCAGGCCGCGGCCGAGGAGATCTCCTTCCCCGAGAACGCGCGCTTCGCGGTCGGCTCGGTGCCCGGCTTTCGCGACTACGAGGAGCTGCTCGCGGGCCAATCCGGAGATCCGCTCGAGGATCGCACCGCCGGCGCGGTGATGAACTACACGTCGGGGACCACCGGCCGCCCCAAGGGCGTGCGCCGCCCGCTCGCTCCGCTGGATCCCGACACGGTGGGCGCGCTCTTCACCGGCTTCCTCGGCATGTTCGGCGTGAAGGCCGAGGACGGGAACGTCCACTTCGTGGGCTCGCCGCTCTACCACACGGCCGTGCTGATGTTCGCGAGCGGCTCGATGCACATGGGCCACACGGTGGTGTGCGTCGAGAAGTGGAAGCCCGAGGAGTGCCTGCGGCTGATCGAGAAGTACCGCGTGACCACGAGCCACATGGTGCCGACCCAGTTCCACCGCATGCTGCAGCTCCCCGAGGACGTGCGGGCGAAGTACGACGTCTCCTCCACCCGCACCATGGTGCACGCGGCCGCCCCCTGCCCCGTCGAGACCAAGCAGAAGATGCTCGCGTGGTGGGGCGACTCGATCTTCGAGTACTACGCGGCCACCGAGGGCGGCGGCACCCTGGTCACGCCCGAGGAGTGGAAGCGCAAGCCCGGGACGGTGGGCAAGGCCTGGACGAACGCGGAGATCCGCATCTTCGACGACGAAGGGAACGACCTCCCCACCGGCGACCCGGGCACCGTCTACATGCGTCGCGGTCAGGCCGACTTCGAGTACTACAAGGACGAGGAGAAGACGAAGAAGGCGCGCCTCGGTGACTACTTCACCGTGGGCGACATCGGCTACCTCGACGAGGACGGCTACCTCTTCCTGTGCGACCGCAAGGCCGACATGATCATCTCCGGCGGCGTCAACATCTACCCCGCCGAGATCGAGAGCACCCTGCTCACCCACCCCAAGGTGGCCGACGTCGCCGTCTTCGGGATTCCCAACGACGATTGGGGCGAGGAGGTGAAGGCGGTGATCGAGCCGGTGGACGGTGAGAACCCGGGGCAGGCACTCACCGACGAGATCCTCGGCTGGTGCGGAGACCGGCTGGCGAAGTACAAGACGCCGCGCTCCATCGACTACACCGACGAGATGCCGCGCGACCCGAACGGCAAGCTCTACAAGCGCAAGCTCCGCGACCCCTACTGGGAAGGTCGCGAGAAGGCGATCTAGGAGCGCTCCGGGCGGTGGACTTCGATTTCTCCGACGAGCAGCAGGAGTTTCGCGACACCCTGCGGCGCTTCTTCGAGGAGCAGGCGCCCTCGGCCGAGGTGCGTCGCGCGATCGAGTCGAAGCGCGGCTACGACGAGAAGCTCTGGAAGCAGATGAGCGAGGAGCTCGGGCTTCCGGGCGTCCACCTCCCCGAGTCGTGCGGGGGCCAGGGGTTCGGCTTCCTCGAGCTCGGCATCGTCGTCGAGGAGATGGGGCGCGTGCTGCTGCCGGGGCCCTATCTCGCCAGCGCGCTCGCCTCCCTCGCGATCCGCGGGCTCGCGAGCGACGCCCACCCGCTGCTCGGACGCCTCGCTTCCGGCGAGGAGCGGGCCGCCCTCGCGGTGGTCGAGTCGCGCAGCGACTGGTCGAGCGCGGGCATCGCGACGCTCGCCGCTCCGGCCGCCCCGGACGGCCTGCGCCTCCGCGGAACCAAGTCGTTCGTCCCCGACGGCCAGGCTGCGGAGTTCTTCGTGGTGGTGGCGCGTCTGCCCGACACGCGCGGCGACGAGGGGATCACGCTCGCCGTGGTGCGTGCCGACGCGCCCGGCGTGCGCGTGGAGCCGGTCGAGGCGATGGATCCCCTGCGCCGTCAGGTGCGCCTCGTGCTCGACGACGCCCCCGCCGAGCCCCTGGGCGAGCCCGGTGCGGGAGCGCCCGCGCTTCGGCGGGCCCTCGCCCATGCCTGCATCCTGCACGCGGCCGAGATGGTGGGCGCCACCGAGCGCTGTCTCGAGATGGCGGTCGACTATGCCAAGGAGCGCGTCCAGTTCGGGCGCGCGGTCGGGACCTTCCAGGCGCTCAAGCACGAGGCCGCCGAGTGCCTGCTCGAGCTCGAGCTGGCGCGCTCGACGGCCTACTGGGCGCTCTGGGTCGCGGACGAGGATGGCGACGAGCTCTTCGAGGCGGCGCATCTGGCGAAGTCGTTGGCCGGCGACGCCCTGCGCAAGGCCTCCGAGGCCAACATCCAGATCCACGGCGGAGTCGGCTTCACCTGGGAGTACGATCCCCACCTCTACTACAAGCGCTGGCACTCGAGCGACGTCCTCTACGGAGATGCCGGGACGCATCGCGCGGCGCTCGGGCGGGAGCTCGGCCTGTAGGGCACGCCCTGCGCGGCTACCCTGGCCCGCCATGGAGTGGCTGCCGCGTCTCAAGGCCGTACTCGCGCGGCTCGGCACCCTCGACCTCCGGGCGCTCGCGCTCTTCCGCATCGCCATCGCCACCTGCCTGCTCTGGGACGTGGCGACGCGTCTCGGGGACTTCGCCGACCACTACAGCGATGCGGGCTACGTCCCGGTGGAGCTCGCCTACGAGCTCGGCGGCCGGGTCGCGCGGCTCTACCTGCCGATCTGGTCGCACGGGAGCGACCTCGTCGTGATGGGCCTCTTCGGGCTGCTGGTCGCCTGCGCCCTGGCGCTGCTGGTCGGGTTCCACACCCGGATCGCGAGCGTCGCCTGCTGGCTGCTGCTGGTGAGCCTGCAGGTCCGCAACCCGCTGGTCGCCTCCTTCGGTGGCGACACGGTGCTCCGCGTGGCGCTCTTCTGGGCGATGCTGCTGCCGCTCGGCGGGTGGTACTCCCTGGATGCCCGGCGCGCCGCACGCGGCGGGGGAGAGCGCGCCACCCGGCTGCTGAGCGCCGCGTCCGTCGCCCTCGTCGCACAGGTCACGCTGCTCTACGTGACCACGGGCCTCGCCAAGTACGGGGGCACCTGGCTCAACGGCTCCGCGCTCTACTACGCGCTGCACGTCGATTACTTCGGCAACGGCCTCGGCGCCTGGCTGCGCGAGCGGGAGGCGCTGCTCCCCGTCTTCTCGTACGCCACCCTGTGGTTCGAGCGCTACGGGCCGATCCTGCTGTTCGTTCCCTTCGCGACCGACGTCTTCCGGCTGCTGGCCGTCGTGCTCTTCGTGGGCTTCCACCTCGGGCTCGCGCTCTTCATGGACGTCGGCCCCTTCCCCCTCTACACGATGGCGCTCTGGCCGGCGTTCCTGCCGAGCGCCTTCTTCGACGACTGGCTGCCTCGGCTGCGCGCGCAGACGCCGCGGCCACCCGCCGGAGACCCGTGGCTCCGGCAGCACGTCGCCGGGCAGCTCTTCGCGGCGATCGCGCTCGTGTTCGTGATCGGCCACGTGGCCACGCACGCGGAACGCTGGCGCGATCCCGGCCGGCGCCTGCCCTCGCCCCTCGTGTACTTCGGCAAGCTGTTCCAGCTGCAGCAGGACTGGGACATGTTCGGCCCCAATCCCCCTCAGCGGGACATCTGGCCCCTGATCGCCGGCGAGTACGAGGATGGCAGCCGGCTCGATCTGCTGAGCGGCGAGCCCTACGAGCCGCACAAGCCCGAGGACATGCCCGCCTACCTGGGGAGCTTCCGGGCGCGATTGTACTTCCGCGCGCTCTATTGGAACGAGCCTCCGCTGCCGATCCCCAAGCTGCACGCTGGCTACGCGAACGCCCACTGCCGCCGCGCCGCGGACGAGGGGTCGGGGCTGCGCGCCGTGCACTTCCGCGTCGGCGTGGAGGAAACGCGGGTTTCGGGCGACCACCCGATCGTGTACCCGGAGCGAGGCCGCATCACCTGCCCCTAGGCCGAACCACGGCGCACTAGCTGCTGCGGCGCAGCTCCTCGAAGGGCAGCTCGCGGCTCGGGTCGGGCTCGCGGGGCAACCCGAGCACGCGCTCGGCGGCCACGTTCTTCTGGATCTGGTCCGTCCCTCCGGCGATGTGCCAGGCCGGCGAGAAGAGGAACTGGTTCTGCCAGTAGCCCTTCCGCGCGAGACCCTCCGGGCCGGCGGCGCGCAGCGCCAGGTCGGCGGCCTTCGTCATGATGCGGGCGATCTGGAGCTTCATCACCGAAGACTCGGCGGTGGGGATCACGCCCTTCCCGAGCTTGGTGACGACGCGGGCGTTCAGCAGCTGGAGCGCCTTCAGCCAGCCGTAGAGCCGCACCAGCTCGTCGCGCAGCACGCCGTCGATCTCGCCCGCGTGCTCGCGCACGAAGTCGCGCAGCTCGTCGAAGGAGAGCATGCCCTCGACGCCGCCCATGGCCATGCGCTCGTTCATCAGCGTCGTCTGGGTGACGCCCCAGCCACCACCGACGGCCCCGAGCCGCGCCGAGTCCGGAATGCGCACGTCGCTGAAGAAGACCTCGTTGAAGTGCGAGTCGCCCGTCATCTCGACGGTGGGGCGCACCTCGATGCCCGGCGTCTTCATGTCGAGGAGGAAGTAGGTGATGCCCTGGTGCTTGGGCACGCTCACGTCGGTGCGCGCGATCAGGATGCCGAAGTCGGCGTAGTGCGCGCCCGAGCTCCAGATCTTCTGTCCGTTCACGATCCAGTCCGCGTCCTCGGCCTCTCCGTCGCGCTCGGCGCGGGTGCCCACCGCGGCGAGGTCCGAGCCCGCGCCGGGCTCGCTGAAGAGCTGGCACCAGATCTCCTCGGCGCTGAGCAGGGGATCGAGGTGCCGCGCCTTCTGCTCCTCGGTGCCGTGGGCGATGAGGGTCGGGCCGGCCATGCCGATGCCGACCATGAAGAGCGATCCCGAGATGCCGCGCCTCGAGAGCTCCTCGTTCCAGATGATCTGCTCGATCGGGCCCAGGCCCCGGCCGCCGTGCTCCTGCGGCCAGGTGATCGCGCCCCAGCCGTGGTCGTACAGCGTGCGCTGCCAGGACCGGTGCTGGGCGAGCACCTCCTCGGGGCTGGCGTCGTCGCTCCAGTAGTCGCCGAGCTTCTCCGGCGCATGGGCATCCAGGAACGCGCAGGCCTCGGCGCGGAACGCGGCCTCGCTGGGGGAGTCACGGAAGTCCATGCAATCACTCGCTTTTTCGGGGGCGGGGGGAGCCCGGGCGGGGCCGGGAGCGGTTGCCGGAAAGAATGAAACATGTTTCAATTTCGTGCAACGGAGGCTCCCGGAATGGAATGGAACATCGCCGACCTCTTCGAGGCGGCGGCGGATGCCGTCCCCGAGCGCTGCGCGCTCGTCGCGGATCCCGTTCGGCTCACCTACGCCGAGCTCGACGCGCGGGCCACCCGGGCCGCCCATGCCCTCGCGACCGGTGGCGTGAAGGCGGGCGATCACGTGGGCGTCCACGCCTACAACTGCGCCGAGTTCGTGGAGACCATGCTCGGCTGCTACAAGCTGCGCGCCGTTCCGATCAACGTGAACTACCGCTACGTCGAGAACGAGCTGCTCTACCTCTTCGACAACGCGGACCTGACGGCGCTCGTGCACCAGCGACAGTTCACGCCGCGCATCGCGGCCATCCGTGATCAGCTGCCGAAGCTCGAGACCTTCTTCTACATCGACGACGGCAGCGGCGAGGACGTGTCCGTCCTGGGCTCCACCTCCTACGAGGAGGCGCTTGCGGCGGCCAGCCCCGAGCGCGACTTCGAGCCGCGTTTTCCCGACGATCGCTACATCCTCTACACCGGCGGCACGACGGGCATGCCGAAGGGCGTGGTCTGGCGCCAGCACGACGTCGTGTTCACCCTCGGCGGCGGCATCGACCACGCGACGGGCATCCCGCACGAGTCGCCGGAGAGCCTGGTCTCGCGCACGGCCAATCCCGCCATGTGCACCCTCGCCATCGCACCGCTCATGCACGGCGCGGCCCAGTGGGCGACGCTCGGCGGACTCTTCACCGGCAGCAAGATCGTGCTCTACACGAAGCCGTCGTTCTCGGCCGAAGAGGTGCTCGGCCTGATCGCCCGCGAGAAGGTGCAGACCATGCCGATCACCGGTGACGCCATGGGCCGGCCCCTCATCGAGGCGCTCGAGGCCGACCCCGACGCCTACGACGTCTCGTCGCTGATCGTCGTCGCGAGCACCGCCGCCGTCTTCTCGCCGTCGGTGAAGCAGCAGTACAAGAAGAGGATGCCCAACCTGATCCTGATCGATTCGGTGGGCTCGTCCGAGGCCGGCTTCAACGGCACCAACATGTACGACCCGTCCGCCCCCAAGCGCGAGGGCGCCGGCGTGTCGGTGGCGCCGGGCAAGGACACGGTGGTGATCGACGAGGACGGCAAGCCCGTCGCGCCGGGCTCCGGAGTGATCGGCAAGATCGCGCGCAGCGGCAACGTGCCCGTCGAGTACTACAAGGACCCCGAGAAGTCGGCGAAGACCTTCCCCGTGATCGACGGCGTCCGCTACTCGGTGCCCGGCGACAACGCCATGGTGGAGGAGGACGGCAGCATCACCCTCCTCGGCCGCGGCAGCGGGTGCATCAACTCGGGCGGCGAGAAGATCTTCCCCGAAGAGGTGGAGGGCGCACTCAAGGCGCACGCGGAGGTCTTCGACGCGGTGGTCGTGGGGATGCCGAGCGAGCGCTTCGGGCAGCAGGTCGCCTGCGTGATCCAGCCTCGCGGTGACACGGTTCCGAGCCTCGAGGAGCTCGACACCCACTGCCGCACCTTGATCGCCGGCTACAAGGTGCCGCGCGCGCTCCACGTCGTCCCGGAGATCGTGCGCTCGCCGAGCGGCAAGCCCGACTACCGCTGGGCCAAGGGCGTCCTCGAAGAAGCCCTCTCCTAGCTCCGCCCCGAATCCTTCGTCGGCCCGCACCCCGGGCCTGGAGTGACCATGCACGTCGAATTCACCCCCGAGCAGCAGCAGCTCCAGCAGGAGCTGCGCGCCTACTTCGCCGATCTCGTGACGGACGAGCTCCGCGACGAGCTCAAGGACTCCGAGGGCGGGGGGCCGGAGTACACGCGGATCTACAAGGAGCTGGCCAAGGACGGCTGGCTCGGGATCGGCTGGCCGACGGAGTACGGCGGCCAGAACCGCACGCCCATCGAGCAGTACATCTTCGCCGAGGAGGTGCAGCGCGTGGGCTTCCCGCTGCCCTTCCTCACGCTCTCGACCGTCGGCCCGACGATCATGCGCTACGGGAGCGAGGAGCAGAAGGACTTCTTCCTGCCGAAGATCCTGGCCGGCGACATCCACTTCGCCATCGGCTACTCGGAGCCCGAGGCCGGAACCGACCTCGCCTCGCTCAAGACCCGTGCCGTGAAGCAGGGCGACGAGTGGGTGATCGACGGCCAGAAGACCTGGACCAGCCTGGCGAACTACGCCGATTACATCTGGCTGGCGGCGCGCACCGACCCCGACGCGAAGAAGCACCGGGGCATCTCCATCTTCATCGTTCCCACGAGCGACCCGGGCTACAAGTGCACGCCGATCCACACGGTCGGTACGCTGCGCACCAACGCGACCTTCTACGAGAACGTGCGGGTGCCCGAGTCGGCCCTGATCGGCGGCGAGAACAACGGCTGGTCGCTGATCACCGGGCAGCTCAACCACGAGCGGGTCTCGCTCTTCAACGTGGGCCCGATCCAGATGGCCTTCGAAGAGGTGCGCGACTGGGCCAAGGAGACCAAGCTCCCCGACGGCCGCCGCGTGATCGACCAGTCGTGGGTCAAGAGCAACCTCGCCAGGGTGCACGCCCACGTCGAGGTGCTGAAGCTCATGAACTGGAAGCAGGCCTGGGAGCTCACCCACAGCCAGCTGCACCCGGCCGAGGCCAGCTCCGTCAAGGTCTACGGCAGCGAGTTCAACATCGAAGGCTACAAGTGGATGCTCGAGATCCTGGGCGACGCGGGTCTGGTGCGCGCGGGAGATCCCGGCGCGGTCCTGCGCGGCAAGATCGAGCGCATGTACCGGGGCATGCTGGTGCTCACCTTCGGAGGCGGCACCAACGAGGTGCAGCGCGACATCATCGCCATGGCCGGCCTCGGCATGCCGCACTACAAGGAGTAGAAGCGATGGACTTCACCATCGACGACGACCAGAAGGCGCTGCGCGAGCTGGCGGCCGAGATCCTCCGGGGCGAGGCCACCCAGGAGCGCCTGCGCGAGGTCGAGCACGGCGACGAGCGCGTGGACCTCGGGCTGTGGAAGCAGCTCGCCAAGGCCAACCTGCTGGGCGTGGCCATCGCCGAGGCCCACGGCGGCAACGGCATGGGCCTCTCGGACCTGTGCGTGTTGCTCGAGGAGATCGGGCGCACGACGGCACCGCTGCCCGCCGTCGAGACCCTGGTGCTGGGAGCCTCTGCCATCGAGCGCTTCGGAAGCGCCGAGCAGCAGCAGAAGTGGCTGCCCGGCGTCGTTTCCGGCGACACGCTGCTCTCGGCCTCGCTCGTCGAGGACGCGGGCGCCGAGGTCGTGGCGACGGCCGACGGTGAGGGCTTCCGGCTCAGCGGCCGCCGGCTGCTCGTGCCCAACGCGCACGTGGCGACCCGCGTGCTGCTGCCGGCGCGCACCGACGGGGGGCTCTCCTGGTTCCTGGTGGATCCCTCGGGCGACGGCGTCTCGTCGACCCGCAAGGAGGTCGTGAACCTGCAGATCCACTCGGATCTCGAGCTGTCGGAGGTGCCGGTGGACGCGGCCGATCGGCTGGACGGGGACGCGGAGGCGATCCGGCGCTTCCTCGCGGACCGCACACGGCTTGCGGCCTGTGCGATCCAGCTCGGCACGGCCGAGCGCGCCCTCGAGATGACCGCGGAGTACACGCGCGAGCGCAAGCAGTTCGATCGCCCGGTCGGGAGCTTCCAGGCCGTGCACACCCGCGCGGGCGACGCCTACGTGGACCTGCAGTGCATGCGCCTCAGCTACTGGCGTGCCCGCTTCCTGGTGGAGCAGGGCGCCGACGCGACCGACGAGCTCGAGGTGGCCAAGTACTGGGCCGGCGAGGCAGGCGCGCGCGTCTGCTACGCAGCCCAGCACCTTCACGGCGGCATCGGCGTCGACACCGACTACCCGCTGCACCGGCACTACCTCTGGGGCACCCACGGCACGATCGCCGGCGGGAGCCCGCGCGAGCTGTTGGAGTCGATCGGCGAGCGGATCGCAGGCTAGCCCGCGATCGCGTGCCCGCGATCGCCAGAGCGCGATCAGTTGGCGGTCGCGACCGCCTCCACGCTGTCGAGCTCGGCGCGAGCCTTGCGCGCGAGCCTCTGCGTGGCGAGGTCCTCAGCCAGGAGCTCGGGGCGCGGCTGTGCCTCGATCGCCTGATCGAGGAGCTTGCGGGCTTCCTCCTCCCGCTCGGGAGCGAGCTCGATCAGGGTGAGCGCGAGCAGGAAGCGGTTGCCCGGATCGTCGGCCTGCACCGCGACGGCGGCCTCGGCCTCGGGGATCGCCTGCGAGCGGTTCACGAAGCCCGACACGAAGGGGACCTTCGGGAGCGCCGCGTGCAGGCGGGCCAGCAGGCGGTGCGCGCCTCCGCGCTCGACCGTCGGGTCGAGGCGTGCGGAGACGACGGCGTAGTCGTGGGCGCGGTTCGCGACGCCCTTCCGGACGGACTGCAGCAGCCCGGCCTCGCGGCTCCAGGCGCCCCAGGCGACGGCAGACCAGAAGTAGAGCTCGGCCGCGTCGCGCGCGGAGATGCCCGCGGCAGCGAGTCGCGACGGCTGCTCGTCCGGAGAGAGCTCGTGGAGCGCGGTTCCACCCAGTTTCTCGGCCAGCACGTCGAGGCTCTCCTGTGCGAGCTCCGCGCCTTCCTTGAAGGCGGCGACCTTCTCCTCGGGAGCGATGCGCGCGAAGTCGCCCCGGTAGTGGAGCGAGCGCAGCACGCGCCAGCGGATGTCGATGCGCTCGGGCTCGGCGACGAGCGCCTCCCGGTAGGCGACCAGCGACGTGTCCACGGCGGTGGGATCCACCCGGTCCGCCTCGATCTCGAGAGCGCGGGCCGCGAAGGCCTCGTCGCCCCGGGCCAGGGGCTCCGCATGGAGCGCCGCGGGCAGGAGCAGGAGGAGGGCGAGAGTCAGGATTCGGGAGAGCATGGTCTTCTCTTCGGCCATACCGGGTTCTTCGAGAGGGGCGGGTGAACGGATGCAAGGCACCCGCGGGGGGCAGGAGCTCCGCTGCGGCTTCTAGAGGTGCTCCTGGATCGCTCCGAGCACCCGATCGGGGTGCGAGCGCTCCTGGTAGTTGGTCGCCTGGTCCTTCCAGCGCACGATTCCCTCCGCGTCCACCAGGAAGGTGGTGGGGATCGGCATGCCCTGGATCCCCTTCGGCGTGATGTTGGTCGGGTTGCGCAGACCGTAGCGGTCCGTGACCACGAGGTCCGGGTCCGAGAGCATGGTGGCCTGCGAGCCGTGCCGGCCCCGCTGCTTGCGGATCGTCTCCGGGGTGTCGGTGGAGACGGTGAGCAGCTGGATGCCTCGCGCGTCGAGCTCGGGCCGGAGATCCTCCCATCGCCGCAACTCGGCGACACAGTAGGGTCACCAGTGGCCGCGGAAGAACTTGAGCAGGTAGGGCTTGCCGCGCAGGCTCGCCGTATCGAAGGGCTTCCCCTGATCGTCGGGCGCGGTGAAGTCGAGGATGGGTCCGCCGACCGCGACGGCCGGCGTGGCATCCACCTGGCCCGCGAGGGTCTGCAGACCCAGGAAGATCGCGCCGGCGGCCGTGCCGAAGGTCGCGGCGATGCCGCCGAGCGTTCCCGGCGACGAGAGCAGCGCCACGACGCCCAGCCCGAGCGCGACCGCGAACCCGAGCATCGCGAGGCCGCGGCGCCCGCTGAGACGCGCCGCGCGCAGCCCGACGACCCAGGCCGTGGCGGTGGCCAGCGTGACGGCGAGGGATGCGAAGCCCAGGGAGGCGCCCATGGCGAGAGAGGCTAGGACGCTCCCGTCTCTCCCGCCCGAACCTCGTTTCGGCCGCGCAGGGACGCGCTAGTCGGCTCCGTCCGGCTCCGGTGCCCCGAAACGCCGCAAGACCTCGGCGACCGCGGGAGATGCATTCGCCAGCTGGGCCGAGCTCATCTCGGCTCCCGCTTCGACGAGGCGCTCCGCACAGGCGGCCCAGTCGCGCTGGCGCTCCTCCTCCGTGCGCGGGGTGGGCTCGGCGGCCCCGAACCAGCGCGAGGCGAAGCAGAGCGCTCCGAGCGCGTTGCCGCCGTAGGGGTTTCGCTCGTTCGGGTCGGCGCCGTGGGCGAGAAGCAGCTCCACCATCTCGACGTGGCCCCAGAAGGCCGCGACGTCGAGCGGCGTGGAGTCGCCCTCGGGCCGCGTGTCCGCGGGAAGCCCGAGCTCGAGGAAGCAGCGCAGGCCCGCCACGTTCCAGAGATCGGCGCACTCGCGCGGGAGCGCCTGCTCGTCCTGGGTGAGGCGTTCGAAGCGCCGCGGGTCGGCGCCGTGCAGCGCTCGGGCGCGCTCCGTCTCACCGGCGGCGCAGGCGGCCAGCAGCTCACAGGCTTCGGGCAGGGTCGGGTCGGCGCCGCGCGCGAGCAGGTGCTCGGCTACGCGGGTCTGGCCCAGCAGCCGGGCGTGCTGGTACGGCGTGTGCCCGTACTCGTCGCGTTGCTCGATGTCGGCGCCGCGATCCAGGAGCAGGTCGACGGCGTCCGGGCCGCGGCCACGCAGCGCGACATGGTGCAGCGGATAGGTCTCGCGGTGGATCGCGCGCTCTCCGGGGTCGGCCCCGTGCTCGAGCAGCAGCCGTGCCGCGCGCAGGTCCGGGAAATCGAGGGCACGCAGCAGGGCGTTGGTTCGCGCCGGCGTCGCTCCGTAGGCGAGCAGCTGCCGCAGCACGGCGATCCGGTCGTGCTCGCAGGCGTGGTACAGCGAGTCGTTGTCGTCGGGGTGGGCGCCGCCCTCCATCAGCGTCTTGGCCAGGCCCGCCTGGTTGCGTTCGACGCAGCCGAGCAGCGTCGTGGCCCGGAACGGCCCGAAGCGCGACTCCCGCTCGAACGCGGCATCCGGGTTCGCACCGCGGCGCAGCAGCTTCTGGGCGATCTGGATGCGTGCACCCGCGACGGGGCCGAGGTTCAGGTTCGACCAGCAGAGCGTCCACAGGGGCTCGGCGTCGAAGGGTCCGCCGGGCCGGGTCGCGGCCGCCTCGTCGCGGGCGAGGATCTCCTCCACCCTCGCCTCGTCGGCGGCCGCGCAGGCGGTGTGCATGTCGAAGCGAGCGAGCTCCGGGTCTCGGGCCAGCAGCTCGTGGGCACGGCGCCCATCGTCGCCGATGGCGGCGCGCAGCAGCTGCTCCGCGCGCGCCGCCGCGTCGGCGTTCAGGAACGCGACGAGCTCCTTAAAGCGCGGCCAGCTCGGCAGGCCGTACTCGCGGGCGATCACCCACTGGGCGTCCGCCAGCTTGAACTCCCGGGCGGCGAGCTCGGAGTCGGGAAGCGCCGCGAAGCGCGGGTGGATGGCGCGGATGCGAGCCAGCGCTTCGGCGTCGGCGCGCGCGTGGGCCTTCACGAGGGCCTTGGCCGCCTTGCGGTCGTGCTCGAGGCTCGGGCGGGCCGGAATGGCTCGGACGGGATCTGCGGACGGGGACATCGGGACCTCCTTCGTGGCCCGTCGTCCGCAGAGCGGGCCGAAGCAGGTCGATGTCTGCCAGGACCGATCTCGTCTCCCGACCCCCATGCCCCTCGTGCGGGACCGGGAGCCGGCTCAGGTGGGACGTTCCCTCTCCGCGGACCGGATGCGCCCTGCGCGCTCCCGTAGGATACACGAGCGGCGGGCGCATCGGCCATCGCGCGGAGCTAGCCGACGGGCCCGAAGGACTCCGAGTGGATCTGGTCGGCCGGGACGCCTCGGGCCTCGAGCTGGCTCTGGATGCCCGCCATGAATGCGACGGGCCCGCACAGGAAGTAGTGCGCGTCCGGCCGGTCCACCAGGGTCGCGAGCCAGTCGCCGTCGACGCGGCCGGTGTGGTCGTGGGCTGCGTCCTCGGGGAGCGGCCGGCTGTAGGCCGTATGGACCCGGATCCCATCGCGACGGCTCGCGAGCTCGCGCACCTCCTCCGCCAGCGGGTGGTGTCGGCCGTCCCGGGCTCCGTGGACGAACCACACCGGCCGCTCGCGGTCCTGGGCCGCGAGCTCGTGGAGCATGCTCACCATCGGCGTGAGCCCCACGCCCGCGCTCACCAGCACCACGGGGCACTCCGTGCAGCCGATCATGAAGTCGCCGGCCGGCTTTCGGATCGGGAGGATCGCGCCCTCCGTAACCCGGTCGTGCAGGTGGCGGGAGGCCACGCCTTGCGGCTCGCGCTTGACGGTGATGCGGTAGCGCTCGCCCGCCGGGTCGCCGGAGAGCGAGTAGGTGCGGCGCACGGGCTCGCTCGTGCCGGGCACCTCGAGCTCGATGGGCAGGTGCTGGCCGGCCGCGAACTCGGGCAGCGGGCCGCCGTCGCGCGAGGCGAACACGAAGGACACGACGTCCTCGCTCTCGCGCCGCTTCTCGACGACCTTCACCGAGCGCACCGAGTCGGCGCTCGCATCGAAGCGCAGCGGGATCGCGCCCGGCACCTCGACCACCTCCTCGACGTCGAGCACCACGAGACGCCGCGCACCGGGGAAGCTCGCCACGGCCTCGGAGTCCCAGTCGATGCGGGTGTGGCCGGTGATCTGGAGCAGGCTGCCCGTCTCGAAGTCGATGAACAGATAGCCCGCGCGCGGATCGAGCAGCATGTTGCCGATGGTGTTGAAGTGGTTGTTGCCCGCGTAGTCGGGGAAGACGAGCCGCCCGTCGCCCTCGATGCGGACGAAGCCCGGGTCGCCGCCGCGGTGGGAGGCGTCCATCCCGAAGGTCGGGCTCTCGCCCTCGCCCCGGTAGCCGCTGGCGATGAAGAAGGTGTCGGCCGAGCGGATCCACTCCTGCTGGGATTCGGAGAGGGTGGTGGCCCGCCGCGCGGCACCGGGCTCGTCGGTGACGCGACGCCAGTCGCGTTCATGGATGTACTGGGGGCAGTTGCCGAAGGTCTGATCCACCTGGAACACGAGGGCCTTCGCGTCCGCCGCGATGCGGCCGTTCAGCCGGTTGCGCCGCCGCGTGGCGAACTCGATGCCGAGCAGGCCGAGGTCGGCGCCCGGCGTGAGCGCGCCCTCGAGCGCGTCGCCCTCTCCCGGCTGTGCCTCGATCACCAGCGAGCGGTCGTCCGGCGAGGTCACGAACCCCTCGTCTCCGACCAGCAGGGTGGCCCAGGGCCGTCCCTGGCCGTCGCGCGCGGCGGCGACCAGGAACGGCAGGGCGGTGTGGAAGGCGCGGTGCTCGTCGGGCAGGTAGGGCCGGACGATCTTGCGCGCCCAGTCCTCGATCTCCGACACGCCGAGGCGCGCCTGGACCTGCTTCTCGCCAGCGTGGAACGGGGATGTCTGCGACATGTCGGTCTCCTAGCTCGCCGGTCCGATCAGCTCGAGGCGGATGCCGCCCGGGATCGTGCACATCATGTGTCGCGTCGCGCCGCCGCCGAGGGACTCGGGGGTGAACTCCACCGAGACGTCCTCGCGGGCCTGTAGCTCGCCGTGCAGGGCGTCGAGGTCGGCGGCGTCCACCTGGAGCGCCAGGTGGTGGAGGCCGATCACGCGCTTGCGATCGAAGGGGGTGGCGTCGGCGCCGTTCTCGGCCTGCCACAGGGTGATCATCACCTGGCCGTCGCTCAGGAAGACGGCCGGGTAGTCGGGCACCTCGCCGACGGCTTCGAAGCCGAGTGCCTGCTGGAAGAAGGCCTGGCTGGCAGCCAGATCGGGAACGGTGAGGCCGGCGTGGTGCACGCCCTGGGTTCGGGGATGGCTCATGGTGTCTCTCCTGATGCGGGGCTGGGCCCCTGGGTACGAGGAGAGGATGTTCTCTGCGAAGGAAGAGATAAATAGAGACGATTCGCTTATACTCCTCAAAATAATGGAGTAATCGTCTGGACAAGCTGGCGGCGATGCGGGCGTTCGTAGAGATCGTGGACCAGGGCAGCCTGACCGCCGCGGGCGACGCCCTCGATCGCTCGCTCCCCACCATGGTTCGGACCCTGGCCCAGCTCGAGCGCGAGCTCGGGGCGGTGCTCCTCCGCCGCACCACTCGCCGCATGTCCCTCACCGAAGAGGGGCGCGTCTACCTCGAGCGCTGCCGCCGCATCCTCGCCGACGTAGCCGAGGCCGAGGCGCTGGTGGGCGACGTGCGCGGTGAGCCCCAGGGCCCGCTGCGCGTGACGGCGCCCGTCCTGTTCGGGCAGCGACACGTGGCGCCCGCGGTCGCGGACTTCCTCGCGGCGAACCCCGCCGTCCAGGTCGACCTCCTGCTGCTCGACCGCGTCGTCGATCTGGTCGAGGAGGGCATCGACGCGGCGGTCCGCATCGCGCATCTCGCCGACTCGACGATGATCGCGGTTCCCCTCGGAGGCATGCGCCGCGTGCTGTGCGCGAGCCCGGATCTGCTCGCGACGTACGGCACGCCCGACGATCCCGAAGCGCTGTCCGCGCTTCCGTGCGTGCGCTTCTTCGGCCTCTCGCCCAGCAGCACCTGGCGCTTCCAGCGTGACGGGCAGGACGTCGCCGTCGCGGTCGAGGGAAGCTTCACCACCAACCACGTGGCCGCAGCCGTCTCGGCGTGCTCGGCAGGCCTCGGCTTCGGGCAGTTCCTCGCCTATCAGATCGCACCCGAGGTCGAGCAGGGCCGGCTCGAGGTCGTGCTCCCGCAGCACGAGGTTCCGCCCATTCCCGTGAGCCTGGTGTACGCCCACGCCCGCCTGCTCTCGCCTCGGCTGCGCGCCTTCGTGGACTGGATGAAGGACCGACTCGCTTTCTAAGACCCCATTTGCCGAGAACCCGAAGGGTCGGGCTTGACGGTCCGTACCGATCGGTACACACTGACCTGCACCCCCCTGAGGACCCGATGCCATGAGCCATCGCCTCGCGACCCTCGCGCTGGCCCTCTTCGTGACCGCGTGTCTCGAGGCGCGGCCGGAGACGCCGGTGATCCATCGCGATCTGGCCCGGGCCGAGGTCGCGCCCGACGGAGAGGTGCGGTTCTCCTCGCCTCAGATCGCGCCCCACCGCACCACCGCCGACGGTCGCATCGGTGTGCAGGTCCAGGGTGGCGCGCCCCAGGTGCGCTTCTACCTCTTCGCTCCGGAGAAGCTGGATCGCGCGCTGCTCGAGGAGGAGCCGGGCCCCAAGATCCTGGCCGACCCCGAACCGTTCATCCTCGAGTTCCCGCCCGCCGGCTTCGAGTACCCGGACAACGGGATCGACTACAGGCGCAACCCGGACCGCATCACCGGGCACCACGCGCTCTGCGACCCGACGACGGAGTTTCCGAGCCCCGGTGAGCAGACCAACCCCTACCCCTGCCCCGGTGACCCCACGCGCGACTGCTACGACTTCACCCTGATCAACAACACCGCCCACATCGGCGGGACGCAGATGTGGGGGACACCCGTCCACGTCGAGGTGTCGAGCCCGAAGACCGCGCAGGCGAAGCTCGAAGTCGTCGAGCTGGGCGAGCTCGTCGAAGGGGTCTTCCTGCCGGATGCCCCCGAGTGGACCGAGCCCATGGTCACGCGCGACGGGCGTCTCCTCACCGGGCGCATCGGCATCGCGCCGCTTCGCACCTGGACGAATCCCGAGACCGGCGAGTCGCTCCTCGACTTCTACGACATCATGTACTCCCAGCTGCCGGATTCCGCCGAGCCTTGCGACGTGACCGGCTGGCAGGTCTTCCATCCGATCTCCCACGCGCCCTACGACCCGCGCATGATCGGGCGCTACGGCATCGCGGCCTATCCCTTCCGCGACGCCGAGGGCAACCCCATCCCGGACGGGGTGGACATCGGCGGGAGCTATCCGTGGGTGGACGAGACGGGCGCCAACCTCTTCCTCACGACGGTGCCCGAGCGCCTGGGCGACCAGCCCGACGGCGTCTTCCCCGCACGCTGTGTCGTCCCCGGCTGCGAGGCGCTCGGCGAGACCGAGAGCCACGACATCGGCTACGCCGTCGCGGGCCTCTGGACCCACGGGAAGATGGTGCTCCTCGACAGCATGGTGAACCACACCGACTGGCAGATCCCGGTCGACCCCGACGGCCACCGCTTCGTCGGCCTGTATCGCAGCGCCTCGGAGCCGCCGGAGTCCGTCGAGGTTCGCGTCGGCTCGGGCCGCTCGCTCGGGCGGAGGACGCCGACCGGCTTCTCGGGCAATCCGAACATCCTCCACTCGGTGGAGAACCTCCTGAACCACCAGGCGAGCCTCCGGACCCTGACCCCGCGCGACGTGGTGTGGCTCGTCAGCACCGGGATCGCGACGGACGAGGTCGCCTTCGACGACTTCCTGAATCCCGACGGATTCATCGTCTCGAACATGCAGGCCTCGGTCACCAAGGAGAACGTCCTGCTCGGCGGGCAGGACGTGGGCGGGATCATCGCCTTCCTGCGGTACCACAACGGCAAGCACTGGTTCCCGGGGCCGCGCTTCTACAGCCTCGACATCCACATCCAGAACGCCGCGACCGCCCTGCCCCATCGCTGGTCGGTGCCGAGCCACGGGTTGGTGCGGGCCCTGTCGGGACGCATCGAGCCCGTGGCGATGGGAGGGATTCGCGGCAAGGGCTTCTGGCTGAGCGGGTACAACGCGATCGAGTACACGATCCCGCCCCAGCCGCGGGACATCCGGGCGCACGACTGGTACATGGGGATCTTCGTCGACCCCCGCGACGAGGACGACGTCCGCGAGCTGCTCCGCTTCCCCGACGACACCAGCATCTGGATCGCAGGGCGCTCGGAGCTGCAGTACCGCCGGGCGGGCACGTTGCTGCGGCGGATCGATCTCCCGGCGAGCGCGCCGGACTCGGGGTGGATCCATCTCGGCTGGAACCTCCTCGACGGAAACCGCGAGGTCGTGCTCTTCCACGACGGCTTCGTGCTCGATCGCCACGTGTCGGCGGAGCCGCTCTTCGAGCTCCAGCCCGGCCCCCTCGTCGTCGGCGACACGGACGATCCGGTCCAGGGCCTGCGAGGTTGGGTCGACGACTTCAAGATCTTCGCCCAGCCGTCGAGCGTCGAGATCGCCTGCAACCACGCCTACGGAACGCTGATCGAGGTGGGCGCGAACCCGAGCTGGCAGGCGGTCGCGGCGCGCTATCCCGCCGAGCACCATGCCGCGCTCGCCCGGCAGCTCGGCCAGGGCCCGCGCACCCGCTTCGCCTGCTACCACGACCACCGCGCGGACGTCGCGGCCCACGGCCGCAACCTCCCGGACCAGACCGTCGGGCTGCGCGAGGCGCTGAACTTCCCGGAAGGACCGCTTCGCGCCGGCGTGCCGCGCCCCGACTCGAGCCAGAACCCCTTCTGCCTGACCTGCCATCACGCGGCCGGACAGATGGGGCTCTCGACCGGGGCGCTCGACTATCGCCCCCAATGGACCGCGGAGGACGACCCCAGGCGGCAGCCCCTCCAGGGCTTGCGCCGGGTGTTCGGCAACATCCCCGGCGGCTGGATCCCGCCCGGAGAGGGCCCGGGCAGTCCCGCCGATGCGCTGGTCGCGCCGCCCGAAGGGCTGCTGGTCGACCGCTGGACGCTTCCCTAGAGCGGGTCTCTACCTCGGCTCGCAACGGCCGCCAGGACCCCCCGGGAAGCTCCCTGCACATCGCTTTCCGGTCGGTCAGGTGAGTCGAAGCGGTGAAGTGTCGGCAGCGCCCGCGTTCGGTCGACCGACCCGGCAGCTATGCAATGCTCGATCGTGGTGGCGTATCGATTCGGCGAGTTTCGGCTGGACGAGCAGACGTGGTCGCTGGAGCGGGACGGCGAGCGGGTCCCGCTCGAGCCCAAGCTGCTTCAGCTGCTCCTCTTCATGATCGAACGCCGCGATCGCGTCGTCACGAAGGACGAGCTGCTCGACGCACTCTGGCCGGATCAGGTGGCTTCGGAGGCCTCGCTCCTGCGCGCGATGAGTCTCGCACGGCGAGCGCTCGGCGACTCGGCGCGTGCGCAACGCTGGATCCGCACCAAGGCCCGGGTGGGCTACCGATTCGTCGGCGAGGTCGCCCAGGAGACGGAGGCCGAGGCCCGAAGTCCGAGGCCCTTGGGCGAGCGTCCCGCGGGCGACGCGACTCCCGAGCCCTTCGTCGGGCGGGAGTCCCTGATGGCTTCGCTCGCGAAGGCCTGGGAGGCGGCGGCCGCCGGTCACGGGAACGCGGTGGTGCTGACCGGCGAGCCCGGCATCGGCAAGACCCGCGCCGCCTTCGAGCTCGCCGAGTCCGTGCGTCGAGCGGGCGGCCGGGTCGCCGTCGCGTGGTGCTCCGAGCAGCCCGATGCACCGCCCTACTGGCCGTGGATCCAGCTCCTGCGAGAGCTCAGAGAAGGCGATGCCGAAGAGGCCGACGCCCTGCTCGGATTGCTCGCGCCGTCGGGAGAGCCGAGCCTCGGCTCCGCCTTCGCCGCGGTCGCCGATCGCTTCCAGCTCCTCGACCGGTTGGTGGCCTTCGTCTCGCGGCAGGCGAGCGAAGCGCCGACCCTGCTGCTCGTCGACGACCTCCAGTGGGCCGACCGCTCGTCGCGCAAGGGCCTCGAGTTCCTGACGCGGACGCTCGCGCACACGCGTCTCCTCGTGCTGGCCACTTGCCGGGAGGACGCGGCCTCGGACCCGAGCCTCGGGGAGACGGTGGGGATGCTCGTGCGCGGGCCGGGCTGCCAGGCGATACCGCTCGCCGGCTTGAGCGAGGCCGACGTGGCCGACTACCTGCGCGCGATCGGCAGCGACGAGAGCGACGCACCGGCGTTGACCCAGCGCACCCGCGGAAACCCGCTCTTCGTACGGGAGCTCGCGCGCTTCCCGGCAGCGGCCGACGAGGGCGTGCGCGACGCCCTGCCGCCGAGCCTGCGCGGCGTGCTGCAGCAGCGCCTCTCGGCACTGCCCGCTCCCCTCCACGAGCTCCTCACGTGGGTCGCGGTGGCCGGTCGCGGGGTCGGCCTGCCCGTCCTCTCCAGGGTCACGAGCCAGGAGCCCGGCGACGTGGCCGATGCGCTCGCTCAGGCCGGGCGCCTCGGCCTGCTGGAGACGAGCTCCGACGACCGGATCCGCTTCTCTCACGAGCTCGTGCGCGAGGCCCTCCTGGCCGAGCTGCCGGCGGGTGACCAGGCTCGTCATCACCTGGAGCTGGCAGAGCAGCTCGAACGCATCGCCGGGGACACGGCGGCGGACGAGGTCGCCCACCACTACGAGCGGGCCCTACAGGGAGGCGTGGTTTCGACGCAGAGTGTCGGCGCCCTGGTTCGAGCGGCGGCACGGGCCGGTCGTGGGCTGGCGTACGACGAGGCCGCTCACCTCTACGAGCAGGCCCTGCTGGCGCAGCGCATGGGCGAAGGCGGCGACGCGCGGGCCGAGCTCGGGATCCTGCTCGCCATGGGCCCCATGCAGTGGGGGATGAACCAGTTCGCGACCGCCCTCGACCTCGCCGAGCGTGCCGCAGACCTCGCTCGGAGCCTGGACGATCCGGAGGCCCTGGCTCTCGCTGCGCTCCTCATGTGGCCCATGCCGCCCAACGGAAACCCGACGGGACGCGCGTTGCTCGAGGAGGCCGAGGCCAAGCTCCCGAAGCCCAGCGCACTCCGGGGTCAGGTGCTCGCGAGACTCGCCTATCACCTCTACCTCGAGGACGAGGACCCGCGGCGACTGCTCCCGCTCTGTCGAGAGGCCCTCGAGCTGGTGCGTCCCGAAGACGACTCGGCCGGTCTCGGGTGGGTCCTCTTCTCGTTCCTGGTCTCGTGCTGGTCGGTCATGCCGATCGAAGAACGACGTGCGCTGGTCGCCGAGGCCCACGCATTGGGGAAGATCCGGGGCGGGAGCGATCGCATCCCGGCCTCTCAGCTGACCCTCACCCAGCTGTTGGAGGACGGTCGGATCGACGAGGTGGACGCGGAGATCGCAGCCGTCGAGCGACACATCGAGAGCCAGGCCTCCCAGACCTTCTTCCGTTGGTACACGCCTCTCTACCGTGGAATGCGTGCGCTGATGAGAGGCGATCTCCCCGAGGCCGAGGGCTGGATCCAGCAGACGCTCGAGGCCGGCCGCGACACGCCGATGCTGGACGAGGGGTCGGCCTTCGGCGCCCAGCTCTTCCAGCTCCGCGTCGACCAGGGACGCGTGGCCGAGCTCGAGCCTCTGGTTCGCATGCAGGCGGAGCGGGGTCCCCGCTCCACCACGTTCCTGCCCCTCCACGCCTATCTCCTCTGCGAGTGCGATCGGGTCGACGAGGCACGGACGATCTACGAGCGTTTCGCGGACAGCTACGATCCGGCGGTCGACGCGAACCGGGCGATCGCGCTCACCGTCCTGGCCACGGTGTGTGCCCGGGTCGGCGATCGCGAACGTGCCGGGCGCTTCCGTGAGGCCCTCCTGCCCTTCCAGGATCGCGTGACGGTGAACCTCACGGCCTGGATCTGCCAGGGCTCGCCGCATTGGCCGCTCGGCCTCCTGGCGGAGGTCGACGGGGACCGCGAGGCGGCCATCGACCACCTGGAGCGCGCCATCGAGGCGAACCGCCGCCTCGAGATGCGCGTCTATCTCACGCGCGCACGGCTCGACCTCGCTCGTCTCCTCGCAAAGGGCAACGACCACGACAGGCGCCGCGGGCACGACCTCGTCGATGCCTGTGCGGACGTGGCCCGGCGCTACGGGTACGCGGCGCTGGAGAAGCAGGCGGACGCGTTGCGCGGCTCGCTCCGCACACCCTGAGCAACGCCCAGATCATCGCCCCAGTCGAAGCTCGCCCGCGCGTCGCTCGAGCCCCGCGAGGCGGTGGGAACGGATCAGGGCATCCGCTCGGGTCAGCGCGTCGCGGGCCGCCGAAGCCCGTCCCGCCTCTCGCTCGCACCGGGTCAGGTCGAGCCACGCCCGCGCCTGGAAGCTCGGCGCCTGCATGTGGCGGTCGATCGCGGCCGCCTCCTGGAAGGCCTCGCGCGCTTCGTCGAGTCGCCCGGCCCGCGCTTCGAGTCGTCCGCGGTAGCGGGCCGCGGCGCCCTGATAGGTCATGAAGAGCGGACCGATCATGCAGGTCGCCGTCGTTCGCTTCAGCTCCAGCAGGACGAGCTCCGCCTCCTCCGCGGTTCCGAATTCGCCCACCAGCTCCGAGAGGAGGGCCAGGGTCGGGTGCCAGTTCACGTCGCGTCGGATGCGGCGCAGCCCGCCGGCCAGGAGCATCCTCGTCCGTCGCATGGCCGCGTCGCGCTCGCCGCTCTCCCACTCGGCGAGGGCCAACGCGACGGTCCAGCCGGGGATCGCGGGATACTCCGACGCGGCCGCCCGCAGCGGACCGATCAGCTCGCCGAGTCGGCCCTGCTCGCGACACAGCGTGTAGCTCTGCGTCGCGACGTACTGCCCGCTCGCCTCGGCCTGGACGCGACGGCCGATCTCCACGGCGCGTTCGATGGAGCGGGCGGCGGCCGGCAGGTCGCAGCGGCGCAGGAGCTGGTTGCCGCGAAGGAACGCCCCATAGAGCCGATAGCGCCGCACGCCGAGCGCCTCGACGTCCCGGACGAACTCGTCCGCTCCCGCATCCAAGGTCTCGCGCTCGCCGGCCTCGAGCGCATCCGTGAGCTCGAGCAGGAGCGCGTCGATCGTCCACTGCCGTCTGCCGCTGCGCTCGGCGCGCTCGCGGAACTCGGCGGCCAGCGCGCGGCGACGGGCGAGCCCGCCGGGCCCTCGCAACGCGACGTGGCCGCAGCGGAGGCAGTCCATCCGGACGGTGACGTCGTCGAGGTCGCGGGAGAGCTCGAGCGCGCGTTCGGCCACCTCCAGCGTGCGTTCGGGCGGGTCCGCGAAGATGAGCGCGTCCGAGAGGTTCGAGAGCAGGGATGCGCGGAGCGCCCGGTCCTCGGGCGGCGTGCCGGCCTCGGCTTCCTGCAGCGCGGAGAGGCCCTCGAGGTCCGCGTTCCCGGTCTGGCCCCCTTCGGTCATCTCGATCGCCGTGCGAGCGAACAGGCCCGAGTCCCCCGTCGCTCGCGCGATGGTGATGCCGCGTCGCAACCAGCCCCGGGCCCGGTCGAAGCGTCCACACGCGTTCCAACAACGAGCCGCGAGCAGGAAGGTCTCGCCGCGCTCGGAGTCGAGCCCCGCTCCGAGGTCCAGCAGCTCGATGGCTCGTTCCGCCCACAGCGCGGATTCCTCCGGCGCGTCGGCGTCGAGCAGCCGCTCGGACGCGTCGCGGCACGCTTCCCAGGCGAGGCGCGGATCGGCGGTCGAGGCCGCCTCGTAGCGGTGGCGAGCCAGCGCCACGGCATGGTCCACACCCGAGCCCGGCGCGCTCGCCAGGGCTTCGGCCAACGCCGCATGTCGCTGGGATCGGTCGCGCGCGCTCTGCCTTCGCGCGATCACCTCCGGGATCATTCCGTGGGTGAAGCGTCGGGTCTCGCCCCCGGCATGGGGCTCGAGGATCGCCGCGGCGACCGCCTGCTCGAGGAGTCGCGCCGCTCCTTCCCGATCGCATCCGATGCAGCCTGCGATCGTCGCCACCGCGAACTCGCGGCCGACCAGGGCGCCGAACTCGAGAGCCTCGAGGCAGGCGGTGTCGACGTCCTCGAGGTGGCGGGCGATCGCGGTCTCCATGTCGTCGTTGAGATGGAGCTCGCGCTGCACCTGCTCGAGACCGTCCTCACGCGTCCCGACCTGGGCGATCAGCTCGCGCAGGAAGAGCGGGTTGCCGCCCGTGCGATCGAGCACGAGCTGTGCCTGTGCGGGTGCGGGCCGCCGCCCGAAACGCGCCTCCAGGATCCCGGCGACGTCGTCCCGGGTGAGGCCGCCCACCGGAATGCGTCGCGCGAGTGCGCGCAGCTCGGTCAGGGGCTCCTCCGTGTCCGACGAGGAGCGCAGCGTGGCCACCACGGCGATGCCTCGGGCTCCCGGCTCCCGACACAGCTCGATCAGGACCTGGAGCGACTGGGCGTCGGCACGGTGGACGTCGTCGATGCAGAGGAGCACCGACGTCGTCTCGGCGAGGCTCCGCCAGAACCCGGCGATCGCGTAGTGCAGCTGCTCGCGCCGCGCCGAGGCGGCCACCCACTGCGGCTCGGCCGCGCGCGGCATGCGGCGGCCGAGCTCGGGGAGGACGGGTCGCAGGGTCGCGGCCTCGGCTCCGAGGAGGCGAGCGAGCTCCGCCCGGCTCCTCCCGATCGCGAAGCTACGGAAGAGCTCGCGCCACACGTCGTAGGGCGCGCGGAGACTCGCGCCGGGCGCCGAGTGGACCTCGATGGAGCGTTCGTGCGCCCACGCGCGAAAGGCGTCCAGCACGCGCGACTTGCCGATCCCCGCCGGCCCCTCCAGCAGGATGCAACGCGGCGGCCCGCCGAGGGCGTCCTTCAGGGCCTCCTCGAGCTCGGCCAGGACGCCGGCTCGTCCCACGAGCGGCAGCTCGCGCCGTTCGGGAAGGTCGTCGGCGCGGGACAGCCCGAAGCGGTAGCCGACGCCGCGAATCGTCTCGACGGCCGCGTCTCCCAGGACCCGCCGCGCGCCGTAGACGGCGCGGCCGAGCGAGCCCTCGGTGACCGTCTCGTCGGGCCACAGCACTTCCATCAGCTCGGCGCGGCCGACCACGCGGTCGCGGTTGCGCAGCAGGTGGAGGACGAGGGAGAGGACCTTCGGCTGGATCTCCACGACCCGGCCGTCCTCGAGCAGGCGTCCGCTCGCCTCGTCGATCTCGAAGGGCGGGAAACGGTGGCGCATGGCTCTCCTCGACTTAGCTCGAATTCTGCACACCTGCCGTCGCCGGCGGGTTGCGTTCGGCACACTCGGGGTGGAGAGCACCCCTCGGGAGCGAAACGACAGGTCACGGAGTCGTAAGGCGCGCGTAAGGACCGCACCGGGTCGGCGAAATAGGCTGGCGGCCGAGAATCGAGATGAGTCCGTTCGCCCCCCGCCTTTCCGATCCCCGCCACTGTTCGCCGGCCACGCGGCCAGTCGACGGCTTCTTGGCGATCGAGAGTTCTCCGACACACAGGCCCCCCATGGAGCCACCTCCCGGGAGAGCCCCTGGCTCGCCGCACTCGAGCGGCGGTGCATCAGGGCAGCGACCCAAGGAGGTTCCCATGCATCGTTCGTCGTTCCTTTGCGCCCTGGCTGCGTTCTTCCTGCTCGGCGCAAGTGTCGCGTCGGCCGTTCCCCTGGTGTCGGTCGATCTCGATCCCGCGACCGCCGGCGTCCAATCGAGCCGCGACATCGGAGTCGGCGAGACCGTCGACGTGGCGATCACGATCAGCGGCGTCGAGCCCGGAGCTCCGCTCAACGCGTTCGAGCTCGATCTCCTCTTCGACCCGTCCGTCGCGGGCGCCACGCTGGCCGCAGGCGGCGGATTCCTGGTACCGCCCACCTCGCAGGTCGAGCTCGATCTCACCGCTCCGGACGTGAACTACGCCGAGACGACCATCGGCGCCGCCGCCGCCTCGGGAGCGGGCGTCCTGGTCACGGTGAGCTTCCAGGGCGTGGCGCCGGGCGCAACGGCACTGACCCTGGCGAACGTGCTGCTGGCGGCTCCCTTCGGCCAGCCGATCTCCCCCGTCGACCTGGCGTCGGGCTCGCTTCGCGTGATCGCCTCCGCCCCGGAGCCCGGCTTCGCGGCGGGACTGCTGCTTCCCCTTCTCTCCGGCATCGCGAACGCGCGCCGACGTTCGGCGCGACTGCGCGGAGACCGTTCCTAGCCCCGAGCGGGGCGCATCACGGAGGAGCCGATGGCGTCGGGTGCACCCGACCGGACCGACACATCGCGCCACGGCTCCCGATCTCGCGAGCTCGGCTACGGACGGCGCGGCGGACTCGGGCCGCGGCTCCTCCTGGTCGTCGTCACCCTCGCTCTGGCGTGCGGCGAGGTACCGGACCCCAACGGCGACGGGGTCGTCGACATCCTGGACGTCTCCCTGGTCTCGAGCTGCCAGGGGCTCGACCCTGCGCTCTCGTGCATCTGCCGCACGGCCGACCTCGACGCGGACGGCGACGTGGACGCCACGGACCTCTCGCGGGTGGAGGGCAGCCTCGGCCGCACGACCGCGCCGAGGCCGAGCGACGCGACGCCGCCGAGCCTCGTCGACAGCGACCCGCCGTCGGGTGGCTTCGCCTTCCGCAACCCCGTCCCCATCACCGGCCGCTTCGACGAGTCGCTCTTCTCGCTGCAGCTGGCCGGCACGCGGGCCGTGGTCGACGCGTCGGGCGGCTTTCGCGCCGACCTGCCCCTGGCGTCGGACCGGAACCAGGTCGCCTACCTCGCGACCGATCTCGCCTGCAACGAGACGCGCGGCAGCCTCGACGTCACGCTCCAGCAGGTCTCCGACCCGGAGCCGAACGGCGACGGCGTCGTCGACATCTTCGACGTCTCCCTCGTCTCGAGCTGTCAGGGCCGCGACCCGGCGACCTTCTGTCCCTGCAACCGGGCCGACCTCGACGGGGATGGCCGGGTCGATGCCGTCGACCTCGGGCTGGTCGAGGCGGCCTTCGGGACGAGCGGCCACCCCGTGGAGCCGGCGGACGGAGAGCCTCCCCTCGTGACGATCGAGTCGCCCGCCGACGGGGAGACGCTCGCGACCCCCAGCGTCGAGGTCACGGGCGTCGTCGACGACCCCACCGCCACCGTGTTGATCGAGGGCGTGCCCGCGGCGCTCCTGGCCGACCCGGCCGGAGCGCGCTTCCGCGTCCAGGTGCCGCTCACCGAGGGCGACAACCCGATCCGGGTCGAGGCGCGCGACCGCAGCTGCAACGTGGCGAGCCTGACGCTGAACACCCGCCTCGCGCCGATCCTCGCCCGGCTCGACCTCGACCCGGGAGGCCTGCGCTTCGATGCGGTGGGCGCCGACGCCGCACTCCGGGCCACCGCGACCCGGAGCGACGGCTCGACCCGCGATCTCACCGGCTCGGCCAGCGGAACGACGTGGGCGAGCGACCGCCCCTTCGTGGCTCGCGTCTCCGCCGAGGGACGCGTGACGGCGACCGGCAACGGCACGGCCACGATCACGGCTCGGAACGGCACGCTGTCCGCCAGCGCGCAGGTCGTCGTCGAAGCGGGAGTCGTCCTTCAGTCCCTCGTGCTGGAGCCGGGCGTCACCCTCCTCACCGCCCCGGGAGCGACGAGCCCGCTCTCGGTGCGGGGCCGGTTCTCGGACGGAAGCGAACGGGACCTGACGGATGCCTCGACGGGGACCGTCTACACGACGGCCGATCCCGCCGTCGCGGACGTCTCCGCCGACGGCGTGCTGACTGCACGGGCCGATGGCCGCGCGGCGATCACGGCACGCAACGGCGCGGTCTCTGCCACGGGCGATGCCGAGGTCCGCCTCTCGGGTGGGCTCGGCTTTGCGCGGGTCGAGCTCTTCGACGATGCCCGGGGGCTGCCGCTCCCCGGCGGCCAGGTCGAGCTGCTGGCGGACGGGGGCGGCGCGGCGGCTCTTCCCTTGCAGGTACCGACCGACGTGGGAGGCCGGGCGTTGCTCCCCGCGCTCGCAGGACGCGTGCTCGTTCGCGCCACGCGACCGGGGTACACCCGCGTCGACCGGACGGGAGACGTCGTTCCCGAACGAGCGACCGACCTCGTGGATGCCCGGCTCACTCCGCTCGATCCGCGATCGACCCCTCTGACCCCTGCGGGCGGGGGCACGGCGAGGAGCGACGACGAGCGCCTGGCTCTTCGCATGCCGCCCGGTGCGCTCTCGCGTGCCGTCGACATCCGGCTCACGGAGCTCTCCGCCCAGGGCCTTCCCGCTCTGCTTCCGCTCGGCTACTCGCCGCTCGGGAGCGTCGACATCGAGCCCGACGGCGAGCGACTCGCCCAGCTCGCGTCGCTCGAGATCCCGGTCGACGCGGGTCTCGTTCCGGGGGCGCAGCTCCAGGCCGCGCGCTACGACCGCGCCGCCGGGCACTGGATCGCCCTGGCTCCGGCTGCCGTGGATGCGTCGGGGCGGCAGGTCCGTCTCGACCTCGACGTCCTCGGGCCGGTGGCATTCCTCGTGGCCGACCCGGCGCCGGCCGCGCCGCCCGCGGCGGTCGTGGGCCAGGAGCTCGTGGGTCTCGACCCCGCCACGCCGCGCGGACTCGGCCTGCTCGAGGGCAGCGTGGATCCCGCCGTGGCCGCTGCCGATCCGGATGCCCGGGCATTGGGACGGCTCTACGGAGATGCGGCGGCGCCGGCCCTGCCCGTCTCGGGAACCGCCGTGACCGCCTTCGTGAGCGAGCGCTTCGACCTCTCCACGGGGAGCGTCGTGGTCCCGCGTCCCTTCGAGGAGGACTTCGTCCTCTATCGCGACTCGGCCGAGGGGCGCCCTCCCGTCGGCGAGCTGGCCGCGCACTTCCCGATCACTCCGTCCCAGGCCTTCGACATCCTCGAGCTCGCCGCGGGCCGCGTCACCCTGGACGTCCGGCCCCGGCAGGCGCAGCCCGCGGGTCTCCGACTGGGCCCCGCCGGCGGACAAGTGTCGGATTCCGAGGGCAAGCGGCTCGAGCTCCCGACCGGAGCGCTCGCGCGGGACGTCGCGGTCGAGGTGGTCTCGGTGGCGGCGCCCGGGCTTCCGCTGCCGAGCGGGTTCGCGACCCTCGGAGCCGTCGACGTCGATCTCGCGGGCGAAGTCCTCGGCGCGGACGCGATCCTCGCCATGCCCCGGCCGCCGGATCTCGTCGACGCCGCGCCTCTGCTGGTGGTGCAGAGCTTCGTCGACGCGGCGGGGATCCCGCGCGTCCGCATCGTCGCGCGGGGTCGCATCGACGCCACGCGTCTCGTGTCGGACGCCTCCGAGCCGGGTCTGCCGGGAATCCGCGGGGGCGGACGCTATGCGTTCGTGCGGACACCCGGCCTCCTCGGACTCGTGAGCGGCATCGTCCGTGCGGTCGGGAGCAGCGGCCCGCAGTCCGGTGCCCTGGTCACGAGCTCGAGCGCGCCCTTCGTCGACGAGACGGCGGCGGACGGCGCGTATCTCGTCGCCGCCGCGTCGTCCGCGACCTCCACCATCGATGCGCGCGAGCCGGTCCGGGACGACTCGGGTCGCTCGACGGCGGATCTGGGCCCCGGCGACACCGCGCTCTCCGGTCTCGACGTGCTGCTGCTGCGCCAGCGCCCGACGGTCGTCGCCACCACGCCGGCCGTCGGGGAGCGGGACGTCTCGCGCAGCACGCCGCTCTCGGCGACCTTCTCGGAGCCGCTCGAAGCGAGCTCCGTCGACACGGTGGCGGTGCAGCTCTTCCGCGCCGGAGCGCCGGTCGAAGGCCGCGTCGCGCTCTCCGCCAGCGGCCGGGTCGTCCGCTTCCTCCCGGACGCCGAGCTCGAATCGGCAACCGACTACGAGCTGCGCCTCGGGCGTGAGCTGCTCGACCTCGCGGGCAACGCACTCGATGCGGCCCTGGTGGTTCCGTTCCGGACCGCCGACACGTCGAAGCCTCCGGCGCTCGAGGCGGGGCGCATCACCGCCGAGCTGCCCGACGACGACGGCCAGGTGCTGGTGGTCGGCACCCAGGGCAGCGCCGAGCCCGGCTCGGGCGTCACGCTCGGCAATCTGCGCACGCGCGAGACCCTGAGCGTCCTCGCGCTGGACGACGGCTCGTTCCGACTGCGGATTCCCGCGCAGCTGGGTGACGAGCTGGCCCTGACCCTGCGCGACTCGAGCGGCCGTCGGCTCTCGCTCGACATCACGCGCTTCGTTTCGCCGGACGGCACGACGGCCCTGGGCGCGGCGGGGGGAAGCATCGACGGGAGCGGCGACCGCCGCGGGGCGGTGCTGCCGCGCGCTCTCTCGGCGGCCGGGCTGTTCCGGATCCTCGATGGCGGAAGCGCTCCGCTCCCGACGCTCGGGAGCGACCTCACCCTCGTGGATCGCTTCGCGATCGAGATCGAGGGGGCCCGCTTCCGCCGGATCGAGCGACTCGAGCTCTCCGAGGACCAGGGGCGCCTCGGCCCGCTCGCCGTCGCGCAGTCGCCCTTCGCGCGTCAGTCGAGTCTGGTGGTTCCGAGTAGCTTCCTGACTGGCGGTGAGCTCCGCTTCGATGCCGAGGTCCGGGACGAGGACGGCCTCGGCCAGCAGGTCACGGGGGCGACGCTCGTCGTGGCCTCGTCGCCGGACACCACGCCGCGCACCGTGCGGGGCGAGCCCCGCTTCCCCACGCTCCGGATCACGACACCGGAGCAGGCGCAGCCGGGCCAGCAGCTGCAGGTGCGAGCCGTGGCGCCGCAGTCGCGGATCGACTTCGATCTGCCGCTAGCGGATCCGTCGCTGGCCGCTTCCGACTTCCTGCTGGCCCGCCTGGATGCGATCGCGGGCGACCCGGTCCTCGTGGTCGTGGACGCCCTCGACCGGGTCGACGGGCCGAGCGGCGTCCGGCTGCAGACGCGTGGCGATGCGCTCCCGGGCGTCCGCGAGTCGGGCGAGTACGTCGTCCTGGCTTCGTCGACACCGCTCTCCGAGGTGGAGGGGCGCGTGACGGGTCCGCCCGCGGCGGTCCGGCTCCAGGGGACGCCGCTGGTCGCGATCGGCACGGCACCGAACCAGGGCTTCGTCCTCCCCGTCTCCGCCGGCTCGGGCTTCTCCCTCGCCTTCGTGGACCCGGCGGACGGGAGCCTCCGCGGTACGGCGAGCGACACCGCCCCGCCGACGGGCGCGACCCTCGACCTGGGCGAGCCGCTGGGCTCGGCCGGCGGCAACCTGGTGCTGCTCTCCGCGCGCCCCGGTCCGGAGGATCTCGCCGAGATCGGGGCGACGATCGAGCTCGAGTTCGACCAGGCGATCGATGCGGCCACGGCCGGGTCGAACACCCTGGTCGTCACCGACGAGAACGGCGCCAGCGTCACCGGCCGGATCGAGCTGTCCAGCGCGGGGCGGGTGGTCCGCTTCACGCCGCTGCGTCGCTTCGCCTTCGGGAGCCGCTACCGCTACGGCGTCTCCCGCGAGCTTCGTGGGGAGTCCGGGGCCCGACTCGCGGCCCCCTTCGACTCCGGGTTCACCACCTTCGCCCCCTCGCTTCGCGCGTCCGTGCCGCTCTCCCGGCTCGACGGCAGCCGCGCGGACGCGGTCGACGTCGCCGCGGCGGATGGCGTCGTCGTGCTGGCCTCGGAGAACGGCGTGTCGGCCTTCGACATCGGGGACCCGGGGGCTCCCCGATCGGTGGCTTCGTGGGACGTCGCCGGCGGGAGCACGGGTGTGGCGCTCCTGCCCTTCGGGCCGGCCCCGCTGGTCGACCGCGCGGGCAATCCCATCGCCCGTCCGCTCGTGGCGGCCCTCTCCGGAGGGCCGGCCGACCCCCTCCGCGCCGAGCTGCTCGATCTTCTGGGAGGCTCCGCACCGACGCTCCTGGGCTCGGTCGAGCTCGGGCCCGCGAGTGCGGCGACCGTTCGCCGGCTGAGCTTCGCCGACGACGGGCGAGCGGTGGCGGCGATCGACGGACGGGGGCTCGTTTCGCTCGACGCCTCCCTCGCCATCCCCGTCGACCCGACGGATCCCGGCGGCGCCGTGCTCGGTCGCGAGCCCGCCGACTCGTCGGGCAGCGCACGCGCCGTCGCACGGATCTCGCGCGTCGCCGCGCCGGATCTGCTGCTGGCCGCGTCTCGCGACGGGCTCGAGCTCCTCGATGGCGCATCCCTGGCACCCCTCGGGTTCGTCTCGACCCAGGGGCAGCCCGCAGGAGTCGACGGCCTCTCGTTCTTCGGGATCGACCTCGACCTCGACGGCGCCATCGACCCGGACCGCGAGACGGGCGACCTGGCGGTCGTGGCCAACGGGCCGGACGGCCTGCTGCAGCTCTTCGACGTAACGGATCCGACGCAGCCGCGTCGCACCGGTCTCGTTCGCCTGCCCCACCCGGCACTGGACGTCGCCGTCGATCGCGACGAGCGGATCGCCTACGTCGCCGGTGCCGAGGCGGGCGTCAGCCTGGTCGACCTGGACGGGCCGAGAAGCCTCCAGCCCATCGACCTCGACCGCGACGGCTTCGACGACCGCATCCTCGGTCGGGTCGCGACGGCCGGGGCCGCGCGGCGGGTGGTGCTCGCGCTCGACCGGGGTGTGGGATTCGTCGCCGACGGCCCGGAAGGCCTCGGCGTCGTCGAGCTGCTTCCGCCCCGGACCCGCTTCGCGGGCCTGGTGCGCGACCCGGTCGTGGCGCTCGACGGCGACGAGGAGTCCATCCTGGCCTCGCCGGTCGCGCTCCTCTCCGACGACCGGCTCGAGCTCACGGTGGAGGCCACCGTTCCCGCCCAGGAGCTCCTCACCCTCACGCTGTCGGGCCCCGGCGCGAGCGACCTCCGGCTCCCCGGCGGCCTCCCGGCCGTGTCGTTGCTCGCGGGTCGCAGTGAGCTCGTCGTCGAGGTGGTCGGCCCCGACACCGGAGGCGATCGCCGCGCGACCTTCGAGATCCGCAATCTCGCGGGCGGCGTCGTGGGAAGCCTGGACCTCGACCTGCGCGAGACGCGCTTCGACCCCGCGACGATCGAGAGCCTCGCCGTGGGACCCGATCCGCTGCTGCTGGGAGAGGGTGCCGACACCGCGTCCGTCTCCGTGGCGGCGACCTTCTCGGACGGCAGCGTTCGCAACGTCACGGACCCGGCGCTCGGAACCCGCTACGAGCTGGATCTGCCGTCGGTCGCGAGCGTCGACGCACAGGGCCTGGTCACCGGCCGCGCCGCGGGAACGGCGATCCTCACCGCGACGAACGCAGCGGCCACGGCCCTCGGTGTGATCGAGGTCTCGCTGCCGGGCGCCGTCGTCGGGCTCGAGGTCTCGCCGGACGAGGTCACGCTGGCGAGCCCCGGCGCCGCCGTGCCGTTGTCCGTCGTCGGGATCCTCTCCAACCAGGCCACGGTCGACCTGGCCTCCGACCCGGCCACCACCTACCAGAGCGCGAGCCCCGGCGTCGTCGGGGTCGACTCGACGGGCAACCTCACCCCGGTCGCCAACGGCTTCGGCCGGGTCACCGTCACCAACGGCGGCTTCTCGGCCGACGTCGACGTCTACGTGGATCTCCGAACGCCCGCTCGTGCGGACGCGATCGCTCTCGCGCCGCTCCCGACGGGCCTCGACGCCAGCCAGGCCTTCGGCATCGAAGGACGCATCACCGGCGGAGGCTCCCTGGGCGGCCTCGACGTGCAGATCACCGTCCGGGGCCCCGAGAACCGGGACCTCTCCACCACCAGCCGGACCGGGGGCACGGTGTTCGCGGCGCTCGAGCCGCTTCCCCCCGGTGCCTTCGACGTCCGGCTCTCCGTGGGCGATCCCTCGAGCGGCGCCACCCGATCCGACCAGCGCACGCTCGTCGTTATGGCAGCCCCCGGCGACGCGGAGCCGAACGACGCCGGCAGTCCCGCTGCGATCGTGGCCGGGCTCCCCATCACCGGCCGGGTCGGGGGCGGCGACTCCGAGGACCGCTTCCTGCTGCCCATCACCGGAGCCGGCACGCTCCAGCTCGATCTCGAGCTCGACGAGGGCGTCGACCCGGCCGGCCTGCAGATCGTGGTGCGCGACGCGGGCGGCACGGAGATCGCGCGAGTCCCCGCCACGGGACGCGTGACGGGACTCGATCTGAACCTGCCCGCGGGCGACGTCAGCATCGCCGTCGAGGGACCTGCGGGGTCTCCCGTCGGCTACCGGCTCGAGACGAGCTTCGCGAGGGGGCCGGTTCGCGTCGACTCGGTCACGCCGCCGAACGGGGGGCCGGGCACGCTGGTCACGATCCAGGGCTCCGGCTTCGACCTCCTCCCCGCGAACAATCGTGTGCTCTTCGGGGGCTATGCCGGCCGCGTCGTGTCCGCGAGTGCCACCACGCTCCAGGTGCTCGTTCCGGCGAATGCCCTCGACGCGCCCATCGTGGTCCAGGTCGGAGGCGTGCAGAGTCCGCCGGGGCCCGTCTACGTGGCCGGGCGCAGCGACGAGCCTCCGAGCTTCTACATCGCCGGCGATCCCAGCACCTGGGTGCGCAATCCCGACGACGGCAGCCTGGTGGATCTTCGCCGGCTCGCGATCCTCGTCGATCCGCTCACGACCGAGGCCGAGGTCAACGCCGCCATCGCGCCCCTCGGCGGCACGATCATCGCGAGCTTCCCGATCCTCGACTTCTACGGAATCGAGTTCCGGGCCAATGCCTCGCTCGACGGGCTCGAGCAGCTCCGTCAGCAGCTCGAGGCGCTGCCCTTCGTCCTCGTCGCCACCGACGCGGCGCACCTTGAGGCGCAGGCGCCGATCGACACGCGCTCCCGGGCGCAGACCTGGCCGAACGGAGCCTTCGCCGGACGCGCCTACGGACGCATCGGCACCTTCGAGGCGATCGACCGGATCCGCAGCACCCAGGCCTTCGCGGCCGGCCAGTTCCGCGTTCCCGTCGGTGTCGCCGTCATCGATTCGGGATTCGCCCCGCACTTGACGACCGAGTTCGACGACCCGAACGGTGCCGAGTTCGTCACGGCCTACCGCGCCTCTCCTCCCGTGGGTGGCGCGCTCAGCTACTTCAACGGCCGCCTCATCCCCCAGGTCTCCGCGGACTGGGTCGACCGGCTGAACCACGGCACGGGCGTGGCCAGCGTGATCGGCGCCGCCAACGACGGGCGGGGCCGCATGTCCGGCATGCTGAACAGCCTGGTTCGGACCCCGCCGGGCAGCGCCGAGGCCGTCTTCCCGCTGTCCGTGTACGGAGTCCAGATGCCGGTCGGCAAGGGCATGGACTTCTTCGGCTTCGTGGCCTCGCTCGCCGACATCGTCCGTGCCGGCGACGTCGACGTCCTGAACATGAGCCTCGCCTCCCCGCTGGAGCCCACGCGCGAGCGCTTCTATCGCGGCATCCTCGGCGGCCCGCTCCGGAACACGCTGACCGTCGTCGCGGCGGGGAACGACGGGGTCGACGCGCGAACCCGCTTGCCGTGCGCGCTCTCCAACACGCTTCCGAACGTCCTCTGCGTCGGCGCGACGGCGGTGCAGGACGTCGACGGAACCGGCGAGGGGTGGGATCGCAGGGCGAACTTCTCCGGACTCGGGGCCTCGAACTTCGGGTCCGTGGTGAACCTCGCCGCCCCGGGCGAAGACGTCCTGATGCTCTCGAGCACCGCCAGCAACGGCGGCTACCTGAACACCGCCTTCAGCCAGGGCACGTCGTTCGCCACGCCCATGGTCGCCGCGACGGCCGCCATGCTCCAGGCGATCCGGCCGGCGGGCCAGGCCAAGTTCACGCCCACCCGCCTGCGGGATCTCCTGCTCCTGACCGCCGACGACATCTCGAGCACCTGGGACCGCGGAAACATGCTGCGGCTGAACGTCCTCGACGCGGTGCTGGCCGTCCTGAACGCGCCGGCCGGCCAGTCCGTGTACGTCGCCGACCGGACCCTGGCCGCACAGGCCCCGGCTGGCGCCGTGAGCTCGCTCGGGGATGGAAGCCTCGTGGCCATCGAGGTGGATCCCCTCGACGGCAGCCGGCTCGCGAGCACCGACCGGGTCCTCTCGCTCGCCCTCCAGCGGGGACAGACCCGCTTCCAGGGCCGCCAACCCATGGCGATCGCGGTGTCCCCGCTGGGTCAGGAGATGGCGGTCCTGGTGGAGTCGGGCACGCCCGACTTCGGTGCGGGCCTCGTGTTCGTCGACACGAAGTCGTTCCAGGCGGTGGACTTCCTGCCGCTGAACGGAGACGCGTGGCCGGGAGCGCCGCGTTCGGCGCCGCTGGGCGTGCTGTCGAACAAGCCGGGCCTCGCCTACAGCCCCGACGGGCGCGTCCTCTACGTGACCGTGGACACGCGGCTGCGCATCGTGAACGTGGACGACCGGAAGCTGGTGCGACGCTTCCGCGACCTCCCCCATCCCTACAACGTGCGAGCGGCCCAGGAGTCGCGTGCGCGGCCCCCGCGCCCGACGCTCGTCCAGCGCCTCGACGCCCTCGAGCAGGCCGTCCTCACCGGCATCCCCACCCTGGCCCCGACCGGCACGATTCCCGGGCGGACGCTCGGGGAGCTGGCCATGTCGCCCGACGGCCGGCGCCTCTTCGCCGTCGTCCAGACGGGAGGGGGAACGGGGCATCAGCCCGGCGCGCTGCTTCCGATCAACGTGGACCTGTATCGCGATGCGCTCGCGCTGACGGGCCTGCAGCCGAACCTCTCGGGCTACCTGCGCCCGGACATCGTGACGACGACGCCCCCGCTCTCGGGCTCGACGCCGCTGCTCAAGATGGACGACGCCGGCGGCTTCACCGGCGGTGACGAGCCGATCGCCGTCGCCGTGTCTCCGGACGCGCGCTTCGTCTACCTGATCAACGGCGGCGCCGAAGCCTTCCGGGGCCAGGCACCCAACCTGGCGGACGAGTCGAGCTTCCTGAATCTGCTGGGCGCGTCGTTCTTCTACCTCGCGCTCACCGGGACCGGAACGCTCCAGGGCGCCATCACCTCGGTGGCCATCGCGCCCACGCTCGCGAACACGGCCTACGCCGTGCTGAAGCAGGACTACGAGCGCATCATCCGCGAAGGGCGCACGGTGCTCTCCGCCCCGGGCTACACGGGCGTCTTCACCGTCACTCCACAGGCCGGGACGCCGCCGCGCCAGCCCGTCTACGACGCCCGACAGAGCTGGCTGTTCCCGCCGAACGTGACGACCGGCTGGCAGGCGAGTGCCGACGCCGGCGGCCTGATCATCAACCAGGTCGACCAGCGGGACATCTACGGGAAGCGGCCCTTCGACATCGCGATCCGACACGACGGCAAGCGCGCGCTCGTCCCGATGTACCAGACCGGCAACCTCGGCGTCCTCGATCTGGACACCCAGCGCCTCTTCCAGCGCTCGCCGCCCGTCCAGCCCCAGCCGCCCCAGGCCGTGGGCGGGATCTTCGCCAACCTCGAGACCGACCACTTCCACGCGGTGACGGCGGTGACGCCGGCCCTGCGACTCGACAACCACCTGTGGCCCGTCGACGGCACCTTCCAGGCCTTCCGCCTGCCGCGCACGCCGGACGACTCCATGCGCACGACTCCCAGCGAGGAGGAGGCCTTCCTCTTCCCCTGGGAGACCCGCTACGCGCAGAACGGCCGCTTCGCCGTCACCGCCCACGCGGGGCCCGGCGCGCTCCCGGACGAGGTCGAGATCGAGCTGCCCGACTTCGAGAACGACGTCCCGGGCGTGCGGCTGCCACTCCTGCGCCGCGGGTGGGTCTACTCCGGCGGAAGCACCATCCAGGAGCCGAACAACGGCCCCACCCGCAGCGTGGGCGACGCGGTCAAGTTCCAGACGGGTGGCGGCGCGATCTCGATCCTCGACGATCGGGCCCTGAGCACGACGCTCCTGCGCGATCGGGACACGGTCGTGCAGCCGGGGAACCTGCAGCCCCGGCCCTTCCTCTCACGGAACCCCGCCTGCAAGGTCACCGAGCCGTCGCTCCCCAACATCTGCCGCGAGCAGCTCGTGACCCGGCATCGCGAGCTCCGCGACCCGCAGGCCGGCGATCGCCGCTTCCAGCGGCCGCGCGGTGTGGCCGTCCAGCCCTTCGTCACCATCGACGAGCCGCGCTTCGGCGACGTGGTCGGGCCCGGCCAGGCCATCACGGTGCGGTGGCGCGACATCGGCGTGCAGCGCGTGGCCTACAGCTTCTACCTCGTCGACGAGCTCGAGTACACGCGCGATCCCGCGACGAGCCAGGCCTTCCCGGCGCTCGGAACGACGCCTCCCATCGCGCTTCCGCGCAGCGCGCAGAGCAAGAAGAAGTACACGCGCACCTTCGGGAGCCTGTTCCGGACGGCCACCGGCACGAATCCCCGCGACGGGCAGAAGTACCGGGTCGAGGCGCGGATCTGTCGCTCGGGTCAGCCGTGCCGACCGCCCCAGGCCCAGGAGGAAGAGCCGGCGCTCTCGGTCGAGGACGTGATGATCGCGTTCCAGCAGCCGCCTCCGCGCAACTGCACGACCTCGGCCCGACTCGATCCGACCACCGCGCCCCTGGGCAACCGCGAGATCGTGTTCGGCACCACGCGCCGCTTCCGCTACCGCATCACGCCCGCACCCGGTGACACCGTGACGGGTCTCGTCCGTCTGGAGGCGCCCTCCGGGCTGGCCGTGCTGATCCGGGACGCCGCCATCAACACCGGGCCCGTCGGCGAGTTCGACATCGAGGTCCTGCGCGAGCTCACGAGTGCCTTCACCGAGCTCGCCACCGAGGAGTTCGAGGTCACCCTGCGGTACCGGCTGCAAGCCTGCGGCGAGCAGACCCAGACCTTCAAGATCCCGGTCAAGACGACCAACCAGGCGCTCTCTCAGGTGCTCATCGAGTCGTTCGACGGCTTCCCCCTCGACGCCTGTCAGATCGACCTCGCCGACTCCGACGGGTTCCGGCAGCGGGTCGAGGCCCGCATCGTCCAGGAGATCGGGTACAACCCCTTCTCCCAGGCCGGCCCCGGCCCGCCGATCAAGATCCTGATCGACGCACCGGGCGGCCCCGAGGTCGTCGAGGTGGTCTGGAGCCGCGTCGGCGTCGATCTCACGAGCAACGTCGCCGGATCGGGGGGGACCCCAGGCCCCGGCAACCCGCTCTTCATCGTGCGCGGGACCTTCGACTCGACCTTGCCAACGGCGCAGAACATCCAGACGTCGATCGCATTCGGGGACAGCCAGACCGTCGCGCGCTGCCGCCAGAACGGGGGCACGCAGTGCCAGCTCCTGGTGCCGACCGCCTGCTCCCAGGGGCTGACGGACGGATCCAGCTCCCCGACCGTGAACTGGATCGTCGTCGTCGTCCAGCAGTACCGGAGGTCTCCGTGAGGCAAGCCGGACCGAAGGTCGCGACGACGGGCCGGCTGGCGCTGCTGTGGGCCGTCCTCGTCTGCACGCTTTCGCCCGCCCACGCGCAGGCGCCGCCCGAGGTCCAGCTGCGCTTCGACCTCGTGGGCGCCGAGCTGCGGGTCGATCCGCCGACGCTGGTGGTACCGAAGAACATCGCGACCGAGGTGCGCGCCGAGCTTCGCCTGCCCGCCGCCGCAGACGCGACGGCCACCGCGGCGCTCGCCGGCCTCGCGGACGGCGCCTTCGTCGCGGCCACGCTGCGCGGTCCGCAGCTCCCGCCGGTCGACGTCCGGGTCCCGGCCGGGACCCCGATCCCGATCCCGCCGCTGGCCCTGCCCGGCGAGTACTTCCTCGAGGCGATCCGGCTCGAGCGGGACGGCGAGGTGCTGCTCGACGGCACTCCCTCGGAGGTGCCCATCGAGGTCATCAACGAGGTGCTGGTCACCAGCGTGACGACGAGGCCGCTCTCGCTCGACGAGATCCGCGGGAAGGGCATCGTCATCGACGAGCAGAACTTCGACGCGTTCGAGTTCCAGCTCTCCCTCAACTTCGACGGACGACCCTTCCAGATCGATCTGCCCGTCGTCTTCCCCAGTCCCGAGCGCCCCGGCTTCGAGGCGCGTCGCGTCGAGCTCGATTCGATCGCGACCGAGATCAACCGCGAGCTCCTGGCCACCACCCGCGTGGAGCTTCCGCCCGAGCTCGACCGTCCGGGAATCGACTTCTCCATCGCCGCTCTGCCCTTCGAGCTCGCGGGTCCCCAGGGAGACGGGCCGCCTCCCTTCGCGTTCCCTCCGCTCACGGGCCTCGTGCTGATCCCGGGAAGCGTGGGCTTCCTGAACCAGTTCTTCTCGGCCATCGTGATGGTCGCGAACGTGGCACCGGACGGCTCCGGGCTCGTGGTGCGCGACGTCACCGCCACCGTCACGCTGCCGGCCGGCGACGACCGCGTGCCCGGCGCGAGCTACGACGATCCCGGAGACGATCCGCTGCGGCTGGCGCGGATCGAAGGCGTGGGCGTCCAGCCGGTCCAGCCCGTGACCCAGCCGGGTGCGGACGGTGAGCTGGGCACGGCGGACGACCTCCCCGAGATCGCGCCGGGCGAGATGGGCGATGCCGAGTTCCTGGTGGAGGGTCTTCGCGAAGGCACGCACGATCTCGAGTTCGACATCGAGGCCGTTCTCGAGGGTCTGCCCTCGGGCCCGGTGAGCCTGACCGGCCGCGCACTGGGTGCGGTCGTGGTGCGCGACCCCACCTTCTCGGTCGTGCTCTCCCATCCGCGCACGGTGCGCAGCGGCGAGAGCTACGACCTCTTCGCCACCGTCACGAACACGTCGAGCCAGGACGCGAACCTCGTCAGCGTGAGCCTCGACCCGCGGGCGGTCTCGGGCGCCCAGCTCGTTTCCGAGGAGAGCGTCCGCTTCGATCGCCTCGCCCCCGGCGAGTCGGAGACGGCCCGATTCGAGCTGATTGCGCAGACGACCGGGAGCGTCACGGGCTTCTCCTTCACGTCCGACCCGCAGCTGCGTGGGAACGTCTCCCTGCGGACCGGTGTGGGCGAGCGCGAGGTTCCGCTCGCGCCCGACCGCATCGTGCTTCCGCCCGCGGCCGACGCCCTGCCGAGCGAGCTCGTGACCGCCGCGGTCCGGGTGCTCGGCCAGGCGCTCTCGGTGGCGAGCGCCCCCGCCGGCTCGCTCCCGGACGACGTCGTCTTCCTGCGACGCTCCACGGTCAGCGCACGGGGCACCGAGCTCGCCGAGGCCTCGGTCCGGGCGCTCCTCGGCGAGCCGCTCGAGCGCGTCGTCTTCGACCTGCTCGTCGACTGGCTCGGCGCGCGGGAGCCCGATCCCGGCTTCGACCAGCTGCTGCGGGAGACCCGGGCCGGCCAGGCCTTCCTCTCCGCCGTCGGTGCTCTGGTGGACGACGGGCTTCCGGCGTCGACGCTCCTCGAGATCCAGGAGCGGCTCCTCCAGGCGCGGATCCCGGACGCTCCGCCGCTCCTGGTCTTCGCAGGCGACGGCGCCGACGGGGCGCCCGTTCGCATCCGGGTGGTGGGCCCGGGCGGCTCGGAGGTGGGCGACGATCCGGCGGGCGGACTTCTGCGCGACCTGCCCTTCGCCGACGTGCTGCCGCTCCTCGGCCCGTCGCGCACGGCGAACGCCGTCGTCGTCTCCCAGCCGGCTGCGGCTCCCTACACGGTCGAGGTCGAGGCCACGGCCGCGACACGCCTCGACCTCGGCGTCGGATTCGGCACACGGCCCGGAGCCGGTCGACTGCTTCGGTTCCCGGCGGTCGATCTTCCCGCGGGCGCCCTCGCCCGGATCACGCTGGACCTCGGCGATCCGGACGTGCGCCCCTCGCTCGAGATCGACACGAACCGCGACGGCCGCAGCGACGCCAGCCAGGCGGCCGGGGTGATCGATCTCGTCGAGGGCCCACCGGCCATCGTGGCCGTCCGCCAGCAGGCGAGCTCGCTCTTCAACGCGCCTCCCGTCGACCTCGATCCCGCTCCCTTCGGCCTCATCGTCGACGTCCTCTTCGACAAGCCCGTCGCGAGCTCCGCCCTCGACGCGAGCCGCTACGCCGTCGAAGAGATCGGCGTGATCGGTACGGCCCTGCAGCCGAGTGGCCGCCTCCTGCGCCTCTTCCTCGAGGAGCCGATCGGCACCTACGTGCCGCGAAGCCTCCAGGTGAGCGAGGTGGAGGACGTGCGGGGCAACCGCGTCACGGGGTTGGATCGGCCCATCACCACCGTCGTGTCCGACGGGGGGCTCCTCGCCGGCCAGGTCCGGGAGGCGGACGGCTCCCCCGTGCCGGGCGCGCGGCTCTCCGTGACCGCCATCGTCGGCGACAAGGGCGTGACCCTGGCCTCGATCCAGGCGGATCGGGAGGGGGCCTTCGACCTCGACTTCGTCCGGCAGACGGGCCGAGGCTTCATCATCAACGCACAGCACCCCGTCACCCTCGAGACCGTGGAGGCGCGGGGCGCGATCCGCGGCCCGGGAGCGAGGGTCGTGATCAACCCGACCTTCTTCGGAAAGGGCAGCGCGATCGGTCGCGTCACCGCCGCCGACGGAACGACGCCGGTGGAAGGCGCACTCGTGTCGGTGTCGCCGACGGGATTCCGGGACGTCCTGACCGCGCTCACCGACGCCCTGGGCGAGTACCGGGTGACCGACGTTCCCGTCGGCGCGTACCGGGTGACGGCCGTCGATCGCTTCGGGAACCGCGCCTTCGGAGCGGGCGTGATCGACGGGCCGGCGGCAGACGGGCGGGTCGATCTCTCGCTCGCCGTCGCGGCCTTCGACCTCGGAGGCGTCGAGGGGCGGGGATTCCTGGAGGACGGGGTCACGCCCGCCGCCGGATTCGATGCCTACATCGGCAGCTACGACCGCACGACGGGGACGATGGACGCGCTCGGAAGCTCGGCGGTCGACGACGAGGGCGTCTTCGCCTTCGACGGCATTCCGGCCGGCGACTTCGACGTCGTCCTCGTGGACGTGCCGACGGGCCGCATCGGGGTGGGGCGCGTGCAGGTGGCCTCCGGAAGGACGACCTCGATCAGCCTCCGCCTCGAGCCCACCGGCGAGGTCGACGGCATCGTGCTCGACGCCCAGGGCAACCCGGTGCCGGGAGCCCTCGTGGCCGGCGGCCTCGACCTCGCGACCACCGACGCCCAGGGGCGCTTCCTCATCACCGGCGTGCCGGCCGGGCGCCGGCAGATCGAGGCCGGGAATCCGGTCAACCGTCGCCGCGGCAGCGCGGACGTGACCGTCGTCGCCGGAGCGACGACCAACGTCGTGATCGATCTCGAGGCCCGGGCCACGATCGAGGGCTTCGTCCTCGACGCCGCGGGCAACCCGGTTCCCGGCGCGACCGTGCGCCTCCCCGACGTCAACGGCTACCGCTTCGTGTTCGCGAACCAGCAGGGCTTCTATCGCCTGCCCGACCTCGCACTCGGGAGCTACCTCATCCAGGCGCCCGGGCCGCCGCAGGAGGCGCTGATCGAGTCGATGAAGCGCCGCGGGATCGATCCGCGGAGCGCCTTCACCGCGGGCGGGATTCCCCCGGAGCTCGGCGGAGATCCGGAGCCCACGGCCTCCGACCGCAACGCCGTCCTGCGCGCCTACCAGAACGCCGTCGAGACGATCCTCCGAGTGAGCATCGATCGGCTCGAGGGCGGCCTCGAGCCGACGCCCGGCGGCTTCGGCTGGACCCAGGTCGATCTCTTCCAGGACAGCGTGGTCGAGGACGGGACGCTTCGATACCTGCAGTTCGGGGGCGTGGGCGGCGTCGCGCTCGACGCCAACGACCTGCCCGTCGGAGCCGCGGTCCGCGTGGTGTCCCTGGGCGTGAGCGGCCAGGGGTTCCCGACCCAGAAGGAGCTGGTTCGCACCACCACGCCGGCGGAGAGCGGCGCCTTCTCGTTCCCGGGTCTCGTCGCGCGTCTGGATCCCGCGCTGCTCGCACGCACCGGAATCCGCGCGGGCCCCTTCACGGTCGAGGCGGCCGAGCCCTTCGGCGGCGAGTTCGTGACGGCACGCGACGAGCTCACGCCCAACGCTCCCGACCGCACCGACCTGGTCCTGCGCTTCTCGGGCGGCGAGAGCCGCGGCACGCTGTCGGGCACGGTCTTCCTCCCGGACGGCACGACGCGCGCACCGGAGAACACCGAGGTCTTCGTCCCGATCGACCAGACCGGGATCACCGTCCGCACCGACGCCGAGGGGCGCTTCCAGGTCGTGACGCCGATCCGGCCGGGCACCTACGCCGTGACCGCCACCGAGCCTCTGAGTACGCTGCGCGGGCAGGTCTCCGCGACGGTCCGCGCCGGCCAGAACACGGAGCTGATGATCCGCCTCCTCGGTCTCGGGGCCGTCGACGTGGTGGTCGAGCGACCGGACGGCACACCCGTCGCCAATGCGAACGTCGAGCTCGACCGGTTCGGCTTCCCGGCCGACCGCCTGGCCGGCGTGACCGACGCCCTCGGGCAGGTCCGCTTCACCAACGTGAGCGAGGGCTCCTTCGGTGTTCGAGCGGAGGAGGTGGGAACCGGGCTCAAGGGTCGCGGCAACGGGACGGTGGAACGCGGCGCGAGCGTCGCGACCCGCGTCGTGATCCAGGGCTCGGGCGTCGTGCGGGGCCGCTTCCTCACGGCCGCGACGGGCCAGCCGGTCCCCAACGCGTCCGTCACGCTCTCGGGCGGCGGCATCCAGGCCTTTGGTACGACGGATGCGTCGGGGGGCTTCGTGCTCGACGCCGTACCCGTCGGGCGCTTCAGCGTCGAAGCCTTCGATCCGGCCACGCGTCGCGCGGGGCGAGGCTCCGGAGAGCTCCGGTTCGAGAACGACGACGTCACGATCGACCTGGTGCAGACGGCCCGGGGCAGCGTCGAGGGGTACGTGCTCGAGGGCGCGGGGACGACGCCGGTCGCGGCGGCGCCGGTCACGGTGCAGGCGATGGGAGTACGGCTCGCGGTCTCGACCCGCGCCGACGGGTACTTCCGCGTCGATGGCGTGCCGGCGGGGCCCTTCCAGGTCACCGCGATGAATCCCGTCGAGCCCCTGGTCTTCCAGGCGCAGGCCCAGGGCCGGATCGACTTCGAGGGCGAGCTCGCGCGGGTCGACGTGGTGCTCCCGCCGCGTCGGACGCTCCTGGTGCAGGTCCTCGACGCAGCGGGTGGCCCCGCGGACGCGGTCGACGTCACCGTCTCCTCCACGCTGCGACGCCTGTCCCGGGCCGGCACGGTCGGCCCCGATGGGAGCGTTCGCTTCACGGACCTGCCGCCCGGCCCGTACCTCGTCGAGGCCCGGTCGATCGCGGAGCCGAACGACGGCGACGCCGGGCGCTTCGAGCTGGTCGCCGACGCTCCCGAGACGACGGCCGTGCTCCAGCTGCGCGGAGTCGGCGACGTCGACGTGCGCGTGCTGGATGCGCTGGGCGGCCCGGTCGGCGGAGCGATCGTCACGCTCACCGCGAACGGCACCTTCACGGGCGAGGACTTCCCGGGCCGGACCGGCGACACCCTCGTGGGCTTCACCGACGCCTCGGGCCAGCTCGGCCTCTCGGGCGTTCCCTTCGGAGAGTTCTTCGTGACGGCCGAGGCCGGCACCGTGCGGGGCATCAGCACCGGGAGCATCCAGGCTCCCGGAGCGCAGGTCTTCGTCGACGTCGAGCTCGGCCCCCACGGCTCGATCGTCGGTCGCGTCCTGCTCGAGGGAGGCACGACCCCGGCGGCCGACGCGCTCGTCACCCTGCGCTTCCCGCCGCAGAGCTCGCTCCAGTCGGGAGTGCTGCAGGTCCGGAGCGATCTCTTCGGCAGCTTCCGCTTCGACGCCATCCCGCTGGGCACGTTCCAGATCGACGCCTCCGAGCTCACGACGCGGGGCAACGCCGCGGCTGTGGGCAGCTTCGACGTGGCGGCCGGGAGCGGTCAGCTCGTCGACGTCGGGGATCTGGTGCTCGATGCGAGCGCTCCGATCGTCCTCGCCGTGACGCCGCCGGACGGCCAGGGCGACGTCCCCCTCGACTCGACGGTCGAGGTGGACTTCGACGAGCCGATCCAGCTCTCGAGCGTCTCGGCCGCCAACGTCCAGCTACTCCGCGGGACGGTCGCCCTCTCGCGCACGGTGACGTTGGGGGCCGGGGGGCGCCGCCTCACGATCACGCCGACGGGGCCCCTCGAGAGCGGAGAGTCCTACACCGTCGTGGTGCGCGGGGCACCGGACGGTCCGCGGAACGCCGTCGGCCTCCAGCCGCTGCGCGACTTCGTCTCGACGTTCACCGCGGCCGACACGCTCGCTCCCCGGGTGCTGAGCGCGAGCCCGGGCGCGGACGACGTCGGCGTGCTTCCGGATGCCGTCGTACGCCTCGTCTTCTCGGAGCCGGTGGACCCGGGCTTCGGGCTCCGCGTCGATGACGCGAGCGGTGGCACCGTCGCGGGAAGCGTGGACCTGAGTCAGGCCAGAACGACGGTGGTCTTCACCCCGAGCGACTTCCTCCTGGCGAACACCCGCTACACGGTGGAGCTCGCGGGCCTGACGGACGTCTCGGGCAACGCACTCGACACCGACCTCGCGGGGCAGCCCCTCGCCGGGGCTCCGCTCCGCTTCGGTTTCGACACCGTGGACACGGTGGGGCCGGTGCTGGCCTCGCTGCAGCTCGCTGGCGCCCCTTCGCGGAAGGAGGGCACGCCGGTCACGCTGGTGCCCCAGCTCCCGGATCTCCTGGACGTCGCCCGGGTGGAGTACGACTTCGGGGGCGTCGCGGTACCCCGTGCGATCGACGTGGCCCCCTTCTCCGTGGACGCCCTGCTCCCGTCCGGCGTCGCGTCACTGGCCGTGCAGGCGGTCGCGGTGGACGCGGCCGGCAACCGCTCGGCGCCCGCCCTCCTGACGGTGCCGATCGAATCGAACCTCCCGCCGACCCTCGGCGTGCAGAGCCTCGTGGGGCCCGACGTGGGCGCGGGTGAGACCCTTCGCATCCGGCTCGACGCGACGGACGACGTCGGACTCGCAGAGCTTCGCTTCTCGGCGATGGGTGCGGTGGCCGACAGCCGCGTGATCCCGGTGGGCGGGAGCCCCGCGTTCGCGACGACGATCGATCTCACGGTGCCGGTCGATGCGGTGCCCGGCGACACCGTGCAGGTGCAGGCGGTGGCTCGCGACGGGCTCGGTCTCGACAGTCCGGAAGCCCGGCTCGACCTCGTCGTCCGCGACCAGACGCCGCCCGAGGTTCGCGTCCTGCGACCGGTCGCCAACGCCGGAGTGGCGCCCGGCGAGACCATCCAGGTGGAGGTCGAGGCCTCCGACCGCGCCGGCATCGGGAGCGTGTCCCTCGGCTGTGTCCCGAGCCTCGCGGGCTGCGGGACCCGCGTGCTGACGGGCTCTCCCGGGAGCGCGCGGGAGATCTTCACCCTCGACGTTCCGAGCGATCTGTCGGCACCGGCCAGCATCGCCCTGCTGGCGTCGGCGACGGACGCCAACGGAAACGCGGGGAGTGCACCCGGCCGCTCGCTGCGGGTCGCCGACACCCAGGCGCCGACGGTGGTGGAGCTCTCCACGGCCGACACCCGCGTCGTGCCGGGACAGGTCGTCGCGCTGCGGGTGCGCGCGACGGACAACGTCGGGGTCGCGAGCCTCCGCCTCGACGCGTCCGGCGCCGCCACGGCGAACCTCGAGCAGCGGCTCCCGGCGCCCTTGCCCGCTGCCGACGTCACCTTCCTCCTCGACGTGCCGACCGCCGCGACGATCGGTTCGCGCATCGACCTCGCCGCCGTCGCGGACGACGGCGCCTTCGAGAGCGCTCCCGCGACGCTGCGGCTCGACGTGGTCGCCGATGCGGATCTCCCGCTCGTGACCATCGACGCCCCCGCCGACGGCAGCGTGGTTCGCCCGGGCGACGTCGTCGCGCTGCGCATCTCGGCGAGCGACGCCGGTGGGCTCCGGCGCATCGGCTTCGCGACCTCCGGCGCTCTCGTGACGACCGGGGAGTCGATCCTTCAGGGTGGCGAGCTGGCTGCCACGGCGACCTTCGATCTCGCGCTCCCCGATCCGCTGCCGGCCGGCCTGCTCACGATCGAGGCGACGGCCGAGGACACCCTCGGCAGCGTCGGGCGCGACTCGATCCAGGTACGCGTGGCCGATGCCACCGCGCCCGTCGTCACGATCGACTCGCCGGACGGCGCGACGCCGCTCGACCCGACCCAGCCCATCACGGTGCAGGTGAGCGCCAGCGACGACGTGGGCGTGGCCGACCTCACCTTGACGGCGATCGACACGGAGACGCGCACCTTCACGCCGGCGGCGCCGGTCGTGGCGGAGAGCTTCCTCCTCTCGCTCCCGTCCTTCCCCGAAGGCGCGGTCCTCGGACTCGAGGCCACGGCGCGCGACGCCGAGGGCAACCTCGCGACGGCCCGGCTCGACGTGACGCTGCTCGACGTCGTGCCGCCGGTGGTCACCGCGACGACGCCGCCCGCCGGCGCGACTGGCGTCGATCCGGCCACGCCGATCGCCCTCGACTTCAGCGAACGCCTCGACCCGGCATCGGTGGACGGCACGACCCTCCTCCTCCAGCGCATCGACGGCACGCCCGGCCCGGTCCCCGTGACGCCCACCCTCGACGCCACGGCACGGCGGGTCCTCGTGACGCCCGCGGCACCGCTCGCGTCGGGCGCGAGCTTCGAGCTCGTTGCGACCCCCGGCATCCGCGACGTGGCGGGCAACCCGCTCGCCGTAGAGGAGCGCGTGGCGTTCTCCACCGTCTCGGCCGACACCGAGGGGCCGCGCGTCGTTCGCGTGACTCCGCCGGACGGGGCCGTGGGGATCTCGACCGCAGTGAACGTGCTCGTGGAGTTCGACGAGCCCGTGGCGCGCTCGAGCGTCGACGCGAGCACCCTGCGCCTCGAGGTGGCCGGCGTGCCCGTGCCCGGACGCCTCGTCCTCCAGAACGGCGACCAGACCGTGCGGATCGATCCCGACGACGTGCTGCCGATCGACAGCGTGATCCGCGTCCTGATCGAGCCGGGGATCACGGATCCGGCGGGCAACGGGCTGCGGCTCGCCGACGGCACTGCGGCCACGGAGCCGATCGCGACGAGCTTCCGCACCGGCGTCTTCTCCATCGAGGCGCCGACCTCGGCGGGCGTGGTCGAAGGCACGCGGACCCAGCTCGCGGCGCGCGCCGGCCTGGGCCTCGGCGCCGCCCGCGTGCGCTTCCGGGTGGGCGGGGTGGAGATCCCCGCGAGCGGCGGGCCCGAGCGCTTCTTCGCACCCTTCGACGTGCCGAGCCTGGGCCAGGCGAGCCAGGTCGACATCGTGGCGGAGGCCCTCGACGCGTCGGGCTTCGTCCTGGCTTCGGACACCGTGAGCGTGCCGATCCTCCGCGGGCTGCGCTTCGAGCCGCGGGTGGTGGGCGTCCCCGTCGGTGGACGGACGTCGATCGCGCTCGTCCTCTCGAGCCCTGCCGCCGCGGACGTTGCCGTCGATCTCGTGGCCAGCGACCCGACGCGGCTCGGCCTGCCGGGTGCGCCGCTTCTGATCCCGGCCGGCGCGGACCGCCTCATCGTCCCCGTCGACGGCACCGCCGCCGGCACCAGCGGGCTGGTGGCCACGAGTCCCCTGGGCGTCGCCCATGCCGCGATCTCGGTCTCGGTCCCCGAGAGCGGAGCGCCGCTCAGGGTCGAGGCGACACCCGTCGGTGCCGTCGTCTCCGAGCCGCCCACGCTCGGGCTCGCGATCCTGCCCGAGCTCTCGACCCGGACGCTGGGTCTGGTCCTCCTGCCCCAGCCCGCCATCGGCGCGACCTCGGTGCTGGCCGCCACGAGCGATCCCTCGATCGTGCAGGTCGTCGCGGCCGCGCCGGTGCCGGCAGGCGGCCAGGTCTCGTTCGTCGAGCTGGCCGCTGCGAGCGCGGGGCAGGCGCACGTCGACCTCCAGGCGGGAGGGCAGACCTGGCGACTCCCGGTCGTGGTCGGCGTCGCCGATCCCCGGGCCCGACCGCCCGTCCTCGACCAGGTGGGCGTCCGCATCGCCCGGGCACCTTCCGTCGGCCAGATCGTGGTCCCCGAGTCGGGCACGTCGCGCGTCACGTTGCTCCTCCTGTCCACGCCGGCCACGGGCACCATCCCCGTGTCGGTGACGAGCAGCGACCCCGCCATCGCCGACGTCACCGGGAGCCCCGCCGTGGCGGCCGGCAGCCAGTCCGTCTCCCTCGACATCGCGAGCGGAAGCCAGGGCGTGGTGCGACTCACGATCCGGGCCGGCAACGTGATCCGGGAGCTCGAGGTGATCGTGGGCGTTCCGCCGGCCGGGGCCCTGGCGCCGGTGCTCGCCCAAGCGGTCGGGGCCCGCATCCCCGACGCCCGGCCGCTCGGAAGCGTGCTCGTCCCGAGCGGGGGCACCACGAGCGTCGACCTCACCCTGCTCGACCTCGCCGCACCCTCGCCCCTGCCCCTGTCCGTCGAGAACGATGCGAGCGGCGTCGTCTCCGTCACCGCACCGGCTCAGATCGCGAGCGGTGCCCGGGGCCTCACGCTCACGCTCACGGCCCTGCAGGACGGCGAGGCGCGTCTCACGCTGCGAGCCGGCAACACGGTTCGCGTCCTCCGGGTCCAGGTGGGCTCGCCGGCCGTGGGCGCCGTCGGTCCGACGCTCGCGCCGGCGGTGGGCGCAGCCATTCCCGAGGGCGGATCGATGGGGACCGTCTACCTCGGGGTCGGGACCGGCGGCGGCGTTCGCCTGCGGCTCCTCGACGCTCCCGCGCCGGCGCCCGTCTCGGTGCTGATTTCGAGCTCCGATCCGCAGGTCGCCACCGCGAACGCCCAGCGCTTCGTGCAGACCGGCTCGCGTGACCTCAACCTGCCGATCACCGGCCGCGGCCCCGGCCAGGCGATCCTCACGCTGCGATTCGGCAGCGAGGTCCGCACCCTTTCCGTCCAGGTCGGCCCGCCGCCGCCTGGAGAGGTTCCGCCCGTGCTCGCACCCGCCGTCGGTGCGGAGGTGAGCCCCTGACCCTCCGGCCATGGATCCGGAGACTTCGAGGAGTCGTCATGAGAGAAGCTGCCATCACTTCGGACCGTTCGGTTTCAGACCGCTCGGCGGCCTGCGCCTGGAGGCGCTCCGCCCTGATCGGACTGGCCGTCGCCTCTGCGTTGGGCCTCGTCATCGCCGAGCCCGCGCGCGCCCAGGCCGACATCTGCGGCTGCGCGGGCGCGCCGAGCCTCGGCGCCTTCGACAGCGCCGACCAGTCGACCTGGCCTCCGGGCTCGTCGTTCTCGAATGCGAACATCCTGATTCCCATGCCCGCGGACGGCGTGTTCGTGTTCGACAGCATCACGATCGACCGGACGCCCACGGACTTCCTCGCGAGCGTGACCTTCCAGCCGGACCCGAGTGCTCCGGCGCCCGCGTTGACGCTCCTGGTCTCGGGCGACTTCACGCAGAGCCCGTCGACCACCATCAATCTCGATGGGAGGGTCGGGGTCAATGGAACGACCGGGGCGGCCGGAGACGGGGGGCTGCCCGGCCCGGGCGGCTTCCGGGGCGGCGACGGCGTCTACCAGCTCGTCGACGGATCCGACCGTGGCGGAGACGGCTTCGGGCCCGCCGGCGGGGTCGGAGGCGACACCACCCCGACCGCCGGCGGGCCCGGGGACTTCGTCGGGATCGCGACGCTGCTTCCCGCCGTGGGGGGATCGGGTGGCGGCGGCGGCTCGTCCCTCTCGAACGCCCTCAACTGTGCAGGCGGCGGTGGCGGCGGCGGGGGCGGCGTCCTGCTCCTGGCGGCCAATGGCACCGTGACCATCGACGGCGACATCTCCGCTCGGGGAGCCGGAGGCGGCTCGCCCCGGGACGGGGCGTGCGCCACGGCCGGCGGTCCGGGCTCGGGCGGCGCGGTTCGCGTGGTCGCGGACACGATCCAGGGCGGCGGCCGCATCCTGGTCACCGGCCCGAGCGGCGGCGGCGATGGCCGGGCTCGTCTGGAGGCCTTCAACCTCTCGTTCGGCGCGGACCGCATCTCTCCCAACGGGCGAGGCACGTTCGCCCCGGCCCCCGGCCCGCTCGCGAATCCGCTGACGCCCACCGTCACGGTCACGTCGGTGGATGGCCAGGCCGTGCCGGCTCCGCCCCTGGGCTCGCTCGGCGCGATCGACGTCCAGATCCCGGCTCCAGGCCTGATCCCGATCGCCATCCGGACCTCGGGAGTGCCGATCGGGACGACCGTCGACGTCACCGCGAAGCCGCGAAAGGGGGCGGCGCCCATCACGACGACCCTGGCTCTCGACGCCGGGAGCTGCGACGAGACCGGCTCGTGCACCGGCTTCGTGGCACCCGACCTGGTCGCGGGCTCCTACGTGATCGAGGCGCGCGCCACGTTCCAGACGCCCTAGCTCAGGTCGTCCGCCGACTCGATGATGCGGCTGGCGATGCCGTAGGCGACGGCCTCTTCCGGCGACATCCAGTGGTTCTTCTCGGTGTCCTTCTGGACCTGCTCGATGGGCTGGCCCGTGGCGTCGGCGATCGTCTGGTTGAGGCGGTCGCGCATCTTGATGATCTCTTCGGCCTCGATGCGGATGTCGGTGGTGCGGCCACCCACGCCGCCGTGGGGCTGGTGGATCATGAAGCGCGTGTTGGGCAGGCAGACGCGGTCTTCCTTGGCCGCCGCCAGGTAGATGTGCGTGCCGGCGCTCGCGACCCAGCCCGTGCCCACCATGCGGATGCGCGGCTTCACGTACTTGAGCATGTCGTGAATCGTGTCGCCGGCCTCGACGTGACCGCCGTTCGAATGGATGAAGACGGTGATCGGGTCGTCCGAGTCGGCGGAGAGGGCGAGCAGCTGGGCCGTCACCTCCTGGGCGAGGCGTGAGGTGATCTCGCCGTGGATCAGGATCGTGCGCGACTCGAAGAGCCGCTCGGCGATCTTGGGGAAGAAGGCCGGCGGGATCGGGAGATCTTCTTTGTCTTTGGTGTCCACTGGGTTCTCCTGGGGACCCTTCTTCTAGGGAACCGGAGGGTAACGACTCCGGTGGGTGGGGCGCAGGGCGCTAGCGGACCTGCTGGATGGCCCAGGGGAGCGTCCGGGGGAGCCCCGGGGCCGTCCAGGCGCCGTCCCCGTCGGCGTCCACCCAGATGGGGTTGCTGAAGGCGAGGGGCAGCAGCCCGGGATGGATCAGCGCGTAGAGCCCCCTTGGCGCGCCCTCGACCTCGACGGTCACGAACGCGTCGCGTTCGAACGTGAGCGGCACCTCGAAGCGCCCTCCCCCCTGGAGCGCCTCGACGTGGACCCGCTCTCCGTTCACCAGGACGCGCAGCTCGTCCACGGGGACCCAGGGGGCGGCCTGGACGTGGATCGCGAGGGTGCCGGCGCTCCCGACGAAGGTGTCGCCGATACCGGCCTCCCCGAGCGTCGCGTCGAGCAGCGGCCCGCTGGTGCCGTAGGCCCGGCCCGCTCGCAGCGCAGCGACCACGCCTTCGGTGTCGGCTCCCGTGCCGTCGACGCGGACGTAGGTGCGGGGCAGGCCCGGGGTCTCGCGCGCGTCGTGGGAGTCGCTGTTGGCCGTGGCGGTGATGCGCTCGCCCTGAAGCAGGAGCGAGACCCAGTCGGCGCGCAGCATCGGATAGCGTCCGCGCTCGGTTCCGTTGAGCAGCTCCATCGCGTCGAAGTCGAGGTCGCGCAGCCCGTGCTCGGGGTCGGGCTCGAGCAGCACGCGATTCGGCTCCTCGGACAGCGGGCGCCAGGGCTCGTAGGGCTCGCCCACCACGCCGAGGTGGCTCAGGAAGTAGAGATCCTCCTGGGTGCGTCCGTCGTTGGCGCGCGCGTGGTTGAGCTGGAGCAGCGGCGAGGGGCCGGCGGAGTCGCGGCTGCGCACGCGATGGGCGAGATCGCGCAGGCGTTGTCCCTCGGCCGGCGGCGCGCCACCCCGATAGGCGCCGGGCTCGGGCGGCCACGGGAACACGTTCTCGTGGCCGATGGTGTAGGGAGCCTCTCCCGCACCGACGGTCGTGGTGACCTCGACTCCGGGGACGCCGACCATCCGGCCGCCGAGGCCCAGGGCCGCGATCACCGGGGCCGGATCCACGACGCGATCGTGCTCGGTCGCCACCACCCACTCGACCCCCTGGGCCGCGAAGGCGCGCAGCTGGTCCGGCATCGGGAAGGAGGAGTCGAAGCTCTCCGCCGAGTGCAGGTGCAGCTCCGTCGCGAGCCAGCCCGGCGTCTCGGCGGCGCGCACCGGGGGCTCGAGCCGCAGGGTGTGGCTCCCACCCGCCGCGAGCTCGAAGGGCTCGATGCTCACGGTGTACTCGGGCCCGCGGGTCGCGAGCGCGCGGTAGCGGCCCGGGGGCAGCACGACCTCGGTGGGGTCGCTCGGTACCCCCGCCAGGGAGACCACCGAAGCCGCCGGCCCGGCGAGCAAGGGGCGCTCGCCCGACATCAGGCCCAGGAGGTCGTCGCCGACGAGAGGGTCGGGCGTGTCGCCCTCCCCCCGCAGCGCGATGCGCATCCACTCCCGGGGGAGACGCAGCCGCGCGGGAGTGCCGAGCTCGATCGGTTCGACGCGCACGCCCTCCGCGGGCACCTCGACCTCGATGCGCTTCGCACGCCCGCCGGGCGCCACCGCCCGCAGCACGACCGGCCCCGCTTCCGCAAGGCGGAACGCGAAGTGGCCGTCCGCCTCCGGGCGCACCTCGGTGAGCGGCGCTCCGCTCGGGCGGTCCACGTGGATCCGCGCGCGCGGGTCGTCGACCTGGCCGCTCACCCGCGGCCCGTCCGCGAACAGGGCATCCGACACCGAGGCGACGTCGGCCCGCTCTCCGAGCCAGACCACCTGCTCGAACACGAGCGCCTCGCCCGGGTCGACGTCCATGAAGGGCATCTGCGCGAGCTCGAGCAGGCCGGCGCGGTGGTCGCTCCCGAGCCACGGCGGGGCGGCCAACGCGGCGTGCAGGGCGAAGTCCGCCCCCGTCACCGTGAGGGTCGGCACGGGCTCGGGCTCGCGTTCGGGTCGCTCGCGCCACGCGCCCCCGATGCGGATGCCGTAGGCGAGGCCGGGCTCGATGCGGTCGCCGCCCACGAGCACGTGGGCGTCCACCGGGATCACGGCGCTCAAGAGCGACGGGATCGAGCCCGTGTCCACCTCGGGATGCACGAAGCCCCGCGAGCTCTCGGGATCCTCGAGCGAGAGGCTGAAGGGCCGCAGCTGCGCGCCCGAGAGCAGCGTCACGCTTCCCACGGCGAAGAGGCGATCGCCCTCTCCGATCCGCTCGACGCGGTGCCGGACGCGCAGCTCGCCGCGCGGCTCCACACCCACCGAGAAGGTGGTGGTGGCGCGCAGCACCGCGTCCTCCGCGACGACGACGATGCGCGCCGCGTCGTCGTCCGACTCCGCTTGGATCGACGTGACGGGCAGCTGCCAGTCGGGCGAGAGGTCGTAGAGCGGCTGGAGCGAGGACCACTGGTCGGCTCCGCTCCCGCAGCGGCCGAGGTCGATCAGGGTGCCGCCGTACAGCCCGAGGTGTCCCTCGTGATCGGCGTCGGAGATGGCGGCGCAGAGGGTGCCGTTCCCGAGAGCCCAGTCGCCCACGCCGGCGTCGCTGTCCGGCCCGGGTACGCGCAGCGCCTCGAGCCGAGCGGGGGTGATCCTCTCGGCGTGAAGCGGCGTCGATCCGGGATCGGCAGAGCGGGCGGTCGAGCCGGTGACCAGGATCACCAGCCAGGCCGTCGAGAAGAGGAGGGCGCGCACGCGGCGAGAGTAGCCGGCCCGCTTCCCCGCGGGCGCCGCCTGGCTCACGCTGGGTCACCGGGGTGCCGATGAGACGGGATCCGTCTCGAAGAAGGAAGACTTCCGTGGATGCAACGCGAGCCGAGCTCGGGAGCTCACGCTGGCACGGCCTGAAAGGGCTGCTGCTGGGTCGTCGCCGCACGATCGTCGTGGACTCCCGCTATCAACGCCGGGTGGCCGGCACGGCGGCCGGGTTGATGGGCCTCGGCTGCGCTGCCTTCGTGGGCGCCCTCTACGCCGAGACGGCGAACATTCGCAGCGCCCTCGCGCGGGATCCGAACCTGGTCGAAGCCATCGAAGGCGGCCTCGGACTTCCCGCGCTGACCCTGGCCCTCGTGGCCGCCGCGCTGTGCGCCAGCATCTACGTCTTCATGCTGGTGGAGACCCATCGCACGGCGGGGGCCGCCGTGGCTCTCGAGAGGCTGGTCCAGGCGCTCGCCGACGGTCGCTACGCGGCCCGCACGGAGCTGCGCAAGGGAGACCGCCTCGGCCAGCTGAAGTACGCGCTCGATCAGCTGGGCCACTCGCTCCAGCGCCGCGTGGAGTCCGACGCCCAGGCGATCGATGCGCTGGCCGAGCGGCTCGACGACGAGAAGGATGGCCCGATTCAGGCCAGCGAGCTTCGCGACCTCGCTCAGCGCCTGCGGGAGCGCGTGAGGAGCTGACCCCACGCGAGCGGGCGCGTCGCCCGGGCCCCGCGGCCCTCCGGTCGGGTTGCCCTATCCTGCTCCTCCATCCTGGTGGTCGGAGGACACGTGCGCGTCGGAGAGATCCGCCATCCCGAGCGGAGTGCCAACGGCAAGCCCCTTTCCGGGGTGCGCATCCTGGCCGCCGAGCAGATGCAGGCCCTGCCCTACGCCACCCAGCTCATGGCGCACCTGGGCGCCGAGGTGGTGAAGATCGAGCACCCAGAGCGAGGCGACACCGGCCGCGCTTCGCGCCCCGCGCTCACCGACGAAAGCGGGCGCAGCGTGGGCGCCACCTTCCTGCGCAACAACCTGGGCAAGCGCAGCCTCGCCATCGACCTGAAGCGGCCGGAGGGGGCGTCGCTCTTCCGCAAGCTGGTGCCCCGCTTCGACGTGGTGGCCGAGAACATGAAGGCGGGGAGCATGGAGCGGCTGGGGCTCGGCTACGAGGACCTCATGCCCCTGCACGAGCGGCTGGTCTACGTGTCGCTCTCGGGCTTCGGCAACCTGACCGACTCGCCCTACAAGCACTGGCCCGCCTACGCCCCGGTGGCCGAGGCCATGGGCGGGCTCTACGAGCCGAACAAGAAGCCGGGGCAGCCGCCGCCGGTGGTGGTCGCAGGCGCTCTCGGCGACAACGCGAGCGCCCTGTTCGCGGTGATCGGGACCCTCGCGGCGCTCCGCCAGCGCGACGCGACCGGGCGCGGACAGCAGGTCGACGTCGCCATGTACGACTCGATGATCGCGATGACCGACATGGTGCCCTTCCTCTGGTCCATGGGCGCGCCGGCCCACATGGCGGCCTCGGGAACGACGGCGCTCGTCGGGGCGTTCCAGGCGCGGGATGGACACTTCGTGGTGGCGGTCTTCCGCGAGCACCACTTCGAGCGGCTGGTGCACCTGATCGGGCACCCGGAGTGGCTCGAGGACGAGCGCTTCGCCACCCGCGAGGGCTGGGCGCGCGAGACCGAGGGCGTGATCCGACCCGCCCTCGAGGCCTGGGCCGCGGACAAGACCAAGCTCGAGGCCGCCGGGCTGCTCTGCGCCGAGGGGATCGTCGCCGGGCCGAGCAACCTCGCCGAGGACATCCACGCGGATCCCCACGTCGCGATGCGCGACATGCTGATCGAGGTGCCCCGCCCCGACGCCGAGCGGCCCTTCCTGGTGGTCGGCAATCCGGTGAAGCTCTCCGCCGCCTCCGAGGGGCCGCTCTCGAGCTTCCCCGGTCTGGGCGAGCACACGGGGGAGGTGCTGCAGCAGGAGCTCGCCCTGTCGGACGACGACCTCGCGACGCTGCGGCGGGAGCGCGTGATCGGATGAGCGGCCCGGGCTTCTCTCTCGAAGGGCGCGTCGCGGTGGTCACGGGCGCCGCCAGCGGCATCGGCCGGGCGACGGCCTGGACCCTGGCGGGTGCCGGAGCGAAGGTGGCGCTCGCGGATCTCGACCTTGCGGGGCTCGAGGAGACCCGCGGCCCCCTCTCCTCCGACGTCGTTCACACCGGGGCGCTCGACGTGTCGAAGGCCGACGACGTCGAGGCGTTCTTCGACGGGGCCGAGGAGGCGCTCGGACCGATCGACGTGGTGGCCAACGTCGCCGGCGTCCTCGCCTACGCGCCCCTGGTCGAGCTCGAGGCCGAAGCCCTCGACCGGGTGCTCGCGGTGAACCTGAAGGGCGTGCTCTTCGGCTGCCAGTCGGCCGTTCGGCGCATGCGACCGCGCAAGCGCGGCGCCATCGTGAACGTGGCGTCGTCCGCCGCGTTCACCGCCTATCCGTCGCTCGGGGCCTACAGCATGTCGAAGGCCGCGGTGGTCAAGCTCACCCAGGTGCTGGCCATGGAGGTCGCCGACGCGGGCATCCGGGTGAACGCGGTGGCGCCCGGAGCGATCGACACGCCGATGGCCGGCCAGCGCTTCCGCGAGCCCGACGGCAGCATGACCGCCGAGAATCGCGAGCGCATGCTCGAGTTCGTGCGCCAGAGCAATCCCCTCGGCGTGGAGGGCTGGCCCGAGGACGTGGCCTACGCGATCCAGTACCTCGCCTCCGACGCGGCCCGCTACATCACGGGCCAGGTGATCCACCCGAACGGCGGCACCCCGCTGGTCTAGGAGTCCCGGTGGCACGAGACCTCTCGCAGCTCGCCCATCCCTCGCACACGGCGCTGGTCACGTCGGAGATCCAGCGCGGCGTCGCCGGCGATCTCTCCCAGCTCCCCGAGCTCGCGAAGCATGCGGCAAAGGCGCTCCCGCGGATCGACGCGCTGGCGCGCGCGGCCCGCGCCGCCGGCATCCCGGTGATCCACTGCACCGCCGAGCGCCGCGCCGACGGCAAGGGCGCCAACCAGAACGCGCGGATCTTCCAGTACATGAGCCGCGCCGAGCTGAAGCTCCTGCCGGGCTCCGAAGCGGCCGCCATCGTGCCGGAGGTCGAGGTCGATCCCTCCGATCTGGTGATGCCGAGGCTCCACGGGCTCTCGCCCTTCCAGGGAACCGAGCTCGACTTCGTGCTGCGCAATCTCGGCGTGACGACCCTCGTCGGGACCGGCGTGTCGATCAACGTGGCGCTCCAGGCCCTGGCCTACGACGCGGTGAACGCCGGCTACCAGGTGATCCTCCCGCGCGACGCCGTGGCCGGCTTCCCCGCCGAGTACGTGGAGGCCGTCTTCGCGCACTCGCTCGGCGCCGTGGCGACGCTCCCGCAGAGCGCCGAGCTGATCGACGCGTGGAGCCGCTGATGGCCGAGGTGCCCAAGCCCTCCGCCACCGTCGTGCTGGTTCGCGACGCGCAGGCGCGGCTCGAGCTCCTGCTGCTGCAACGGGCGGCGCGCAATCCCGTAAAGCCCGGCCTCCTCGTGGGTCTCGCGCACGGCAGCGCGCAGCGCACCGACGCGTTCGTCGGCCGCGTCGTGCTCGTGGGACTCGACCTTCCCACCCGGGAAGACCCACATGCCGGGCTT
>JASJCN010000134.1 GCA_030065975.1 Myxococcota bacterium
GAGATCGATTGGGAGGCGCTCGTCGCGGGCCGCCCTCAGACGATCGAGAGCCGGCCCGACGGCGCGTACCAGCTCTTCCGCATCGGCGACGCCGCGGCCAGCCGCAACGTCCACGCCGCCATCCACGACGCCTTGCGCCTGTGCAAGGACCTCTGAGAGCCGCCTCCGGCTCGACCCGGGAGACGCCCATGGCCGAACGAGGACTCCTCCAACGACTCGAGAGCGGGAGCGTGATCTGCGCGGAGGGCTACCTCTTCGAGCTGGAACGCCGCGGCTACCTGCAGGCCGGCGCCTTCGTCCCCGAGGTGGTGCTCGACCATCCCGAGGTCGTGAGCCAGCTCCACCGCGAGTTCCTGCGTGCCGGCACCGACGTGGTCGAGGCCTTCACCTACTACGGACACCGCGAGAAGCTGCGCCTGATCGGGAAGGAGGAGCTGCTCGAGCCGCTGCAGAAGAACGCGCTGCACCTGGCGCGCCAGGCTGCCGAGGAGTTCGCCGAGCAGGATGCGCTGGTCGCCGGCAACATCTGCAATACCAACGTCTACGAGCCGGGGAGCGCGAAGAGCGAAGCCCAGGTGCGCGAGATGTTCGACGAGCAGGTCGCCTGGGCGGTCGAGGCCGGCGTCGACTTCGTGATCGCCGAGACTCTCGAGTTCCACGGCGAGGCGGAGCTCGCGCTGCGCGCGATCCGCGAGACCGGCCTGCCGGCCGTGGTGACCCTCGCCGTCCACAAGCCGGGCCTCCTGCGCGACGAGGTCGGCGTGGCGGAGGCCTGCAAGCGCCTCGAGCAGGAAGGCGCCTCGGTCGTCGGGCTCAACTGCGCGCGCGGGCCGGCCACGATGCTGCCGCTCCTCGCCGAGATCCGGCTGGCGGTGCGCTGCCCGGTGGCCGCCCTCCCCGTCCCCTATCGGACGCGGCCGGCGAACCCGACCTTCCAGTCCCTCGCCGATCCGGACTGCGGCTGCCTTCCGCCCGAGGGCGCGTTCCCGACCGCCCTCGACCCCTTCGTCTGCAACCGATACGAGCTGGCGGAGTTCGCGCGCGAGGCCACGGCCATGGACGTGCGCTACCTCGGCGTGTGCTGCGGCGGCGCGCCGCACCACGTGCGCGCCATCGCCGAGGCACTGGGGCGCCAGCCGATCGCCAGCGCCTACTCCCCCGACATGTCCAAGCACTACGCGCTCGGCGACGACGCGTCCCTGCTCGAGATCAACACGGGCTACCGGGAGGATCTCTAGCGCGGAGCGCTACAGGAAGCCGCGGTCGGCGCGCGGCTGGTACGAGACCTCGAGCGCGGACAGCTCGTCCTCGGAGAGATCGATCTCGAGGGCGGCCAGCGCGTCTTCGAGCTGGGCCGGCTTGCTCACGCCGATGATCGGCGCGCTGACGCCCGGCTTGGCCAGGAGCCAGGCCAGGGCCACCTGTGCCGGGGCCACGCCGCGCTTCTCGGCCAGCGCCACCACGGCCTCCTGCACGTCGAAGTCGGCGTCGCGGAAGAACGACTCGCCGCCGAAGGCATCGGTGCGCGCCCGGGTCGTCGCCTCCCAGCTCCCGCGGCGCCGGTTGCCGGCGAGGAACCCCCTGGCCAGGGGGCTGTAGGGGATCAGTCCGACACCCTCGGTCCGGCACAGCGGCACCATCTCGCGCTCCTCGTCGCGCGAGATCAGGTTGTAGTGGTTCTGCATGGAGACCATGCGACGCAGCCCGAGCCGGTCTGCCGTATGGAGCAGCTTCGCGAACTCGAAGGCGCGCATGCTCGAGGCGCCCACGTAGCGCACCTTCCCCGCCCGGACGACGTCGTCGAGAGCCAGCAGGGTCTCCTCGATGGGCGTCTCGGAATCGAAGCGATGGATCTGGTAGAGGTCGACGTAGTCGCACCCGAGCCTCTGCAGGGAGGCGTCGACGCAGTCGAAGACGCGCTTGCGCGAGAGCCCCTGCCGGTTCGGACCTTCGTCGCGAAGCGGGTAGAAGAGCTTCGTCGCCACCACGACCTCGTCGCGCCGCGCGTGCTCGCGGAGGAAGCGACCGAGGATCTCCTCGCTCACGCCGTTCGAGTACATGTCCGCGGTGTCGAAGAAGCGGATGCCCGCCTCGTAGGCGGCGCGCAGAAGGGGGACGCTCGCCTCCTCGTCGAGCACCCACTCGCGCCACGCGGGCGAGCCGTAGGTCATCATCCCGAGGCAGAGGCGGGACACCTCGAGCCCCGTGCTTCCGAGCCGGGTGAACTTCACGACGTGAGCGCTCCTGCATGCATGGGCGCGACCCTATCATGCAAGCCCCTTCAGAGAAACGAGGCGAGGTTGCGGTCCTGGATCAGCCTCCGCGAGCCTCGGCAAGGAGCCCACGCAGGACGAGACGGCAGTAGTCGAAGAGCGACGGCTCGAGCTCGCTTCGGACCGAGGCGAACTCCTCGCGCTGCATGAGGTTGGCGACCACGGGCGGCGGGTTGGCCATCGGCCAGGCCCCCGCGATCGCCGTGGAGAGAAACCTCATGAAGCAGGCTACCTGCAGGTCGGACAGCTCGGGGATCGCCTCCCGTACTCCCGCGACCGTCTCGAAAGCCGCGCCATTGAAGCGCCGCTTGAAATCGAGCACGGACTCGGCTCGGACGTTGTGCTCGAGCACCGAGGAGAGCGCGCTCAACAGCATGCAGAAGCGCGGTCGCGACGACGTCGCCGCCGCGTAGGCCCGCGCGATCCCCTCGAGGTCTCGAGTCCCGGCCAGCGGCTCGAGCCGTTCCCGGACGTCCGCCGCCCATTCCCGGACCTCTTCGACTGCGACTTCGAGCAGGATGGCCTCACGGCTCTCGAAGTACCGGTAGCAGCTGGCCTTGGAGACGCCGGATTCCCGGGCGATCTCGGACAGCGTCGTGCCATCGACGCCCTTGTCGTCCAGCAGCGACTCGGCGGCCCGGAGAATGGCCTCCCGGCGCGCCGCCTTCTCCTCGGGCCGGCGGGCCCGCTGCCAGTCGGGGCGGACCGGCACCTCGGAGGTGTCCTCTCGACCTCGATCTGCGCTCATCGTGCCTCGAGCATAATCGGCGGATTGACAACGGACCAGTGGTCATCTATTTACGAACCAACAGTCCATTATTCTGGAGGGCCGTTGGCGCCCGATGGGAGCGGAATCCATGAAGTACCTGCCGTTGGGGGACACGGGGCTCTACGTCTCTCAGCTCACGCTGGGCGCAATGACCTTCGACCGCGAGGACGGCATGTTCGGGCAGCTCGTCGGAGGGACCGGTCAAGAGCTGGCCACCCGAATGGTCGACCTGTCCATCGATGCCGGTGTCAATCTCTTCGACACCGCCAACATCTACGGAATGGGCGAGTCCGAGCGGATGCTCGGCAAGGCGCTCGGATCCCGACGGGGCGACGTCCTCATCGCGACCAAGTTCAACAATCCGATGGGCGGCGGCCCGAATGCGGGGGGCAGCAGCCGGCTCTCTGCGATCCGCGAGTGCGAGAACAGCCTGGAGCGCCTGGGTACCGAGTGGATCGACCTGTACCAGGTCCACAGCTTCGACGACACCACACCACTCGAGGAGACGCTGCGGGCACTCGACACTCTCGTCCAGCAGGGCAAGGTTCGATACATCGGCTTGTCGAACTACGCCGGTTGGCAGATCGCCAAGGCCGACGGCATCTCCCGTCGAATGGGTCTCGAGCGCTTCTGCTCGGTGCAGGCTTACTACTCCCTGGTCGGCAGGGAGCTCGAGCGAGAGATCATCCCGGCCGCGCTCGACCTGGGCCTCGGCATCCTCGTGTGGAGCCCGCTGGCGAGCGGATTCCTGAGCGGGAAGTACACCCGCGAGGCTTCGGGAGAGGGCCGACGCGCGAAGATCCAGGTGCCTCCGGTCGACGAAGCGCGCGGCTACGACATCGTGGACGTCGCGCTCGAGATCGCGGGGCGGCACGATGCATCGGTGGCACAGGTCGCCTTGGCGTGGCTTCTCCACAAGCCCGGCATCACGAGCGTGATCGTCGGCGCGCGGAAGGAGGAGCAACTGCTGGACAACCTGGCGGCAGCAGACGTCGCGCTCTCTCCCGAGGACATGGCCCGCCTCGACGAGGTGAGCAAGCTCAAGCGCGAGTACCCCGAGTGGACGCCTCGGTCGATCCAGCGGGGGCAGGACCTGGCGAGCCGGCTCGCCGACATGGGGTAGAGGATCATGCCGAACGCAAAGCCCTGGTTGCGAGGAGTCGTGGTTGCCGCACTGGCGCTCTCCGGCTGCAAGTCGGTCGACGCCCAGCTCACGATCCCGGCACCGCCCGAGAAGATCTGGTCGGTGCTGATGGATGGCGCGAGCTACGGCGAGTGGAACCCGGTCCTCGTGGAGGTCGAGGGAGAGTTCCAGGAGGGCGCGCGGCTCACCTATCAGATGATGACCGAGTCCGGCGAGCCGGCGGAGGTCGAGGCGCGCGTCGTCAAGCTCGATCCCGGACGAGAGCTGAACCAGGCAGGCGGGTACTGGGGGATCCTGACCTTCGATCACCACTGGATCCTCGAGCCCGTCGAGGGCGGCACGCGAGTGACGCAACACGAGGACTACACGGGGATCGGCGTGCTGTTCTTCGATCCGAGCTGGTTCGAAGCGGCCTACGGCCGCGGGAATCGCAACCTCCGCGACCGCGTCGTCGGCGACTCGGGGCCGGAGAGCGGCGAGGCCTCCCCGTGAGTCGACCGATCGTGGGCTTCATCGGCCTCGGAGCGATGGGAGAGCCGATGGCCGGGCACCTGCTCTCGGCCGGGTTCCGGGTGAGGAGCTGCGCGAATCGGAGCCGGGATGCGATCGAGCGGCTGGCGGCGGAGGGGCTGGAAGAGCGGGAGGACGCCGCGGCCGTCGGAGCGGATGCGGACATCCTGATGACGATCGTCTTCGACGAGGCCCAGACGGATCGCGTGCTCCGAGGCGACGGTGGTGCGCTCGGAACGCTGCGGCCGGGCTCGGTCGTCGTCGTCATGAGCACGGTGTCGCCGAGCTACTGCCGCGCACTGCGAGAGGAAGCCGCAGAGCGAGGCGTCGAGGTGATCGATTGCCCGGTGAGCGGGCTCCCGGCCGGAGCGAAGGCTGGCACGCTGTCGCTCATGGTCGGCGGCGATGCCGGCGCGATCGAGAAGTGCCGCGCAGCCCTCGAGACCATGGGCACGGTCATGCCCTGCGGCGGGATCGGGATGGGCCAGATCGTGAAGCTCGGGAACAACGCCATGTCGATCGGAACCCTGGGGCTGCTGCTCGAGGTGCGCGAGCTCGTCCAGGGGCATGGCATGGACTTCGATGACTTCAAGGCGATCTTGAACCAGTCGACGGGGCGGAGCTTCGTCTCCGAGAGCATGCCCATGCCCCGACGCGCGACGATCTCGATGGCCATGCCGAGCAAGGACCTGTCCATCTGTCTCGCTGCGGCCGAGGAGTGCGGTGCGTCGATGCCGATGGTGCGGTGCTGCTACGAGCACACGCTCGAGAACGAGTAGAGGTGGCTGCCGCCGCGAAGGACGCCGGATTCTGGATCCCGACCGCGATCCCCGGGAAGGCCGACCGGTATCGGCTCGCGGCATCCGAGGCCGCATGCATCGGGATCCCCGGCCGCGTGGCGCCCATGGGTGGGGTCACGACCGGGGCGACGATCGAGGCGATGGAGCGGGCGACCGGCCACTCGCTGCTCTGGGCGACCTGCCAGTTCGTCGATCGGGCGCCCACCGGGACCGACTTCGAGATCCAGGTCGAGATCGTCCGGGATGGCCGAAGCGTGAAGCGAACGCGCGCCACGCTCTTCGATGGGGACCGCGAGATCCTGACGACGCTGGGCGCGCTCGGGGTCGCGGACGGGACCGCGGGCGAGACCTTCACGGCGCCCCCCGAAGTGCCCGCGCCAGGCGACTGTTCCGGGATCGACGTACGCTCCGCTGGAGCAGGAAACCTGCTCGGACAGTTCGAGAGGCGGCTGGCGCGCCGGGACGAAGCTGCGGGGCGGGAGGCCGTGTGGTTCCGTTCGGTCGCGGGTCACCGTGTGAGCGCAGGCCTGCTGGCGATCGTCGGTGACTTCCTGGCCGGCGCCCACCCGGACACCCGGGGCAGCGTCGGCTTCGACAACACTCTCAGGATGGTGGCGCTGCGCGACACCGATTGGATCCTGGCCGACATGGCGATCGCGCACATCGGCGAGAGCGTCTTCCACGGTGGCATGCACCTGTTCTCGGAGACGGGTCAGCTGCTGGCGATCACGAGCCTGACGGGCCTTCGGCCGCGGGCCAACCGGGCCTCCGGCTAGCCGAGGGCGTGCATGGTGCCGCGGGCCACGGGCAGGATGCGGCCGCCGACCTGGATCTCGGGGCGCGTGCGCACCCGCAGCAGCGAGGGCCGTTGGATCTCGGCGCCCTGCTCGACCCGGAACTCCTCGGGCGTCTCGCCCACGTAGCCGTGGCTGCGAACGTACTCGCCCAGACAGGCGGCGGCGGAGCCCGTGGCCGGATCCTCCGCGATGCCGGAGAGCGGTGCGAAGAGGCGCACCTTGATCTGATTCGCCGGGTCGTCCGTCTCGCGCGAGAAGGCGTAGACCATGCCCGGCGCACCGGCGGCCTCGAGCTCCTGGGCCCGGTCGGCCGACACGCAGGCCCGCCGGAGCGCGGCGCGACTGCGCAGGGGAACGAAGCTCATCGCCGGTCCGACCTCGAGAACCTGGGGAGGGAACTCCGGATCCAGATCCTCCTCGCCCAGGGACAGCACACGCGCCGCGGCGCCGGCGTCGAGACGCGCTCCCAGCGTGACGGGAGGAGCCAGGAGCCAGGCGAACCCGCCGTCGTCGAATCGCACGGGCACGTCGCCGGCTGCGAGCCGCAGCGTGATCGTGGTTCGCTCGGGCGCACGCTCCCGCCGGATCACGAAGGCGGTGCCGAGCGTGGGGTGCCCGGCGAAGGGGAGCTCCTCGCGAGGCGTGAAGATGCGGACGGGCCAGATGCCGTCCTCGAGCTCGTCCCCGATGAAGGTCGTCTCCGAGAGGTTCATCTCCCGGGCGACGGCCTGCTGGTTCTCGTCGGAGAGATGGTCCCCGTGAAAGACGGCGAGGGGGTTGCCCGCAAGGGGCGACTCGGCGAAGACGTCGACGATGCGGTAGTCCATGCCGGATCTTCGCCTCGAGGCCCTGGCGACACCACAGACAAAAGCGTCCGGTGCGGGGAACCCCGCACCGGACGCTGGTGGGACAAGTCGTGGGCCGACGACGAGGTCGGCCTCGACTCTTGCTAGGCCGTCGCGCCGGCCACCTGGGTCACGCGGCGGATCGTGTACCCGACGACGGCGAGGCCGACGAGGTACAGCGCCACGCTACCGGGCTCGGGGATCGGGTTCGACGACAGCTCGATCCGGAGATCGATGCCGAGGCCGCCCGGCGACAGGTCCATCGCGTCACCGATCTGGGCGTTCGGGTTGCTCGCGTTGGTCGCTCCCCAGAGGCTCAGCGTGAGCGAAGGCAGGTCGAGGGCGTTGGGCTTGAGCACCGCGTTCGAGTAGTTCCGGTCCTCGAAGAAGTACACGCCGTCGTAGGGGCCCGACGCGCTGGCCAGCGTGATGCTGCCCAGCATGACGTTGGCCTGAACGGAGTCGTCGAGCAGGCCGCCGAGGTCGAACGAGCCGGAGGCCTGGTAGGTGTCGCTGCCGATGTCGAGCTCGGCGTTCAGGAACAGCAGGCCACCGCTGACGGTGACGGTGCCACCGTTCGCGCCGAGCGCGACGGAGTCGAGCACCTTGCCGCACTGACCATCGAAGCAGCTATCGGAGCTGTGCACGACGGAGAATGCGAAGTTGTTGTCAGCACCCGACAGGACGTCCGAGATGGAGACGGAGAAGCCCGGGGATGCGAGCAACATGACGAAACCGATTGCGAAGAGACGGAAAAGCAGCATGGGTCGCTCCAGAGATACAGCTTGGTACAACAGGTACACGTCAGCGCGCACTCGCGCAGACAACCGGGAGGGAACCACGTCCTCTGGCCAAGTTCAAGCCCTACCGAAGAAATTTTCCCGGCGGCCGAGCGGGGCCGGAGCCGTTCGCCCCGAGGGGCGCTCAGCCCTCCGAAGCGGCGGCGGATCCCTGCGGGGGCCAGACTCGACGGATGGCGGAGTCGGCTCCGATCAGGCCGAGGCAGGCCACCGTGTAGGTGAGCAGCCCGGCCGCGTCGTGGAGCCAGCCCGTCGTCGCCGTCTCGATGCCCGCCTGGGTCGCCACGACCACCGTGAACAGGACGCGAGCCAGGTTCCCGAGCATCGCGAGGGGAACGATCAGGGCCGCCAGCAGGAGACGCCGGCCGAGGGTCGGTTGCGTGAAGTAGCCGAGCAGCACCGCGACGGGCAGCAGCGTGATGACGGAGGTGATGCCGCTGCAGGCCTCCGCCACGAACAGGCTTCCCCCGGGGACCAGGATGACGTTTCCGTCCCGGGCGATCGGCAGCGCGAGCCAGTGGCTGATGCCGACCGCCACGTCGGTCACCCAGACCTGCAGCTCGCTCACCAGCGGCGCGATCCACTCCGGGGGGAGCGGGATCATGAAGGCGAGGTAGCCGATCGGGAAGGCCAGGATCCGCAGCCAGCCCGGCCCCCGCAGGTACAGCACGGTGCCGGCGACGGCGAACACCAGGGCCAGCCCCTGGACGGGGATCCCGTCGGCCAGCAGCCCGACCGCATAGAGCCCGAGCGCCATCGCGAGCAGCACGAAGCCCCGGACGTCGCGGCTCGAAGACTCGTCTAGGAGGCTGGCACGCTTGCTGAAGGCCACCGCGAATGCGACGGGTCCGACCAGGAAGCCATGGGCGAAGTAGTCCACCTCGTTCCAGATGGGGACCATGTTGGCCACCGCCGGGGCGAAGGCGAGCGCCACGCCGAGGACGAGCAGCCACTCCATCGGGCGCCCGCTTCGGGGCGGGGGTGCATCCGAGATCGTCGAAGCCATGGCCAGAGGGGTCTCGCGCCTCGGTTCGCCAGGCGCTCAGCAGGGTGAAGTCCGAACGATACCGAACGCGACCCGCGCGTTCGGCAACGCGGGTCGGGAACGCGGGCCTGGAGGGATGGGGGACCCGGGCCCCGCCTCGCGGCCACCCACGCCCGTGCCGACCCCGGCATACCCGTGACTTTCGGGGGTCCTCGACGCGAAGTGCCCCCCGTGGGTGTCACTTTTCGCGCCTCCCGGTGGACCTACTATTCGGCGCGCGTCGCCCAAGCCTGGAGCCTCGATGACGGAGAAGATGCAGACGATCGCCATTGCCATCGGATTGACGGTGGTGGCGGCGTTCGCCTGGTGGGCGCAGGTCCGTCCCGGACTGGACGTGGACGCCTCGGCCCTGGCAACCCTGCCGCGAGAGATCGGCAAGTGGCAGTCCGTCGACATCCCGCTCGAGGACACGGTCGAGGCCATGCTACGGGCCGACTTCAACCTGCAGCGCATCTACCAGCATCCCCTGGGCCACCGCGTGGAGCTCTACGTGGGCTACTACGGGACGGACCGGGGCGGCCGACCCGAGCACACCCCCTGGATCTGCTACCCGAGCGGCGGCTGGGAGATCCTCTCCAGCCAGGTTCTCTGGGTGGACGAGTCCCAGGGCATCCGGGCCAACGAGATGACCGTCGAGAAGGGCGGCGAGAGGCATCTGGTGCAGTTCTGGTACCGATCCCATCGCAGCCCGAGTCTGGTGAACGGCCTCGATCAGGTGCTGGACCGCCTGGTCAGCCACGCGACCGGGCGCCGCGCCGATGGAGCCCTGATCCGGATCAGCACCCCGATCGCGCTCGACGAGGTGAGCGCCCGGACCCGGCTGATCGCGTTCGGGTCGACCCTGGAGGGCCTGATCGGGACCCGCTGGCCCTCCGAGGAGCCGAGCCGCTCCTAGGCCCGCTCGACTGGGCCCCGAGCCGCACTGCATCACCTCGCGGCTCCCTTCGGGGGGAGCCAGATCTGCCCGGAGTGGCGTAACCTGTTGAAGTTGGATGGCTACTCACTGTCCAACCCCCCGTCGAAGAGCGTGGCCGGCTAGCCCATCGCGTCACACCCAAGCCCGCGCAAGGATCTCCCCCTTCCGATGTACGAGAGCTTCTTCGGACTTCGCGAACCCGCATTTTCCCTGACCCCTTCGCCTCGCTTCCTGTGGTTGTCCGAGACCCACGAAGAGGGGCTCGCCTCGCTCTACTACGGGGTCGAGGCGCGGCGCGGCTTCGTGCTGCTGACGGGAGAGGTCGGCGCCGGCAAGACCACGCTGCTGCGGGCGGTGATCGACGATCTCCCTGCCGGCACCTCCGTCGCCGTCGTCTTCAACACGGCGGGGCTCGATTCGCTGGACCTGCTGGAGCTCGTCGCCCGCGACCTGCAGATCCAGGTGCCGGCCCGGAACAAGGCCAGCTACATCATCGCGATCAACGAGCTGCTTCTGCGCCGGCTCGAGACCGGGCAGAACACCGTCCTCATCATCGACGAAGCCCAGAACCTCTCGCCGAGCGCCCTCGAAGAGGTGCGACTGCTCTCCAACCTGGAGACGGCGTCGGACAAGCTCCTGCAGATCGTGCTGACCGGGCAGCCCGAGCTGCGCGACCTGCTCGCGCGTCCCGACCTCCGCGCGCTGCGTCAGCGGATCGCCATCGAGCACCACGTGGACTTCCTGCAGCCCGAGCAGATCCAGCCCTATCTGGCGCACCGCATCGAGATCGCGGGTGGCCGCTACGACGCGATCTTCCCCTACGGAGCCGATCAGCTGTTCTACTCCGCCTCGCTGGGTTGTCCGCGGCTCGTGAACCAGCTCGCCGATCGCAGCCTGCTCGCCGCCTACTCGCGCCAGCTCCGACCGATCCCCCTCGCCCTGATCGAGCAGAAGGCCAAGGGCATGCAGGACATGCTGCCTCTCGACTCCTCCTTCATGCGGCGGAACTCCGGCGAACCGGGCTCGTGAGCGTGACGAGCCAGGCGGGAGCGTCGCTCGCGGTCCCGAGCTCCGCCTGGGGCACGCATCGCGAACGCGAGGGGCTGATCTGGCTCTTCCTCGCGCTGGCGGCGTCGCCCGTCCTGCTCGACACCGCCTCCCATCTGCTGGTCCGCCCCTGGGCCGCCTACTGCCTGGTGTTCTGGGTGCTCTTCGTGCGCGAGGTCCTTCGCACGCCCGCCGGCTATGCGCCCCGCGCGAGCGGTTGGCTGCTGGTGGCCGTGGCCATGTCGATCGAGCTGCTGCTGGTGCGCGCGGACTGGGCTCGGTGGGCCCGGCCGGCCGTGGCCCTCGCCATGGCGGGCGCAGCGATCGGCATCGGGCACCCGCGCGGCTGGAAGATCGGGCTGGCCTTCTGGACGGTCCCGATGCCGACCCTGGCCGCATCCCTCGCGAGCCCGCAGCTCGAGCGCCTGTACCTGAAGGCGGCGGAGCTGCTCGCCACGCCCCTCGGCCACACCTTCCTCGTCACCCAGCCGAAGACTGGCATCACGCGGCTGGAGGTGGCAGCGGGCTCGATGGATTTCGTCGCCGCGGACGGGGGCCTCTACGTCGCCACGCTGCTGGCAGGGCTCGGGTTCTACACGGCCCTCCGCGAGGGTCTCGAGCCTTCGGCGGTCTTGCGACGCATGGCGACCTTCGTCGTGTGGGCGCTGCCGCTCCAGATCGTCGCGGTCGGGATCGCGGTCGCCGTCCTGATCGCCGGCTGGCCGGAGGCCGCGCGCCTGGGCCTGAGCGTCGGGCCCTGGCTCCTGGCGACGATCGGCGTCTTCACCGTGTACCACCGGGTCGTGCGATGAGCCGCCCGGAGAGGGGAGTCCCACACCGTGGGTGAGATCAGCGATGCGCTGCGGCGCGCTCGAAGCGAGCGGGAGACCGGGGGACCGTCCCTCAAGCCCGAGGCCGCGCTTCCGAACCGGGTCGAGAGGCCTCTCGAGTCACCTCTCCAGCCGGCGCCGGATGTACCGGACGCCCCGGAGGTCACGATCGACACCTCTCGCAGCGCGCACTGGGAGGCTCGGGCCGTCGTCGTCCACGGCGAACGTGCGGTCGCCGAGCGGTTTCGCCAGCTGGCGGTGCGGATCGAGCAACAGCTCAACGATCGCAGCGCCCGCGCCCTGCTCGTCTCGAGCGCCGATCGTCAGGAGGGCAAGACGCTCACCAGCTGCAACCTCGCCCTCGCGCTCGCTTCGCTCGGCGGGACGCGCCGCGTGGCGCTCCTGGATCTCGATCTGCGCAAGCCCTCGGTCGCGCGGAGCCTCGGGATCGCGCCCCGGACCGGGCTCGAGGTCGCCCTTGCCGGGGGCGCCTCGCTGGACGAGGTCCGGATCACCACCAACATCGGCCTCGACGTCTATCCGGTCGCGCACCACTGTCACAACGCTCACGAGCTGCTCTCCTCGCAGGCGTTCGACGCGATGCTGCAGGAGCTGGTGCGCCGCCACTCGACCGTGATCATCGACAGCCCGCCGATCCTGCCCGTTCCGGACGTCGCCTTGATCGCGCCGCGCATCGGAACCTGCCTGCTGGTCGCCCGCGCCGGCTCGACGCGGCTGCGCGCGATGCAGGACGCGCTCCGATCGCTGCCCGCGGGCTGCCCGATCGGCGTCTTCCTGAACGAGGCGCCCAGCCGGACGAAGCCCGACCACTACTACGGATACGGACCCGTCGAAGAACCTCCGAAGGACGAGAACCTTGGCTGAAGGCGAAATCTACGAAGAACAGGGCGCGCCCCAGATTCCGCCCTTCCTGCGGGACCCGCTCGGCATCCTGAAGCGGCGCTGGCGTTGGATGCTGGCCGTCGCGATCGTCGGGATGGTCGCGAGCGCCGCCGCGGTCTCGACCCTCAAGCCCCGCTACCGCGCCACCGCGTCCCTGCTCATCGCGAGCCAGCGGATTCCCGAGGACTTCGTCCGGACGACGGTTCCCGACGACATCCTGCAGCGGGTCGACGGTCTCGTGGCCCAGTCGATCACGCGCGAGCGGATGTCGCAGCTCGTCGACGAGCACGACCTCTATCCCGCACTGCGCGAGACGGCGACCCGCGCACAGGTCGCCATGCGCGCCCGGCAGGACATGCAGGTGACGCTCGATCCGAGCATGACCCGGGACCGCCGCGGCGAGAGCGCGCTCGTCTTCAACGTGTCCTTCCTCGCCGATGCGCCGGATACCGCCGCGGACGTGGCCAACGAGATCGTGGGGCTGATCCAGACCGAGGCGGTGCGGCTGCGCACGGAGCAGGCCCAGCTCACCACGGGCTTCCTGCAGCGCGAGCTCGATCGCGCCGAACGGGAGCTCCGCGAGCAGGAGAGCCGGATCACGGAGTTCAAGCGCAACAATCGTGGCGCCCTGCCGGACGAGCTGCGCGCGAACCTCGCCAAGCTCGAGCGATTGCAGCAGCAGCGCGACTCGCTCGCGATGCAGATCGCCCAGGCCGCAACCCGCGTGACCATGCTCTCGACGGCGGGCGGGATCGATGGGCCCGCGACCCCGGATTCGGAGCTCGCGACCCTGCAGGCGGCGCTCTCGCGGGAGCTGTCGCGGAAGACCGACGCGCACCCCGACATCCGCGCCCTGCGCCGGCAGATCGCGGATCTGGAAGCCGTCCTCGCCAACTCGGGCGAGGCAGACGCACCGCCCACACGGCCCGCGAGCGCACTCGTCCAGGCCGAGCAGCAGACCCTGGCGGAGCTGCGCTCCCAGCTCGCTTCCACCGAGGCGGAGATCCGGGAGCTCGACGCCCTGGTCGGCGAGATGCCGGCCCTGGCCGAGGACTTCGAAGCGCTGGATCAGAAGGCCACCGTCCTGCGCGAGACCTACCTGGAGTTCCTGCGCAAGGTGGAGCAGGCCGAGCTCTCCGAGAGTCTCGAGCTGGCCCAGCAGGGCCAGCGCGTCTCCATCCTCAACCGCGCGGCCCCACCGCGGGGCCCCGAGCGCGACCGGCTCCTCTTCCTGGCCCTCGGTGTCGTCGTCTCCCTCGGTGCCGCGGGGGCCATGGGCTTGTGGCTGGAGTTCCAGGACCCGGTCCTCATCGACCTGAACCAGACCGAGTCCGAGACGGGGCTCCTGGCCCTCGGCTCGGTGTCGAGGATCGCCTGACGTGACGGCCGCGACCCACGATCCCGAGTACGGCGCCACCGAGGTCGTCGAGCTGGCGGGACTGCCGATTGCCCGGATCGGGCCCGAAGAGGTCGCGGACCACGTGTTCCGGAGCCTCGACCAGGGACGTGGGGGCTGGATCCTCACCGCGAACGTGGACTTCCTCGAGCGGGTGAGTCGGCAGCCGGCGATCCGCGAGCTGTTCCTGCGCGCCGACCTGGTCGTCGCCGACGGCACCCCGCTGCTCTGGGCCGCGCGCTTGCTGGGCAAGCCGCTGCCTGCCCGGGTAGCCGGCTCCGATCTGGTCGAGACGCTCGCCGCGCATGCCGAACGAAGGGGCCGCAGCCTCTACCTGCTGGGCGGCGAAGGGGACGCGGCGTGGGTGGCCGCCGAGCGACTTCGCGCCCGCCATCCCGATCTCCGCATCGCAGGCGTCTCGAGCCCCAGGCTCTCTGCGCCGCCGAGCCCCGACGAGATTGCGCAGGTCCGGCAGGACCTGCTCGCGGCCCGACCCGACATCGTCTACGTCGCCTTCGGGTCGCCCAAGCAGGAGCAGGTGATCGAGGCCGTGCGCCACGAGCTGCCGGCGACCTGGATGCTGGGCTGCGGAATCAGCCTGAGCTTCCTCGCCGGACACGTCCGCCGCGCCCCCGTCTGGATGCAGCGGTCCGGTCTCGAGTGGGTCCACCGGCTCGGCAGCGAGCCCGGACGCCTCGCCTCGCGATACCTGCTGCGAGACCTGCCCTACGCCGTCCGACTGCTCTGGCGCTCGGCGCGAAGCGGCAGCTAGCCGCCAGGCGCGGAGCGGCAGCTAGCCGGCAGGCGCCGAGCGGCAGCTAGCCGGCCAGGCGCGGAGCGGTCAGTCGCGCAAGCCCTTCACGCGGTCGAAGATCGCGCGCCAGCCGCCGAACTCGCCGCGCAGCATC
>JASJCN010000135.1 GCA_030065975.1 Myxococcota bacterium
AGCGAGCCGGTGGTATCCGGCTCCTCGTCGTACTCGCCGAAGGCGTTGGGGAGCCCGGCGTTCGGGTAGGAGGTGACGTAGCAGTCGGCGAGCTCCGCGAGCTCGGCCACGTAGGGTCGCATGTCGGTCGCGCCCAGCGAGCAGTTGACGCCCACCGAGAAGGGGCGCACGTGGCGAACGGAGGCCCAGAAGGCCTCGACGGTCTGGCCGGAGAGGGTGCGGCCGCTGGCGTCGGTGATCGCCACCGAGATCATCACGGGCACGCGCTCGCCGCGCGCCTCGAAGACCTCCTCGATCGCGACGAGGGCGGCCTTCGCGTTCAGCGTGTCGAAGATGGTCTCGACGGCGAGGATGTGCGCGCCGCCTTCGAGGAGCCCCCTTGCCTGCTCCGCGTACGCGTCCTTCAGCTCGTCGAACGTGAGGGTGCGCGCCGCGGGGTCGTTCACGTCCGGCGAGAGCGAGAGGGTGCGGTTGGTGGGCCCCAGGTTCCCGACCACGTAGCGCGGCCGCTCGGGGTCGCGCTCGAGCCACGCGTCGGTGGACTCGCGGGCGATGCGCGCGGCCTCGCGGTTCAGCTCGAGGCAGATGTCCTGGAGGTCGTAGTCGCTCTGGGAGATCGAGTTGGAGCTGAAGGCGTTGGTGAGGATCAGGTCGGCGCCGGACTCGAGGTACTGGTCGTGGATCTCGCGGACCACGTCCGGGCGGGTCAGCACGAGCACCTCGTTGTTGCCCTTGAGGTCGGTGCCGTGATCCGCGAAGCGCTCGCCCCGGAAGTCGGACTCGGACAGGCCGTAGCGCTGGACCATGGTTCCCATGGCCCCGTCGATCACCAGGATGCGCTCGGCGAGGCTGGCTCGCAGACGGGATTCCAGCTCCTTCGGTTCCACTGCGGTCATCTTGAGCTCCCTCGCTCGGCGGCCTGGCCCTCGGGCTTTCTGGCGCTGGCGATCAGGGTGTCGGGCAGGTCGGCGCCACGGGCGGCCGGCGGATGGATCTCGATGCGCGGCTTGCCGAGGCCCGCGTCGCGCAGCTGCGCCTCGATCTCGTCGGGGTCGAAGCCGAGCCACAGGACGCCGAGCTCGCTCTGCATCCACTCGCGGTCGTGACGGACGAAGTCGACGATCACCACCGCGCCGCCCGGTGCGATGACCCGCGCCATCTCGCGGATCGCGTCGGCGGGCGAAGCCAGGTACTGCAGCACCATGTGGGCGAAGGCGGCGTGGACCTCGCCGTCGCGCAGGGGCAGATCGGCGGCGTCGCCCCGGCGCAGGTCGACGCCCTCGATGCCCTCGGCCTCGAGCCTCGCCGCCGTCGCGTCGAGCATGCGCCGCGAGTGATCCACGGCCACCACCTCGAGCCCGGCGCGGGCGAGATCGCGGGCGAGGGTTCCGGTGCCGGTGCCCACGTCCACCACGCGCAGGCCCGGCGGCGCGAGGCGTGCCAGGGCGCGGGCGCGCAGGACGTCGTCTCCGAAGACCTTGCGGAGGCCCTCCCACTCCGGACCGACCGAGTCGAAGAACGAGCGGCTGCGTGTGGCGCGCGCCTCGATCACGCGATCGAGGGCGGCGAGATCGCGCACGGTCGCCGGGTCGTCGTCGATGCTGCGGCGGATGAGCTCCCAGGCCTCGCGCCAGGGGCCGTCCTCGGGAGCGGCGAAGCGGTAGTGGACGAAGGTGCCCTCGCGGCGGTCGCGCAGCAGGCCGCTCTCGCGCAGGATGCCCAGGTGCCGGGAGACCCGGGACTGGGTCATCGACAGCACCTCCATCAGCTCGTGGACGGCCAGCTCCTCGCGCTCGAGCAGGAGGAGGATGCGCACCCGGGTCGAGTCCGAGTAGGTCTTCAGGACCTTCTGGAGCTGTTCGCTACTGCTCACGGCACATCCTTCGGCCTGGCCGGCTCTTCGGCCTTCTGCCGGCGCCCTTCATCCGTATATCTGGATGAACGAATGGTCGTGAAAGATAGCGGGATCGCACCGGCGGGCCACGGCCCCGCGGGGATCAGCGCTGTCGGAGCCGCGGGTCGCCGAGCGTGCCCTGGATCTGGAAGCTCCCGCCGTTCTCGGGGTCGACGTTGAGCCCGACGGTCCCCAGGAGCGGCGCCATGGAGGGGTCGATGTGGTCGATCTGGAACGCGAGGTCCAGCGGGGAGCGGCGCGTCTCACGGCCCGTACCGATCGTCCCCTCGCCGCTGATCGAGACGAGCGGGCCCTTCAGGGCGAGGCCACGCACGCTGGCGCTGCCTTCTTCCTCGATGTCCATCTCCCCCACCAGGCTGTCGAAGGGGATGGCCAGCGGGGTGTTCGGGATCACCAGGTTGCCCTCCCGGGCGTCCAGGGTCACCGAGCCGACCACGCCGCGCCGGCCGCCCGAGGCGAGCGCCAGGTCGGCGTCGATCTGGCCGGTGATGGGCGGGAAGACGTTCCCGATGAGCGCCGGTGGCAGGGCGGTGGGGTTCAGGTCGTCGATGTGGCCGTCGAACGCCGGCGCCTGCCCGGGCCAGACGGTTCCCGTCACGTGGCCCGCCGGCCCCAGCAGGTCGAGGGCCACGGCGGGCTCGAGGCGCAGCCACGAGAGCGCCCACGCCGGCCGCAGCCGCGCGTGCTCGAGATCGAGGGTGGTCGTGCTGGGCGGCCACTGGATCGCGACCTCACGGAGCACGAGCCAGGGCCCGGTCCAGCTGAGGCCCGGGCCGAGGCTCCCGATCTGGACCTGCGTCCCGGTCGCCAGGCCGATCTGCTGGGCGACCTGGTCCGTGAGCCGGTCCCAGGGAAACGCAGAGAGGGCGGCGCCGCCCATCACGGCCAGACACACGAAGCCGAGCCCCAGCCTCCGCAGCCAGCGCTTCGCGGCCGACTCGTCTTCGCTCACGGCCTGGGCTCGTGGGACGACACGGCTCGGGTCAGCTCACGGGCTCGAAGGAGGACACGGTGAAGGTCACGTCCAGGAGCTCCGGCTTGTCCTGACGGGTCCGGAAGCGCAGGCTCTTCACGGAGAGGAGCTGCGGAGCCGACTCGATCCGGTGCAGGTAGTTCACGACCTGGGCCAATGTGACGCTTCGGAGCGCCACCTGCACCTTGGTCTCGCGATACTCCTCGCTGGCCGGGGAGGTGCGAGGCTCCATGGAGTCGACCTTGACCGCGGACTTCTTGGCCAGGTCCTCGAGGGTCGTGAAGATCTCGCCCTTCGGTCCGCCCCGGATGCGCCCCTCGACCGCAGCCAGCCGGCCGTGGATCTCGTCGTAGCGCGTGCGCAGCTGCTTGGCGGCCAGGTACTCCTGCTCTGCGTTCTCGAGCCGGCTCCGCGCCGCCTGGGCCGAGTCGAGGGCCGGCATGATGATGCCGAACATCACGATGGCGACGGCGAGCAGCACGCCCACGGCGCCCACCAGAATCCGCTCGCGTCCCGAGAGACCGTCGAAGAGCGCTTGCAAGCGGCCGAGTAGATCGCTCATGAGTCGCCTCCGAGAGGATCGATCAGACGCATGTCCTCGGCGGGTCCGCCGGGGACGAGTCGTTCGTGGCTCATGAGTCGCCTCCGCCCGCGGCGAGGCTGATGCGGACGCTGAAGTTGCGGCCGCCTCGGCGGGCGTCGTTGGTGATGTCGCCGACGGTGATCTCGGAGAAGGGCTCGAAGCGCGAGAGGGCCACGCGCAGCTTGTCCACGTCGCCGAAGCTCGGCGAGTGGCCCTTCACCTGGACCATGCGGCGATCGATGACCAGCTCCTCGAACACCACGTCGAGCTCCTTCGGGACGTGGCTCGAGACCTCCTGGAGGATGTCGAGCGCGGAGAGGTTTCCGCGGTAGACGCCCAGGGTGTCGGCGCGTCGCTCCGCGTCCTCGAGCGCCTTCTGCATGCCCGAGACCAGGCTGCGCGGCGCCGGCCGGCCGGGGAAGGCCTCGGCGTACAGCGCCTGGGACTTGGTCTCCACGGCCTTGGCCCGGTTGCCTTCGATCACGCCGTCGACGACCACGCCGCACACGCCGATGGCCAGGGCCAGACCCGCCAGCGCCGCCGTGAGGCCCCACTCGCGGCCCACCTTCTGGAAGTCGAGGCGGGGCGCCAGGTCGTCCTGGAGCAGGTTCACGCCCGAGCTCGACGGGCCGGTTGCCCGCGCGGCGAGGGCCAGGGCCGGCCCGAAGAGCAACGGATCGCCGGCGCTGGTCACGGCGGTGGAGAGCTCGCCCTGGGGCAGGGCCAGGCGCTCGCTCGGAATGCGCGTCTGCTGGGAGAGGAACTCGTCGATGCGGTGCAGGTGCGCCGAGCCGCCGAGCAGGAGGATGCGCAGCGCGCTGTCGCTCCCGAAGGCTTCGCCGGCGCTGCCGAGGCTGCGCAGGATCTCGCGGCCCAGGCGCTCGACGGCCTGGATCGCGCCCGGCGACTCCGTGCGCCCGTCGCCGCCGAAGATGCCGTCGCGATGCTTGATCGCTTCGGCCTCCTCGAGGGAGACGCCGCGCTCGTGAGCGATCGCCTCGGTCAGCGCCTGGCCTCCCACCGGGATGCAGCGCGCCGTGACCGGCTGACCGTCGAGGCACAGGCACAGGGTCGTCTTGCGGTGGCCGACGTCGAGCAGCAGGCGCGGCCCCTCGAGCTCGAAGAGCCGGGCCAGGTGCGCCAGCGAGAGTCCCTCGGCCTCGAGGATGCGCGGCGGGAGGCCGGCGCCCTGGAGGCACGCGAAGTGCTCGCGGACGAGCTCCTCCGGGGCGAGGGTGACGCCGACCTCGGCCCCGGCCTTCTCGCTGGCCAGGAGCTGCCAGTCGAGGACGAAGCGGTCGAGGTCGAAGGGGACCTGGGACTCCACCTCGAAGGGCACGGCCGGCGCGATGCGGCGCCGGTCGCGGAAGGGGAAGTGCAGGAGACGCGTCGAGACGCGGTCTCCGGGCAGGGAGGTGATGACGGTCTCGCCCTCGAGCGCGTGGGTCTGTACCCAGTCGCGGAGGGCCGCCGAGAGATCGTCGTCCTCACGCGCCTCGATCTCCCGGCGCGTCAGCACGCGGAGCTGCTCGAGCTCGACTCCGCGGAACGCCTGGTTGAAGACGGCGGCCTTGATGGCGTGGCTGCCGACGTCGAGCGAAAGGATCTGTCTCGCCATGTTGACTCCGGTTCTTCGTTGGGCGCCGGGCTAGCGCAGGTTCCACGCGAGGATGCGGGGATCCTCGACGTCACTTCGGTCCACCACCGCCTCCACGCGCCGCCGCACGTCCCCGTACGTCGCGGTGGCCTGCACGTGGAAGACGTCGCTCTGGAAGCTCGGCGGAGGGAACACGTCGCCGCCGATCGTCTCGGCCAGCGGCACGCAGTCGGGGTGGTTGGCGCTCTCGTCGCAAAGGATCGAGCCCGTGGCCCGTACTTCGACGATGCGCCGGACGAGGTCCTCGGTGGCCAGCCGATAGTCGCCCGCGCCGCCGCTGTAGATGGCGGCCAGCACGTAGGTCGGCGCGGTGTTCGGGTTGATGCCGTCCGCGCCAGCGACCGGGTACACGCTCACGTAGGGGCGGATGGTGTTCACCAGGCGCGGATCGAACCCCTCGACGAGGCCGAGCTCGTCCACCGAGAGCAGCGGGCGGTTCGCGGCGCGATAGGACGGCTGCTGGTCCTGGTAGTAGGCGTCCTCGGGTCCGCCTTCGAGGCGCTCGGAGTCCGCGTCCATCCAGTCCATCAGGTTGCGCGCCAGCTCGAGCGGGTCGTAGTCGGCCTCCTCTTCGGTGGCGGGAACCTCCGCGATCACCTTCTCGAGGAAGGTCGAGAGGAAGACCTCGGTCAGGTCGTCCCGGGGCTCGCCGTCCACGAAGAGCGCGTTCAGGTTGAGCCGGCCGCCGGCGTCCTCGATCGCGAGGCGCAGCTCACCGCCATCGGGGAAGCGCATCGGCTCGCGCCCGGCCAGCGCCCAGACGTCGCGCCGCGTCTCGACGCGGATCGAGTCGGTCTCGAGCAGCCGGTCCTCGAGCAGCAGGCCGATGGCCAGCTGGACGCCGCCCCGGGCCAGGGCCTCGGCCTGGGCGGAGCGGTCGCGGCCGCGAGAGCTCAGGCCGTCGATGCCCACCCGGTTCAGGAAGGTCGCCACCGTCGCCACCATGAGCAGCACGAAGAAGAGCACCGAGATCAGGGCGAGGCCGCGCTCGCGGCGTCGTTCGCGCGGATGGAGCGGCATCATTCGCAGCCCTCCGCGGCGACCGGAAGCTGATCGGCGAACTCGGAGAAGCACTGGTCGGCGATCGAGTCGATCACGCTTCCGAGCTGCGGGTCGGCCGTGATCAGCAGCTCGAAGGCGTCGGGATTCGCGGCGCGGCACTCGGCCACGGTGATGCAGTCCTCGTCCTCGTCGAGCTCGCCGTCCTCGTCTCCCTCCTCGTCGCTCACCCGGTTCTGTTGGGCGCGCTCGAGCTCGGCGGCGAGATCGAGGGGGCGGATCGGCAGCTCGACCATCAGCGAGCGCTCGATCTCGTCGTCCTGGCCGGGCCAGGGCTCGACTCCGATGGTGATCTCGGCCGCCACGGGGAGTTGTCCCGAGCGCTCGAGGGTGGTCGAGTCCCAGTCCTCGGTCCAGTCGCCGTCCTCGTCGAGCCAGCGCACGCCGAAGGCGCGCAAGGTCGCCAGGGCCTGCACCCCCTCGTCACCTTCGCTGGGGAAGCGGCGGTCGAGCTCTTCGGGAAGGCGCGGCGTGATCTGGCGGTAGAGCACGACGCCGTCGCCTTCGTCGCGGCTCGAGAAGTAGGTGACGACGGCGAGGTCCGACTCGTGCACGGCCGTCGCCCGCGGGCGATGGGCGCGGGTCACGAAGCGCAGGCGGTTCGCTCCGGCCGAGGCGCTGACGCCGCGGGACTCGGCCAGGAAGAGCCAGGGATGGGAGAGCGGGTCGAGCTCGGCCGGCTTCACGAGCAGCACGCTGCCCTGGAGATCGCGGGCTACGCGGTCGAGGACGGCGGAGGCCTCGCGCTCGATCTGCATGCGGGCGGCAGCCGCCGCCGTGCTCTGGTTGACCTGGTAGTAGCCCTGGAAGGCGCCGGCCATGAGCGCGCCCGTGAAGGCGAACACCACCAGCATCTCGAGGAGCGTGAAGCCCCGGCTACGCGTGGGCGCCGCGCTCACGACGCGTCCTCGTCTTCGCCGTCGAGTCCGCCCTCGGCGTCCGCGTCGGGATCGGGGAGCGAGTCGACGAGGTTCGCCAGCAGCGGAGCGGCGCCCTCCGGCGAGAAGACGATGCTGTCGCGGCGCACGGCCTGGGTCTCGGCGCCCTCCTGCCACGAGACCGTGACCTCGAGGCTCACGAGGGCGAGGTTTCCCGCGCCGGTGCTCGGCTGCAGCAGCGAGGGGCCCTGGGGCACGCGCGTCCCGCCGCCCCTCCGGCCGAGGGCATCGCGCCCGCGATCGGTCTCGCGGCTGTCGGTGCCCGTCGGCGGGGCCACCAGGTCGAGGCCGATCGCGTCGGGGTCGAGCGCCGCGATGCGGGTGGCCACGCTGAAGAGCTCGACCTCCTCTTCCTCCTCGCTGGGGCGGCCCGCTCCCTCCTCTCGGATGCGCGCCGCCGCCTGGGCCAGGGCGCGGTCGGCCAGCAGCGAGGCCTCCATGCGTCGCTGGGCGTCGCCCTCGAGGATCAGGCCCTGGGAAACCGCCGTGAGCAGGACCGTGTAGACGAGGGCGAACACGGCCATCGCGGCCAGCACCTCGAGCAGCGTGAAGCCGGCGGAGGCGTGGCGCGGGCGCGTTCGCAGGCTTCGCGGCCGGAGGCTCTCGATCGGGGCCGCCATCAGTCCACCGTCTCGATGCGCACGTCGCCGGCCCAGGGGGGAAGCGTGAGCTGGTAGATCCGGCCGCCCTCGCTCGCGAGCCGGACGATCAGGGGCTCCGTCGTGCCGTCGGCGGCGAAGGGCACCTCGAACACGCCCTCGCTGGCCACCACGCCTTCCTGCTCCACCTCGGCGACTCGCACCTCCGCGGGCAGGTGCGCGCCGATGCCGAGGGGGCCGGGCAGGGGCTCGAAGTGCGGCTCCTGAACGACGGGCGCCGTGAGCTGGATGTCCTCGTCGGCGCGCGGCTCGTAGAGATCCGGCGGCCCGGCCGCGGCGTCGTCGCCGGGGGCCGCGTTCGCCTCGCGCTCGGCGCGAGGCCGCGCGAGCCGCTCGAGCCAGTAGTGGTGTTCGTCGACGTCGAGCACGAGGCGGTGCGCCTCGCCGGTGGCGAGGGCGCGCGCGCGAGCCAGCTCGAGCTCGGCGGCGAGCCGCTTGGCCTGCTCGTGGGCCGCGCGCCCGTCGGCGATCCCGAAGTTCGGGAGCGCCAGGGCGGAGAGCAGCGCGAGCATGGCCACGACGGCCAGCAGCTCGAAGAGCGTGAAGCCCTCGCGCCGTCTGCGCATCGCCCGACCCATGGTGCTCGTCCCCCCTCGACGACGGATCAGCCGGCCTGGGCGTCGGCCGCCCAGTTGCCGATGTCGGCATCGGCGTCGGCGCCGCCCGGGGCGCCGTCCGCACCGAGCGACCAGATGTCGAAGGAGCCCGGGTTCAGCTGGCCGGGGGCCTCGTACTGGAACTCGTTGCCCCACGCGTCGACGGGCACGCTTCCGCTCTGCAGGTAGCCGCCCGGGCGGTAGGAGCGCGGCTCGGGGGCGATGTTCGGCTTGGCCACGAGGGCCTGGAGGCCCTGCTCCGAGGTCGGGAAGCGGCCGTTGTCCATCTGGTAGAAGGCGAGGGCCGACTCGATCTGCTTGATCTGGGCGCCGGTCTGCGTGACCCGGGCCTTGTCGATCTGGCCGAAGATCGCGACGCCCACGATGCCGGCGAGCAGGCCCATGATGAGCACGACGGCCATGATCTCGATCAGGGTGAAGCCTCGGCGACGTCGGTTCGGAACGCCAAACGGGTTCGGGACGCTGAGCGGGTTCGGAACGCCAAGCGGGCTCGGAGTGCGCCGGTGGGACGGAGAATCGGACGAGGGGTGCATGGAGTCCTCCAAGGGGAGATGGCGCCATTGCATGGCGCCATCGTATGGGGCTATTGGATCGCGCTCGTGAGTTCGAGCAGGGGCACGAGGGTCGACATGATGATCACCATGACGATGCCCACCATGACCAGGATCAGGACGGGCTCGAGCAGGGCGGTCATGCGCGTCACGCTGTTCTCCACCTGCTCGTCGTAGGTGTCGGCGACCTTCGCGAGCATGGGCTCGAGCTCGCCACTGCGCTCGCCGACGTCGACCATGTGGGTCACGAGCGGCGGGAAGTGCCCGCTCGCGCGCAGCGGAGCCGCGACGGTCGAGCCCTCGGTGATCGAGTCCTTGGCCGTCTCGATCGCGTCGGCGATCACCACGTTGGCCGCCACGTGCTTCGAGATGTCCAGAGAGCGCACGATCGGAATGCCGCCGGCCAGGAGCGTCGAGAGCGTGCGCGTGAAGCGCGCGATGGCCAGCTGGCGGATCACCTTGCCGAAGACGGGCACGCGCAGCCGGAAGGCGTCGAAGCGACGGCGCCCGGCTTCGTTGCGCACGAGGATGCGGAAGCCCACGAACCCGAGGCCGAGGAGCGCCACGATCGCCCACCACCACTCGCGCATGAAGTTCGAGCCGTTGATCACGGCCACGGTGTAGAAGGGCAGGGGGCGGTCGAGGCTCGTGAGCAGCTGGGTGATCTGCGGCAGCACCACGGTGACCATCACGATCACGACGCCCACGGCGACCAGGAACATCATCGCCGGGTAGAGCAGGATCGAGACGACCTTGTTCTTGGTGCGGACCGAGCTCTCGAGGTAGTCGGCCAGCCGCTCGAGCACCTGCTCGAGGGCGCCGCCGGCCTCGCCGGCCCGGACCATCGAGATGTAGAGATCCTCGAAGGGGCCGGACGCCTCCATCGCGTCCGCCAGCGAGGCACCCTCGTTGACGCGGTCCCGGACGCTCCCGATCACGCCCTTGAGGCGCGAGTTCTCGACCTGCTCGCCGAGCGCCGAGAGCGCCTCGATCAACGGGATGCCCGCCCCGATCAGGGTGGCGAGCTGGCGCGTGGCGATCGCGAGGTCGGTGCCGGAGATGCGCCGCAGGAAGTCGAAGGAGACGGTCGGCGAGCTCGACTTCGTCTGGGCCGGGGCGGCGCCGCGCTTCGCGCTCTCGGCGATCTCGGTCAGGTAGATGCCGTCGCGGCGCAGACGCGTCTGGGCGATCCGCTCGCTCTCCGCATCGACGAAGCCCTTCGTCGAGCGGCCCGAGGCGTTGACTCCCTTGTAGGCGTAGACGGGCATGGGCGGCTCAGATCTGCGCCACGACGCCCTCGTCCTCCGTGGCGCGCAGCACCTCCTCGATCGAGGTGAGGCCTTCGAGCACCTTGCGGGCGCCGTCGGTGCGCAGGGTGTTCATGCCCCGCTGCACGGCGGCGTGCTTGATGCGCTTGGCGTCCACGTTCTGGGAGGCGAGCTCGCGGAGGGCGTCGTCGACGACCATCAGCTCGAAGATTCCGATCCGGCCCCGGTAGCCCGTGTCGTGACACTGGCTGCAGCCGACGGGCTTGAACGCGCGGGCGTTGCCCTCGACGCGCACGCCGATCTCGGCGAGGGCCTCGGGCGTGGGCTCGTAGGCCTGACGGCAGCGCGGGCAGAGCATGCGCACCAGACGCTGGGCCAGCACGGCCACCAGCGAGGAGCCGACGAGGTAGGACTCGACGCCCATGTCGACGAGCCGGGTGATGGCGCTCGGGGCGTCGTTGGTGTGCAGGGTGGAGAACACCAGGTGGCCGGTGAGGGAGGCCTGGATCGCGATCTCCGCGGTCTCGAGGTCGCGGATCTCGCCGACCAGCACCACGTTCGGGTCCTGGCGCAGCACGGAACGCAGGGCCGTCGCGAAGGTGAGCCCGATCTTGTGGTTCACCTCGATCTGACCCACGCCGGGGAGCTGGATCTCGACCGGGTCGTCGATCGTGATGATGTTCCGATCCGGGCGGTTGATGCGCGAGAGCGAGCCGTAGAGGGTCGTCGTCTTGCCGCTACCCGTGGGCCCGGTCACCAGGATGATGCCGTTCGGCCGGGAGATCAGGGTCTCCCAGTGCTCGAGCTGCTTCTTGGTGTATCCGAGCCGCTCGAGGTCGAGCATCTCGGTGGTCCGCGGCAGGAGCCGGAGCACGAGCCGCTCGCCGTTCGCGACGGGCACCGTCGAGAGGCGCACGTCGTAGTCGCGGCCGGCGATCTTGAGGCGGATGCGGCCGTCCTGGGGCAGCCGCTTCTCGGCGATGTTCACGCCGCCCAGGATCTTGATGCGCGACGAGACGCTCGGGTAGAGCGCGCGAGGCAGGGGCTCCACCGGCTCGTAGAGGATGTCGTCCACGCGGAAGCGGACGCGGATCTCCTTCTCGAAGGGCTCGATGTGGATGTCGCTCGCGCGGTCCTTCACCGCCTGCTGCAGCAGCGAGTCGACCAGCCGGATGATCGGCGCGTCGTCGTCGGAGTCGAGCAGGTCCTGGGGCTCGGCGCTGATCTCCGTCGCCAGGGACTCGAAGTCGTCCGACGCCTCCTCGACCACGGTGTCGAGGGAGCTCCCGCCCCGGTCATAGACCTGGTTGATCGCGGCCACGATGCGCCGCTTGCTCGTGAGGACGGTCTCGATCTCGGCGCCGTCGTAGAGCAGGCGGAGATCGTCGAGGCTCTCGGTGTCGTAGGGGTTGCTGACGGCCACGCGCAGGGCGCCGACGGGCGTGCGGCTGATCGGCAGCAGCCCGTGCCCCTTGGCGAACGCGATGGGCATGCGCTCGATCAGCTCGGCGTCGATCTCGTCGGGGCCGAGGTTCGAGACCAGGGGCAGCCCGAGCTGGCGCGCCTGGACCTCGAGCACCTCCTCCTCGGAGAGCAGCCCGAGATCGACCACCGAGGCCGCGAGGCCCTCGCCACTCTCCTCGCCGCGCTTCTCCGCCTCCTCGAGCTGTGCCGGGTTCAGCCGGGTCGACTCGAGCAGGACCTCGCGCAGGGTTCGCGCCTGGGGCATTCCGCTGCTCACGTCACTCCTCCCTCTCGAGGGTGAGCGTAGGCGACAGGCCGAAGCGTGCGCCGATCGTCTCAGCCGCGTCGGAAGCCTGGGCCTCGGTGTCGAAGGGGCCGACGCGCACCTCGTAGAGCACTTCGCCCGAGACGTCGCCCGACACGAGGGTGCCGTCGTAGCCCGCGTCGAAGAGCTCCTGGAGGGTGGACGCCGCGGCGCCCTCGTCGCGGTAGGTCGCCGCCAGGATCCCGTAGCGCAGGCCCGTGTCCACCGGGGCCGCCGAGCGCCCGGACTGGTCCATCTTCTCGAGCTCGAGCATGCGCTCGACCGGGTAGCGCTTGGCGTGGGACATCAGGCGGCCGCGCACCGGATTGCGGCCCGCCGTCTCCTCGAAGATGATGCCGGCCTCCTCGGCCGCCAGGCGTCGCTCCTCCTGCTCCTTGCGCTCCTTGCGCGAGAGGTCGAGAGCCCCGGCCGAGCGCTCCTGGAACTCCTCGCGCCGGCGGATCGTCTCGGCCTGGAGCTCGTCCGCCGTGCGCACGATGTGAGGCGTGAGGAAGATCAGCAGGTTCTGCTTCTGGGTGGACTTGCCCGTGGTCTTGAACGCCCAGCCCAGGATCGGGATGTCCCCGAGCCACGGCACCTTGGTCTCGGTGTCCGTGTAGTTGTCGGTGAGGAGGCCGCCGATCACCACCGTCTCGTCGTCCGAGACCACCACGGTGTTCTCCACCGTGCGGTTGGTGAGCGAGACGCCCACCTCCTGCGGGTCACCGGTGACGGCGGAGAGCGTCTCGTCGATGTTGGTGATCTCCTGGAAGATCTTGAGGCGCAAGAGGTCGCCTTCGCTGATCTGGGGCGTGACGCGTAGGGTGATGCCGATGTCCTGGCGCTCGATGTTCTGGCTCGTCGCCAGGGTGTTGGCGGTGTCCACGCCCGCGGCCGACTGCACCCGGCTGGTCACGATCGGGATGTTGTTGCCGATCTTGATCTCGGCCTCCTCGTTGTCCGAGGTCAGGATGTAGGGCGAGGAGAGGATGTTCACGCCGCCCACGTTGGCGGAGGCGGTGATGATCCCCTGGATCAGGCTGCCGCCGACGATCGCGCCGTCGGTCGGGTCGATCTCGAGGGTGTTGTAGGTGGCCGAGGCCAGCAGGCCGCTGATCGCCGAGTCCGCGAACTGGCCGAGTACGTCGCCCACGGTGCTCGTGTCGTCGCCCACGCCGCCGTCGCCATCTCCGTCCCCGTCGCCGGCTCCGGCGCCGGCGGTCGGGAGCGAGTTCGTCGGGAAACCGAAGGTGTTGCCGCGCGTGCTGGCATCGGTCAGCGAGCCGATCGTGTAGCTGGTGTTCCGGCCGTTGAAGATCCGCGCGATGCCGTTGAAGCCGAGATCCTGGGAGTCGCTGACGCCGACCTCCATGATCAACGCCTCGACGAGCACCTGGGGCCGCGGGATGTCCAGCTGCTCGATCACCTCCTTCAGGGTCTGGTAGCCCTCCTTCGAGGCCTGGATCACGAGCGAGTTGGTGGGCGCGTCGGAGGTGACCGTCACGCCCTCGGAGAGCTCGGTGATGGCGGCCCGCAGCGCCTGTGTCGGGACGGCACCAGGAGCGCCCTGGCCGCGTCCGCCGCCCGTGGCGGGGGCGGGCTGGCCGGAGAGCATCGACTGCAGGGTCGTCGCCAGCTCCTCGGCGTCGGCGTGCTTCAGGTAGTAGACGTGGATGCGGCCCTGGCCCGACACCGGCACGTCGAGGGTGCGGATCACCTCGCGCAGCTCCGTCATGCGCTGGCGGGCGGCGAGGATGATGAGCGAGTTGGTGCGCTGGTCCGTGAGGATGCGGACCCGACCCTTCGCCGCGACCTCGGCGGTGGGCGAGGCCTGGGGGTTGTTGCGGCGCGTCCGTGCGCGCGCCCGGGCCGGCGCGGCGCCGGCCGTCGAGGTCTCGGCTCCGAAGATCTCCGAGATGTGGTCCGCCAGGGTCGAGGCGTCGGCGTGGCGGATCTTGATGACGACGAGCTCCTCCTTGTAGGTCTCGACGTCGATGGAGCGGAGGATCTGCAGGATGCGGGAGATGTTGGTCGCGGAGTCGGTCAGGATCACCGTGTTGGTCGGGGGGTAGGCGACCATCGAGGCGTCCTTCGACACCAGGGGCTTCAGCGTGTTCGTGATCGCCTCGGCGTCGATGTACGAGAGCGGGATCAGCCGCGTGATGAAGCGGTCGCTCTGCGGCGCCGCGCCGCGCCCGCTCTGGGTCTCGACGTTGCTCTCCTTGGCCTCGCGGATCGGGATGACCTTGATGGCGCCGCCGGGGCCCTGCACGGTCGTGAAGCCCTTGACCTGGAGCACCGACTCGAACACGGCGTAGGCCTCGTCGAGCGGGACCCGCGTCGGGGAGACGATCGTCACGCGGCCGCGCACGCGGTCGTCGTAGATGAAGTTCTTGCCCGTGAGCTGGGAGATGGTGTCGATCACCACCGAGATCTCGACGTCGTTGAAGTCGAGCTGGACGCCGTCGTTCTCGACGCTCACTCCTTCCGGAAGCTGCTGGGCGGCCGCAGGCTGCGCGGCGATCGAGGCCCAGCAGAGGCCGAGGAGCAGCACGCCGGCCGCGACGCGGCAAACGGCCTTCGCTGCTTGATTTCTGGTTCGCAACCTTCCGTCCCCTCCGCGCGCCGGCCCTCCGCGGCACACGCGCGTCTTGTCTGCTCGATGTACGTCCAGGCCCACGGCTCAGTCGACCTGGTAGTTCAGGACGCGTTCCTGTCCGTCCGCGCCGGTCACCGTCACGTTGAACTCGCTGGCCTCGGTCAGCTCCCGCAGGACCTGGGCGCTTTCCTGCTGGCCCGTGATCTCGACGCCGTTCACGGTCGTGACCGTGTCGCCGTCCTGGATCCCGATCTGCTGGAAGAGGCTCCCCTCCTTGATGGAGTTCAGCTGGATCCCGACCATGGATCCCCCCTCGTACTTCGGCAGGATGCGGGCCTGGGAGAAGAGGGCAGCGGGATTCAGGGCGGCCGCCTCGACGTCGCCGCGATCCAGGGCGAAGCGATTGTCGCCCAGCTGCTGGATGTCGACGTCGGCGGCGCTCGGCGTCGGGCGCGTGGGCCGGTTGGCGGTGCGGCGATTCCGGGGCCGGGCCCGGTCGCGCCGGGCGGCCGTGGGCCGCGGGCTCCGGATGCCGCCGTCCTTCTCGAGCAGCGAGAGCTGCTCCATGCGGCCGTTGTGGCGCAGCACGATGCGCCGGCGCTCGATCCGGACGACCTCGGCCTTCCCACCCAGCATGTCGCCGACGCGGACGACCTGGTGGCTGCGCGAGGTCAGGTCCTCGACCGCAGCGCGGGCCGACTCGTCGGTGCCCGATGCCGTGCCGAGCAGCTTGATCTGCAGGTTGGTCTCGGCCAG
>JASJCN010000136.1 GCA_030065975.1 Myxococcota bacterium
CTGGTTCCGCGGGGGCGCGCCGCCGACCACGGTCTCCCAGCCCCACCTGCTCGAACGCCTCGTCACGAAGGCGTCCGAGCATCGGAGCTTTCGCTTCGTCCGCGGTGGCCGCGTGACGGATCTGGTGGACGAAGGCGGACGCATCGCGGGCGTGCGGCTGCGGGAGGACGGTGCCGAGAGCGACGAGACGCTCCGGGCGAGCCTCGTCGTCGGGGCCGACGGCCGCACATCGATCGTGCGCAGGAAGGGCGGCTTCCAGGCGGTGGACCTCCATGCCCCGATGGACGTGGCCTGGTGCAAGCTCCCCTGGCCCGACGCGTGGAAGGGGGAGCGGCGCGTGCAGGCCCACGTGGCCGGAGGCCACCTGCTCATCGCGTTGCCGGCGCCGGACGGCCAGCTCCAGCTCGCCTGGGTGCTCCTCAAGGGCACCTTCGCCGAGGTGCGCAGCCGCGGCATCGAGGCATGGGTGGAGGACATGGCGGAGCACGTGACGCCCGACCTCGCGGCGCACCTGCGGGCCCACGGCGGATCCATCCAGCGCCCCTTCCTGCTGAGCGCCGCCACGGATCACGTCACGCGCTGGACGCGCCCCGGGGTCCTGCTCATCGGGGATGCGGCCCACACCATGTCGCCCGTCGGCGGGCAGGGGTTGAACGTCGCCCTCCGCGATGCGGTGGTCGCCGCGAACCATCTCGTCCCGGTGCTGCGCGAGGGAGGAACCGCCGCCGCGCTCGATGCCGCGGCCGAGCGGGTCGCCGCCGAGCGGCGCCCCGAGATCGAGGAGATCCAGGCCCTCGCCGCGATGCCTCCGAGGCTCGGGCTGCGCGGGGGAGCCGTCGCCGGCGTCCTCCGCAGCGTCCTGGCTCGACTGATCCAGCTGCCCCCGGTGCAGGCTCGCGCCCTTCGCGTCGTGGACAAGTTCCTCTACGGAACGCGCAGGGTGGAGCTCTGCGTCTGAGCCGACCCGGAGACCGGCCCTAACGCTGCTCCGTCACCATCGCCGCGGCAGCGGCCGCCGCCACCGCTTCGGCGGGCGGCGCGCTCACCTCCTGCCGTCGCTTCGCCCGCAGGTCACGGCGCCGGATGGCGATGTACACCGAGGGCACGAAGTAGAGCGCCAGGATCGAGGCCCCGGCGACGCCCCCGGCGATGGCGGTGGCCATGGGCGGCCAGAAGCGGCCGCCGAAGGCGATCAACGGGAAGAAGCCGCCCATGGTGGTGAACGTCGTCGCCAGGATGTGTCGCGTCGCGCCGCAGACGACGTCGATGGTGCCGTCGACGTCGGCGCGCGCCGCCTCGGGGCTCTCGCGCAAGGCGGCCAGGACCACGATGGCGTCGTTGATGGCCAGGCCGACGAGGCCCATGGTGCCCACGATGGCGATGAAGCCCAGCGGGTGGCCGAACAGCCAGACACCGAAGAGTGCCAAGCCCACGCCCAGTACGGCGACCGCGAAGATCACTCCGGCCAGCCGGAACGAGTTGAACGAGAGCACGATGGCTCCGACCATGACGACGAAGAGCGGAAGCGCGAACGCCATCAGGTTGGAAACGGCCTGGCTGCGCTGCTCGTCCTCGCCGCCGAACTCGATGCGATACCCCGCAGGCAGCTCGATGCCGGCCTCGGCCCGGCGCCGTTCGAAGTCGGCGAGGGACTCCGAGATCAACGCGTAGGGCTCGAGGTAGGCCTGGACGGTGTTGGAGCGCTCGCCGTTGCGCCGGGTGATGCCGCCGAGCTCGGGCACGAGCTGCAGCTCCGCCACGGCGCCGAGCGGAACGCCCGCGACGCGGCCCGAGTCTCCGATCGGCGATCGCTCGGGGGGCAGCACGCGACCCGCCGCGATGGCCGAGAGGGTGTCGCGCGCGCCGCTCTCGACGCGCACGCGAACCGGTACCTCCTCGGTTCCCTCGAGCAGCGTGCCGCCGAGCGAGCCCTCGAGCCGGGCGTTCAGCTGGTCGGCGATGTCGGCCAGGCCGAGACCGGAGAGCCGCGCCTCGTCCTCGTCCGCGGCGATGACGAGCTTCGGCTCGCCTCCCGAGAGCTTGGCCGTCGTGTACGTCACCGATCGGGTCGCGGCGAGCAGCCCGCGCACCTCTTCGCCGAGGCCGCGCAGCACGTCCGCATCCGGGCCGACGATCCGCACCTCGATGGGGGCCTCGAAGGGCGGGCCCTGCTCGAAGGGCAGCGCGATCACTCGCGCCTTCGGGAAACGCTCCATCAGCTCGCGCTGGAGGTCGGGCAGGAGCGACTCGGTGGCCGTCGCCGACTTCGTGGTCACGAAGGCGCTCGCGATGCTCGAGATGCCCTCGTCGGCACCCATCATGTTGTAGAAGACGCGCGGGGACGACTCTCCCGCGAACCAGTGGCTGGCCACGACCTCTTCGCGCGCGTGCACGATCCGGCGGGCGTCCGCGACGGTCTCGAGCGTCTCTGCGATCGAGGCCTGGGAGGCGAGCGCCACCTGGATCTGGAACTGGTTGCGGTCGTTGGCGGGGAAGAACTGGGAGGGCAGCGAGCCCGCGACCGCGAAGCCGACGATCGGGAGCAGCATCGAGAACGCGACGCCCACGAGCGGGCGCTCGAGCACCAAGCGGAGGGACGCGCGGTACCACCGGAGGAGGAGCGGGCTCGAGATGCCTGCCCTCCACCAGGGTGCCTCGCCCGGCCGCGGCGCCACGCGCCCCGAGGTGAGGCCGGCCAGGGTCACCACCAGGGTGATGGAGATCGCGAACGAGCTGATCACCGCCAGGCAGACGCCGATCGAGATGGGGCCCACGAACTCGCCCGCGCCGCCTGGCATGAGCGCGATGGGCAGGAAGGCGAGCACCGTGGTGAGCGTAGACGCGGACAGCGGCACGAAGAGATGCCGCACCGTACCGGCCACCGCGGACGCCGCCGGCTCGCCCTTGCGGGCGCGCGAGCTGAACTCCTCGACCACGACGATCGCGTTGTCGATGAGGAGGCCGAGGGCGATGATCAGCCCGGTGATCGACATCTGGTGCAGGGGGATGCCCAGGAAGTTGAGCTCCGCGAGCACGGCTGCCACGGTGAGCGGAAGGGCCGTCGCCACGATCAGCGCCGAGCGGAAGCCCATCATCACGAAGAGCACGCCGAGCACGATCGTCATGCCGAGCACGAGGTTGCCGGCCAGGTTCGTGAGACGCTCCTGGGTGTAGACGCTCTGATCGAAGAGGATCTCGAGGCGGACGCCCCGCGGCACCTCGGGCGTGAAGGCGGCGACGACGTCCCGGGCGCTCTCGGCCCAGAGATCGACGCGCTGGCGGTCCTCCATCGTCGCGGCCACGGCGACGCCGCGACGCCCGCCGAGAATCGCCACCGACTCGGCCGGCTCGCGCACCGCGCGCTCGACCCGCGCGATGTCGCCCACGCGCAGGATGCGCCCGGCCTCGTCCCGCTGCACGGGTACGTCGCGCACCCGCTCCACCGAGGTCAGCTCGCCCTCCACCTCGAGCAGGAGGTCGTTGGTCCGGTGGCGCAGCTGCCCGGCGGGGAGCTTGGCGTCGGCCCTCGCGATCGCTGCCGAGACCTGGGCGGCGGTCAGGTTGACGGCCGCCAGCGCCAGCGGGTCGACCGAGACGCGGATCTCCTCGCGCGCCTCGCCGAAGCGCTCGGCCTCCTTCGTGCCCGGCAGGTTGCGCAGGCGGCTCCCGAGCTCGTCCGCGAGCCGTGACATCACGGCCAGCGGAGCCTCGCCCGATCCCTCCCACGACAGGCCGACCAGCAGGGTCACGGCCTTCGAGGTCTGGTCCTCGAAGTCGGGCGCGCCCGCGCCCTCCGGCAGCAGCGCCGCGGCATCGTCGAGCCGATCCCGCACCTTCGACCAGACCTCGTCGACGGTCGACTCGTCGAAGCGGTCCGCCAGCTCGACGCTGATCAGCGAGACTCCGGTGCGCGACACCGAGTCGATCTCGACCACCTCGTGGAGCTCCTGCAGCTCCTCTTCGATCTTCTCGGTGACGAGCGTCTCGACGCGGAGCGCGTTCGCTCCCGGATAGAAGGTCGTGATCGTCGCGAAACGCCGCGAGAGGCTCGGATCCTCCTGGCGGGGGAGCGCCTGGAAGGCGGCGAAGCCGGCGACGAGCACCAGCCCCGCGACCAGCACCGAGAGACGCGGATTGCGGAAGAAGAGGTTGGCCATGGCCTAGCCCTCGCTCGACGCGCGAACGGCCATGCCCGGGACGATCCGGTGGACCCCGCCGGCGATCACGCGGTCCCCGTCGGCCAGGGTGCCGCGCACGAAGGCCCGATCGGCTTCGGCGTGGATGATCTCCACCTGGCGTCGCTCTGCGGTGAGGCCCGTGCGTGCAGGGACGGCCACATAGGCGGTCCACAGCCCGCGCCGGCCCTCGGCGAGAGCCGATAGCGGGACCCAGAAGCCCGCGGCCGTGACCCGGCTCTCGAGGGAGACGCGCGCGAGCGCTCCATGCCGGATGCCCGGCTCCCGCGACTCGAGGTGGAACACCGCGGTCAGGGTGCGCGTGTCGGGGTCGATCGTGGGCAGGATCGCGTGCAGCCGGGCGTCGGCGGCGAGCCCTTCCACCTCGATGGCGTGCAGGCTCCCGGGCTCGAGGCGAGAAGCGGCCGACGGCGGAATGCCGACGTGTACCTCGAGGTTCGCGTCCTCGAGCAGGCGCAGGACGGGAGCTCCCGGCTGCAGCACGGTGCCCTCGTCGGCGAAGCGCTGGGCGAGCGTGCCGGCGAAGGGGGCGCGCAGCTCGGAGAGCGCGATCTGCACGTCGAGCCGCTCGATGGCCGCGACCGCGGCCGCCCGCTGGGAGTCGAGGCTCTGCTCGGCGTAGGTCGTCTCGTCGAAGCGCTGAGCCGAGAGGACGCCCGTCTCGTGGAGCTGCTGGCGCCTCGAGGTGGTCGAGCGCGCGAGATCGAGCTCGGCCTGGATGCGCTCGCGCTGGGCGATGGCCTCGCGGCGTCGGGCCCGCAGCTCGCGCGTGTCCAGGCGCGCCAGCACGACCCCGGCCTCGACGCGGTCGCCCTGGTCGTGGGTGACCTCGACGAGGCGCCCGGCGCGCTCGAAGCCGAGCTCGCTCACGCGCCGGCTCTGCACGCGTCCGGCGTGTAGCTCGCGAACCGGGTAGTGCCCGGCGGCCTGCACGACGAGCAGCTCGACGGGGAGGGCGGAGGGAGATTCGGGAGCGGCGTCGTCGCCGGCCGCATCGCTGCGAAGCGCGGCCGAGCCGAATCCGAGGGCGAGCACGGCCAGCGCGAACGCGAGGCTCCGTGTGGCTGCCCGGAAGGAGATCGAGCTCCGGGTCATGGGTCATCCTTGGTCGGGGCGCGACAGGATTCCGTGAAGCTGGGTGTGGAAGAGAGGCTCGACCAGGTCGTCGAAGCAGCGGTCGAACCGCAGGCGGCCGGCGATGTGGAGGCTCGCGAGGCCGTGGACGTGTACCCAGCAGAGGTTGGCGAGGGTGAGCGGGTCGCCCTCCACGAGGCCGGCCTTCGCGGCCTCCTCGAGGGTCTGGAGCAGGGGCGACCAGGCATCTCCGGACGGCTCGGGAGCCTCGTGGTCGAGGTCCGCGTCCTTGGGCGGCTCGAGCTCGAACATGATCCGGTAGGCGCCGGGCTCGTCCAGAGCGAATCCCAGGTAGGCGTGGAAGAGGGCGCGAAGCCGGTGCAGAGGGTCGGAGACGCCGGCCGCCGCATCCGCCACGCGGGCTGCGAAGCGTGCGAAGGCCTGGGTGCGCACCTCCTTGTAGATGTCCGCCTTGCCCTCGAAGTAGCGGTACGGCGTCATCGGGCTCACGCCCAGGTCGGCGGCAAGCTCCCGCATGGTCACGGCGTCGTAGCCGTCGCGGGCGAAGCGCTGGGCGGCCACGTCACACAGCTCGTGACGGAAGTCCTGGACCTGCTCGGCGGTGAGGGTTCGGGGCACTTCCGGGGTTTAGCCCGTAAATTTATGCTGTAAACCCTGCGGGGACCCGGTGCGTACGCGGAGTCTGACCGCCCCTGGCGGGTTGCCCAGCGCGGCGGCGGCCCGAGCCGGGCCGGCCATCAGTCGCTGGCGGCAAGCATCTCCGGCGGAAAGACGCGCATCAGGTCTTCGGCCGAGACGATGCCATCGCCGAGGAGCTGGAGGGCGTGACGGCGGAGCGGGTGGAGGCCGGACGACTCGGCGATCTCGCGCAGCTCGTCCAGCGGGCGGTGGTGGGCGATGGCCAGCCGCAGCTCACGCGTCGACGAGAGGCTCTCGGCGACGGCGATCCGGCCGAAGCTTCCACGGCCCCGGCAGCGGTCGCAGCCGCGGCCCCGGTAGCTCGTGACGCCGTCGGGCACGCCCTTGGGAAACAGCTCGGCGAGCCGGGGCGCCGCGTCCTCGTCCGGCTCCCGGCAGGCGGGACAGATCCGCCGCACCAGCCGTTGGGCGAAGACCTCGCGCAGCTCGGCGGCGATCGAGTTGGGGTGCAGGCCCAGGTCGAAGAGCCGCTGGGCGGCATCCACGGTATCCGAGGCATGCAGGGTCGAGAGCACGAGATGCCCGGTCTGCGACGCGCGGGCTGCCTCGAGCGCCGTCTCTGGGTCGCGGATCTCACCCACGAAGATCACGTCGGGGTCGGTGCGCACGAAGGAACGCACCGCTCCGGCGAAGGCGTAGTCCACGGCCTCGTTGATCTGGGTCTGCTGCACGCCCTCGATGGCGTACTCGATCGGATCCTCGACCGTGACGACCTTGCGCCGCGGATCCGAGGCGAGCTGCTGCAGCCCCGCGTAGAGGGTGGTCGTCTTGCCGGATCCGGTGGGACCTACGACGAGCACGAGCCCCGCCGGGCGGGACAGGGTCTTCCGGAAGCGCTCCTCGAGCTCCGAAGAGAACCCGAGCGCCTCGAGCGCGAACTGCTGGCGATCCTGGGGCAGGAGGCGGATGACCAGCCCCTCGCCGTGGAGCGAGGGCAGGGTCTGGACGCGCAGGTCGAACTGCTGGCCGGCGATCCGGGCCGAGAAGCGTCCGCCCTGGGCCCGCCGCCGCTCGGCGATGTCGAGGCCGCTGCGCACCTTGGCGACGTTGGTGACACCGGCGACCTCCGAGGGGGAGAGCCGGTAGCGCTCGACGTCGTGGAGATCGCCGTCGATGCGCAGGCGGACGCGGACCCGCTCGGAATAGCGCTCGAGGTGGATGTCGCTCGCGCGCTCGGCCACCGCATCGACGAGCAGGGCGTCGAGCAGGCCCGCGTGACGCGAGTCGGTGCGCGCGTGGCGGTCGAGGAGGTCGGGCGCGGGGAGCGAGGTGCGGATGCCGCCACCGTGGATCTGCCCGAGGTCGCAGGCGAAGCGGAGCCGTCGCAGGTCGGTCGGCGTGACGAGGAGGAGACGCGCATGCCGGCAGTCGAGGGCGTCGCACAGATCGAGCAGCCGCGGCTGGGGATCGCAGCTCGCGACGATCAGCGTGCCGTCCTGGCGAGCGAGGGGAACCAGGCGCTTGCGCTCCTGGTAGCCGGCGGGCACCGACCGCATCACGTTGGGGTCGAGCACGGTGAGCACCGTCTCGGCGTCGCCGAGCTCGATCCCGAGGGCCTTGGCCATGTGCAGGTAGAGCCGGCGTTCGTCGACCCCGCGTCCTTCGCACAGGGCCTCGAGCAGCGAGACGCGGGACTCGCGTGCGAGCTCGCGGGCGGTGTCGAGCCCTTCGGTGTGGCCGCGTTCGGCGCGCAGCCATTCTGCCAGCAGGAGATCGGGGTCGCGGTCCGTCATGACGTCTCCCCGGTGTATCGACGCGCCGGGCGCGGGACTTGGGGTGAAAAGGCCGCGCATGACCGCGCACAGCGACCGGCAACGCCGTGGCCGGGAAGTCCCAGTTCTCCCCAGGGCCTTCCAGCCTGGGCCGCGCCGGGGCGCAGCGCCCACTTCCGAAGGCAGGGGGCAGGCGGCAGGGGGCAGGGGACGGGGGCTCGGCGTCAGCCCGAGGTGGCTTGGCTCTGACGTCGGCGTACCGCCTCGAGCGCCTCGCGGACCCGCGGGTTGCTCGGGTCGATCTCGGCGGAGCGCGCCAGGTAGCGTTCGGCCTTGTCGAGGTCTCCGAGCCGCCGGCTCAGCAGCCCGGCGCGGTGGAGGGCGCCCGCGTGGTCGGGGAGCAGCTCGATCGCACGCTCGAGCGTGGCGAGCGACCGGGCCGGGGCTCGCCTGCGCAGCTGCGCCTCTGCCAGGCCGATCAGCGCTTGCGGCGATTCCGTGAGCTCGACGGCCCGCTCGAAGTTGCGCTCCGCGCGCTCGGTCTGGCCGTCGAGGAGCGCGCGCCTGCCGAGCTCCAAGCGAAGGCTCTCGTCGTCGGCCCCGAACCAGGCCAGCTGGCCGAGCGTGCGCTCCGCGGCCTCGAGATCGCCCGCGAGGAGCTGGGGCTCCACCCGCATCCAGCGATTCCCGATGTTCGCCACCCCCATCAGGGTTCCGGCGAGCGCAATGCCCCAGACGAGGCGTCGCGGCCAGGGGCTGCGCGCCACGTCGATCGGCCCCTCGTTGCGCCCGTCGTGCACCAGGACCTTCGCGACGCGCTGGCTGCGCAGCTTCCAGATCGCGCCGTCGAGGATGAAGTGATGGATGTTGAGCGTCGACACGATCAGGATGAACAGGCCGGATCGCCACGACACGTCGCCCAGCGCATCGGGCCCGAAGAGCACCAGCGGCACCACGGCGATTGCCTGGCCCGCCAGCAGCGCCTTCATCCAGTAGCGGCCCGGCCCCGGCCAGCCGGGGCCCGAGCGCGCGTAGTAGGTCGTGACCCAGAGGTACTGGATCGCGTGGGCCAGCGAGATCCAGGCGAAGTACTGGAAACGCATCTCGTAGTCGAGCGGATCCATTCCGGTCTTCACCTGGAAGTGTCCGAGCGAGAACGGGACGGTGAACCAGAGCGCCTGGATCACCACCAGTCCGACCACGGGAAGGATGCGCCGCGGTCCTCCCTGACGAATCAAGCGCCAGAAGAAGAGCGCGATGCAGACGCCCTGAACGACCAGCAGGAGGGGGACCGCCACCGCCGCCAGCATCGGGGGCACGCGCAAGGACAGGAAGCCGATGTTCTCGACCTGTCCGCCTTGCCCGTAGTCCTGGGGGCCCTGGTCGCCGTGGAGCACGACGGCGACGAGCGCGAAGCTCGCGACGAAGGCGATGCGGAAGAGCCGGCGCGACACGGCGTCGGGTGCGCGGCCGCGGCGGCCCATCACCATCAGCGCCAGACCGAAGTTCTGGGCCGAGAAGTGCCACGGGCTCCAGGTGAGGTAGACGGTCGTGAGGAGCGAGGCGACCCAGGGCTCGTATACGCCCACGACGAAGAGTCCGAGCAGTGCGGCGGTGACATGGAACGCCACGCGCCGGTGCTGCTCGCGGTCTTCGGCCCGGTCGTACACGCGCAGCAGCGTGGCGCCGTAGTGGGGCGCGCTCAGCAGCAGGGCCAGCACCGGGAACAGCCACAGGGGCTGGGACGCGCGCAGGCTCGGGCCGAAGGCGCAGAAGCCCACGAAGGCCAGGAGGTAGATGCCTCCGAACCCGAGCATCCCGTCGATTGCAGGCCCGAAGAGGGAGCCACGCGGGGCCTGGCTCTGGACGGCACCGGTCGCCATGGCGGCGCCCAGCATATCACCGAATCCGGCGCAGTTGGGCGGCCACGGGCGCGACGCGCGTTCGGCAGCGGAAGGGCCGGGCCGGCCCCGGGTTTGCCGCTTTCCGCAGGCCCGACGCGGACCTGGCGCGGAGTCTGCGGGGGCTTCCGGCTCGAACGCCGCTCCCCGGCGGGCGGGCTAAGCTGTCGGCGACAACCTCCCGGGAGAACGAGATGGCGAGCGCGATCGACAGCAACGTTGGGAAGGACTGGGACGTCCGGCGGCTCACCGGAGCGCTCGGTGCCGAGGTCCGGGGCCTCGACCTCGAGAAGGCCGGCCCCGCGGAGGCCGATGCCATCCGCGACCTCATGGCCGAGCACCTCGTGCTCTTCTTCCCGGAGCAGCATCTCACGCCGGACACGCACATCGCCTTCGGGCGCCTGTTCGGAAAGCTCGAGGCGCATCCCAACCTGAGCCTCGACGCGGAGCGCCCCGAGTTCTTCGAGCTGCGGGCCGAGGGCGGATCGGGCGCCATCGCCGACGAGTGGCACAGCGACCTCACCTGCGAGGAGCACCCCTCCGTGATGGCGATCCTGCACATGGTGAAGTGCCCGCCCTACGGCGGCGACACCATGTGGGCCAACATGTACAAGGCCTACGAGGGGCTCTCCGCTCCGATGAAGGAGCTCTGCGAGGGTCTCACCGCGCTCCACGACGCTCACGCCCATGGCAAGCCCGAGAACGTGGCCGTCCATCCCGTCGTGCGCGTTCACCCCGTCACCGGTCGGAAGTCGCTCTTCGTGAACGAGCACTTCACCCGCCGCATCGTCGAGATGGGCCATCGGGAGAGCGAGGCCCTGCTCGGCTTCCTCACCAAGTGGGCCACCCAGCCGGACTTCACCGTCCGCTACCACTGGACCGAGGGCACGATCGCCATGTGGGACAACCGCTGCACGCAGCACTGCGTGCTCAGCGACTTCGACGGGGAACGGGTCATCCAGCGGGTGACGGTGATGGGCGACGAGCCCGAGGGCGTGGCGCCGCCGCGCTGGGCGCCCCACCTGAAGCCCTTCAGTGCCGCAAGCCGGCACGATCGCCAGCTCAAGGGCTACATCGACGCCCGGTTCGGCAACGACTAGGCCGCAAAGCCACGAGTCGGGAGGACCCCATGGCCGAGGATCGAAAGGCGCGCGACATGATCGACGGCATGCTCTCGAACCTCTCGGACGGCGAGGGCGAGGCGATGCAGGGCCTGACCCTCGACGACCTGAAGGACGCCATGTCCCACCCCGAAGCGGCGAAGACCGTCGCCGAGCTGATGCCGATCGAGGCCGCGTCCGTGAAGGCCGGGGATCCGGCGCCCGACTTCACCTTGCCCTATCTCCCCGGCATCCCCGGCAGCGGCACCGGAACGAGAACCGAGGGCGAGTCGGTCACGCTCTCGTCCCACTTCGGCGAGCGTCCGGTGGCGCTCATCTTCGGGAGCTACACCTGACCTCCCTTCCGGGCCCAGGCTGGGACCCTGAACGAGATCTACCGCGAGCTCCGCGACCAGGTCGCCTTCTACACGGTCTACATCAAGGAGATCCATCCGACCGACGGCTGGCAGGTGAAGGAGAACGAGCAGGACGCCGTGCTCTTCCGCCAGCATCGCTCCATGGAGGAGCGCGCCCTCGTCGGCGAGGCCTGCATGATCAAGCTGGCCCTCGAGCCGCCCGCCCTCGTCGACGAGATGGACGACGCCGTCGCCACGGCCTACGCGGCCATGCCGGAGCGCCTCTACCTGATCGGCGAGGACGGGCGCGTCGCCTACAAGGGCGGCATGGGCCCGATGTTCTTCCGCCCGGACGAGTGGGCCCAGGCGATCCGGGACCATCTGGCATCCCGGCTCTAGAGGATCTCCCAGGACATCCAGCCCCATCCCGGGAGCGAGGGGCCGTAGGGCGAGCGCGGCGGCACGTAGATCGTCTTCGGCGGCTTGTTCTTCACGTCGCAGTGGTCGTCCCAGCAGCAGGCGATGATGCCGCCGCTGCCACACTCGATGCAGGTCGTCTTGTCGGCGTCGAGGGCGCAGTCGACGACGTCCGGCGGCGGGCTCGGCCGCTCGGGTCCCGTGCTCGTGGCGAAGCCCGGTGAGGCGACCCCCAGGGTGACGAGCAGCAGAGCGGACGGGACAAGGCGAAGCAGGGAACGCATGAGAATCCTCCTGGTGGCGGCCCGGCGCGGGCCGTCTCGGGGACGCACCCTGCCTCGGCGCTCCCCGCGCGTCCTGATCCCCGGCTGATCCCTGTCCGATCCCTCGAATCGGCGACGGATTCGGGCTGGATCAGGACGCGCCGGCCCGGGCGCGCCAGGATCGGACCATGGGAGGAATCCGACGCCTTGGTCTTCGGCTCCTGCTACCCGCGGGGCTGGTGCTTGCGCTCCCGATGCCCGCCTGGGCCGGGGAGCCGGCGAGGCCGAACCTCGTCCTCGGGCCCGCGGTCTTCGAGGAGGAGGGGGACCGGATCCGGGTGGTGATCCAGAACCTCGGGGCCGGCGGCGCCGGGCCCTTCGAGGTGCGGGTCACCACCCGGGGAGCGGGGCGGGTGATCGGCACGGCCCTCCACGCGGTGCCCGGGCTGGCCGCCGGGGAGACCCGCGACCACGTCTTTCCCATAAGCCTCTTCGGGGGCGGCGTCACCGCGCTGCTGCGTTCGCTCGCGGGGCGCTGCTGTGTGAGTGAGCTCGAGGTCGACCCGGCCGGGGAGGTCGAGGAGTCGGACGAGGCGGACAACCGCCTGCGCCTCTCCCACCCGCCGCCTCGAGCTCAGAAGCCGGCCTTGCGCATGATCGCCTGGAAGCGCTCGTCGTCCCGGTAGGGGTCCAGCAACGGCTCGAGCCGCGCGTAGAAGAGGTGGTGCTCGGCGGCGAGGTCGAGGCACTCGAGCATGCGTTCGCCATCCTGGAGCAGTGCCCACGCGAGCGCCGTGCCGTGGGCGTCCCGGCGGCAGCGATGCCCGGTCCAGGCGATGTCCGCCTCGAGGAGGCCTCGGACCGTCGCCTCGCTCCCGATCACCCGATCGGAGAGGCGCGCCAGGGGCCGCGCCCAGCCGGGCACGATGCGGTAGTAGGTCTCGCGCCCGGCGTCCATGTCTCCGCTCAGGTAGTAGGCGTTGGCGAGCAGCCGGGTCGAGTAGGGTGTGCGCGGCTCGAGCTCGACGGCGCGGCGCAGGTGGGCCACGGCAAGGTCCAGCTCGCCCGCGTAGAGGTGGAGGCGGCCCGCCATCCGCAGGCTCTGGTTGCCCAGCGGATCGAGGCGGAGCGCCCGCGCGGCGTGGGGCCGAGCGCGGTCCAGACGGCCCCGCATCATCTGGAGCCCGGCCATGCGGCTCGAGGGGCGGGCGCCGCCGCCCGACTCGAGCGCGCGCTCGAAGTACGCCTCGGCTGCGTCCCAGTTGCGCCGGGCCACCTCGAGCTGGCCGAAGGCGCTGAGTGCATCCGGGTCACGCGGGGCCCGCTCGAGGGCCTCGAGCAGGCTGGCCTCCGAGGCGGCGCGCCAGTCGAGGTCGCCCGCACCGAGCTCGGTGTCCCGCAGCCACAGCAGCAGGTACACCTCGCCCAGTGCGACGTAGGCGCGGACGTTGTCGGGATCCGCCTCGAGGGCGCGCTCGTAGATGCCGATCGCCTCGAAGACCCGCTCGCGGTCGGCGGCGAGCACGGCCTGCTGGCCGCGGATCAAGAGCTCGAAGGCCTCGACCGAAGCGACGCCCGGCCGCAGCGGGTCGAGATCGGCCTCGGCACCCAATGCCTCGGCCACGCGGCTCGCGATCGCCCCGTCGGTCTTCGTGGTGTCGGACAACGGGAACCGCGCCGCCCAGCGCTGGAAGCCGCTGGAGGCCTCGACGGCCTCGACGAGCAGTCGGGACTCGCCCGTGGCATCCGGGCGCACGGTGCCGAGCACCAGCGTCCCGACGCCGAGCTCGTCGCCCACGCGGCTGGGGTCCAGGGGAGCGGTCGGGTCGAAGCGGAACGACGAGCTCGGTGACGTGACCCGCAGCTCGGGCCGCCGGGCGAGCTGCTCGATCACCGCGTACACCAGGCCGTCCGCTTCGAGGGAGCGTCCATCCGGGGAGCGCAGGTCGTGGAAGGGGAGCACGGCGACGCTGGCCGCCGACGGGCCTTCGGGAAGCGGCGGCGCAGGCGGCGTCACCAACCCGGGTTCGAAGGGCCGGGCGAGCCAGGCGCAGACGAGCAGCAGGGCGGTGGCGCCGAGGAGCCCGAAGGCGAGTCGGCGCGGACGGCGCCCGGGCGTCGACGCCGCCTCCTCCGAGGCCACCGCTTCTCCGCTCGCACCCTCGGGCTCGCCGGATCGGAGGCGGTGCACGGCCACGCCCAGGGCGTAGCCGCGCCCGCGGACGGTCTTGATGATGCGCGGCTCGCCCTCGTGCTCGCCGAGTGCCCGCCGGGCGAGGCTCACGCAGCGCGTGAGCGAGGCCTCGGTGATCGCGAGATCTCCCCAGACCGATTCCAGCAGCTCGTCCTTGGTGAGGGTGCGTTCGGCGTTGCGGACCAGCTGGAAGAGCACCTCGATGACCTTGGGCTGCACCTCGATGACGGAGGGCTCCACCCCGTCGATGCGGCGCAGCTCGTAGCGCCCTTCGTCGAGCTCGAATGCATCGAAGCGGTAGATCATGCGGCGCGCGCGAGCCCCCGGGTCGTCACGTCGGATCGCGCTCCAGGTCCTCGAGTTCGAGATCGAGGGCACGGACGGAGATCTGGATCTCCCAGACGGAGAGTCCGAGGGAGGCGATCAGGAGCACGAGGCTCAGGCCGAACACCACGCGCGCCTCCATCATCCATTCCATGAAGATCAGGAACATGCTCACGACACAGAACAGCAGCGAGGACATCCCGAGCCCCTGCATGTTGCGGATCAGCACGACCCGGAGCCGGAGGTTCTGGAGCTGTCCCCGCACGCGCGGCGTGAGCTCGCTGCTGCGCATCTCGTAGAGGCTGCGGATGAGCGCGGCGAGGGCCAGGAAGCGGTTGGTGTAGGCGAGCAGGAGCAGGGAGACCGCCGGGAAGAGCAGGGCGGGCGTGGTGATGTCCACGGATCCTCCTTCGGTTGCTCCCTTCGGTAGCGAAGCCGGGCCGGCGGAGGCCACAGCGGAGCGGACCCCGACGACCGCGGGCTAGAACGGGACCGGGGAGACGCCGGCGAACCAGGGGTGGCCGAAGTAGAGGACGGTGAAGAACACGGCTCCGCCCACGAGGGGCTTCCACTCCGCATGGAAGGGCAGTGCGTCGGGCTTCTCGTAGGCCCCGTCGCGGCGGTTGATCGCGAGCATCGAGAGCACCGCCCACGCGCCGATCCCGCCGAAGAGGAGCAGCGAGCGGCTCTCTCCGTTGGCCAGGAGGTGTCCCACCGCCCAGACGACCACGCCGCACAGCTGCGGGTGACGGATCACCCGCTTCAGATTCGTCGGGACACCCGAGGCCGCGAAGAGCACCACGGCCACGACCATGGCGAGGATCGCCGCCAGTCGTCCCCACTCGGGCGGAACGTACAAGAGCGTCGGCGGCGTCGAGCGCCAGCCGATCACCATGAGTGCGATGGAAGCCAGGATCACCAGGGAGAAGAGCCCGCGGTAGGGGCCCTCGCCGACCGCCGTACCCAGGCGCCCGCGCAAGTCGGGCGCCACGCTCTTCAGCAGGTGGGCGCCGCTCCAGACCAGGAGTCCGAGTGCCAGCCAGATCATCGGATCGAGGCCCATCGGCTCGAGATCATCGGATCGAGGTCCATCGGCTCGAGATCATCGGATCGAGATCCATCGGGTTCCAGCGGGCTCCGGTCGTCGCGCACCACTCGTCGCGCTCATGGCGAACCTCCAGCGCTCGGGGGCGCCGT